>JAGHST010000051.1 GCA_018065695.1 Candidatus Cacconaster caballi | reverse complement strand
ACCGCAAGGAGCGACCTAGGGCAAAACTGGTAATTGGGGCTAAGTCGTAACAAGGTAGCCGTACCGGAAGGTGTGGCTGGAACACCTCCTTTTTGGAGCTTACGACTGTAACGAGCTTTGCTCCTTGCTTGGACTTATCTTCCATTTTTTATATTACAGTCTCTTAGCTCAGTTGGTTAGAGCGCTACACTGATAATGTAGAGGTCACTGGTTCAACTCCAGTAGGGACTACTACATTATCCAACTTTGGGGGTATAGCTCAGTTGGCTAGAGCACCTGCTTTGCAAGCAGGGGGTCGTCGGTTCGACTCCGACTATCTCCACCCCGATGAGGTCGGCATTAATTTGCCGACCTCATTTTTTTTGTCTTTTAAGCATAATTATTCGTAAATTTACAAGATTAAATTTGGCTATCTTGTATCTTTATGAAAGATAAACGTCTATTGCTTGGAGATGAGGCCGTTGCACTTGGTGCAATCCACGCCGGACTGTCCGGGGTATATGCATATCCAGGCACGCCTTCCACCGAAATCACCGAATTTATCCAGACTGATCCTCTGGCGAAGGAACGCCACATTAGAAGCCGCTGGTGCACCAACGAAAAGACTGCGATGGAAGCGGCGCTTGGAATGTCCTATGCAGGCAAGCGATCCCTCGTCTGTATGAAACACGTTGGAATGAATGTCTGTGCCGATGCTTTCGTCAATAGCGCAATAACCGGAGTCAAAGGCGGGCTCGTCGTCGTAGCGGCAGACGATCCGTCGATGCACTCTTCTCAAAACGAGCAGGACAGCCGTTTCTATGCAAAATTTGCAATGGTTCCGCTGCTGGAACCGTCAACGCAGCAGGAAGCCTACGATATGATGGGAGAGGCTTTCGCCCTTTCCGAAAGGCTGCGCCTTCCGATAGTGATGAGAATGGTGACACGTCTTGCCCATTCCCGCTCCGGAGTGATCACGGGAAAGATATCAGCGCAGAATCCTCTCTCTCCAGACAAGGATCCGGGGCGTTGGGTGCTTCTGCCGGCCATCGCACGCAGGCAATACAGTGCTCTCATTGAAAAACAGAATGTAATCGGTGAAATATCTGAAAATTCCGGATTCAACCGTTATGAGAAAGGCTGCGGAATAGGTGTAATAGCCTGCGGCATAGCATATAACTATGTCAAAGAAGCAGGTGTCGCCAATGTCCTCAAGATATCTCAGTATCCTCTTCCGGAAAAGGCCGTCAGGGAACTTGCCCTTGCGAGCGACTCCATCATAGTGGTGGAAGACGGGCAGCCTGTAGTGGAGCGTGAGATAAAGTCTCTCCTTGGAGCGGACTATAAGGTGGAAGGCCGCCTGACAGGGGCTCTTCCGCGTACCGGGGAACTCACCCCGGATAATGTAGCTGCAGCGCTGGGCAAGGCTTCCGCCGGAGTGTATGCTCCGCCTCAGAATGTAGTGGCCCGCCCTCCGCAGCTTTGCAACGGCTGCGGACACCGTGACGTTTACACGGCGCTCGGGAAAATTCTCGAGGAATATCCTGACGCACGCGTATTCGGAGACATCGGCTGCTATACTCTGGGCGCTCTGCCTCCGTTCAAGTCCCTTGACAGCTGCGTGGATATGGGAGCTTCCATTACAATGGCCAAAGGAGCGGCAGACGCAGGTGTGTGGCCTTCTGTGGCAGTGATAGGAGACAGTACCTTCACCCACTCCGGAATGACAGGCCTGCTTGATGCCATAAATGAGAATGCAGACATAACCGTAATAATTTCCGACAATCTCACTACCGCAATGACAGGCGGGCAGGAAAGTGCCGGGACAAACAGATTCGAGCAGATTTGTCTGGGCCTCGGAGTGGAGGCGGCCCATCTCAGGACCGTGACTCCCGTCCCTGCCAATATGGATGAAATCACCCGTATTCTGCGGGAAGAAATAAATTACAGAGGCGTTTCCGTCATCATACCGCGGCGTGAATGCATGCAGACCCTAGGCCGCCGCCTCCGCAAGAGCCGCGCTTCAAAAAAGGAGGAGGAAAAGTGATGAAAAAAGACATTATACTTTCCGGAGTCGGGGGACAGGGCATACTTTCCATTGCAACCGTCATAGGACAGGCGGCGACTGAAGCCGGAGTGAACCTCAAACAGGCGGAAGTTCACGGAATGAGCCAGAGGGGAGGCGACGTTCAGAGCAATCTGCGTCTCTCCACTGAAGAAATCCATTCAGACCTTATACCGGTCGCAGAGGCGGACATAATCATAGCAATGGAGCCGATGGAAGCACTCCGCTATCTTCCTTTCCTTACAAAGGAAGGGCGCATAATCACCTCCTCCAGACCCCTGAAGAATATTCCGAACTATCCTGACGAAAAGCATCTCATTGAAGAACTCGACTCTCTTGGTTGCGTCGTGATGCTTGACATAGAGGAAATCGCATCCGGGGCCGGCAAGGCGAAAGGCTCGAATATGGTACTGCTGGGTATGGCTGCACCGCTGCTTGAAATAATTTCTGAAGAACAGATCAGAAACGCGATAAGAACGATTTTCGCAGCAAAGGGGCAGGATGTGGTCGAAGCCAACCTGAAAGCATTCGATGCCGGTGTAAATACAGTAAGAAAATGAGCGACAGACAGTACTATAACCCGGAGTTTGAGACTCTGTCCCGTACGGAGATAGAAAAGCTGCAATTGGAAAGGCTGCAGAAGACGGTGGACCACTGTATGTGCTCCCCGTTCTACAGAAAGAGATTTGAAGAGAACGGCCTGAAGCCAGATGACATCAAAAGCCTCGAAGATCTCAGCCGGATTCCTTTCACCACAAAACAGGACCTTCGCTGCACTTATCCTTTCGGAATGGCTTCTGTCCCTTTGGACAAATGCACCCGTCTGCACTCTTCCAGCGGCACCACGGGCAATCCTACGGTAATATTGCACACACAGAAGGATCTTGATCAGTGGGCAAATGCGGTGGCACGCTGTCTCTGGATGGTGGGGCTCCGTCCCACAGATGTCTTCCAGAACTCTTCCGGCTACGGAATGTTTACCGGAGGCCTCGGCTTCCAGTATGGAGCGGAACGTCTGGGGATGCTAACCGTGCCGGCAGCTGCAGGCAACACTCTGCGGCAATTGAAGTTCATCAAGGATTTCGGTACTACTGCGCTCCATGCCATCCCGAGTTATGCTTCAAGACTTTTCGAGGTGATGGCCGGGCAGGGCATAGACCCTCGCCGGGACACGAAACTACGCACACTTATCATAGGCGCCGAGCCGCACAGCGAGGAGACACGCCGTCGCATCGAGGATATGCTGGGTGTGAAGGCTTACAACAGTTTCGGAATGTCCGAGATGTGCGGACCGGGCGTGGCTTTCGAATGTCAGGAACAGAACGGACTTCACATCTGGGAAGATTACTATATCGTGGAGATTGTCAATCCTGACACTCTCGAACCGGTCCCTGACGGAGAAATCGGAGAATTGGTACTGACCACCATCAACCGCGAAGCGATGCCTCTGCTGCGCTACCGCACACGCGACCTCACCCGCATTCTGCCGGGCGACTGCCCTTGCGGCCGCCACCACAAGCGTCTGGACCGTATGCAGGGCAGAAGCGACGATATGATAATCCTCAAGGGCGTCAACATTTTCCCTATTCAGATAGAGAAGATACTGATGCAGTTCCCTGAACTCAGCAGCGACTACCTCATCACCCTCGAAACACTGGCGGATAATGACGGTATGACGGTGGAGGTCGAGATGAAACAGATTGAGATCGACGACTATTCGAAGCTGAGCCGTCTGACGGCAGAGATTACCCGCCGTCTGAAAGATGAAATTCTCGTCACCCCTGCCGTCAGGATACTTCCGAAGGGCAGTCTTCCTCAAAGCGAAGGAAAGGCGGTGAGAGTCAAGGATTCAAGAAAGAAATACTAAAAAAGAGATATTATGACCGTCCATCAACTTTCGATTTTTGTGGAGAACCGTCAGGGCACCCTCATCAAGGTCCTGCAGTTGCTGAAAGAGGCTTCCGTGCAACTGATTGCCTCCACAATCGCCGATACCGTGGAATACGGCATCTACCGCATCATCTGCAGCGAACCTCAGCGCGCATATTCGATGCTCAAGGAACAGGGAATCTCGGTTGCGCTGTCCGATGTGTTTGCAATAGAACTGGACGACGAAGTGGGACGTGCCGCCGACACCCTCACGCTTTTCTCCAGGGAGGGCATCAACATCGCATATATGTACTCCTTCCTTCTCAACGGGAAAGGTATCCTCGTGTTCCGCACCGACAATGAAGAACTTACCTGCGAAGTCATCCGCAAGGCGAACCTGAAATTCATCCCTGAAAAAGATCTGTCGAAGTACTAATGGCTGTCTGGAACAAAACAAAGGAGTGTATGAGTGCGGACCAGCGTGCCGAACTCCAGGGACGCCGTCTTCACAGGGTTGTGGAATACGTCTATCACAACACTCCGTTCTATAGAGACAAGATGCAGGCTCTCGGTCTGGAGCCGGGCGATATCAACCGCATAGAGGACATAGTCAAACTTCCGTTTACCACGAAGCAGGATCTCAGGGACAACTATCCGTTCGGTCTGCAGGCTGCTCCCAAGAGCGAGATTGTGCGTGTTCACGCCTCTACCGGCACGACCGGCAATCCTACCATCGTGGGCTATACCCGAAAGGACATCGGCATCTGGAGTGAGATAGTCGCCAGAAGCATGACGGCTTTCGGCCTCACCAGAAATGATATTTTCTCCGTGGCCTACGGTTACGGTATGTTCACCGGCGGACTCGGAGCGCACTATGGAGTCGAGAATCTGGGAGCCACCGTGCTTCCGGCTTCCACCGGCAACGGGGAGAAGCACGCCCGCCTGATACACGACCTGGGCATCACGGGCATTGCCTGCACTCCGTCATACGCTCTTCACCTGGCTGAAATCATCGAGAAGATGGGTTATGGCAAAGATGATCTCAAACTCCGCATCGGGGCATTCGGAGCGGAACCGTGGACCGAGAATATGCGCCGTGAAATAGAGAACCGTCTCGGGTTGAAGGCGTACAATATATACGGCTTGAGCGAGATTATGGGCCCGGGCGTAAGTTATGAGTGCGAAATGCAGAACGGCTCGCATATCAATGACGACCACTTTTTCCCTGAAATCGTGGATCCGAAGACACTGGAGCCGGTCGGCTGCGACACTGTAGGAGAACTGGTGTTCACGACTCTGACCAAGGAGGGGATGCCTCTGCTGCGTTACAGAACACGTGACCTCTGCTCGTTTATGAGCGGGGAGTGCGCCTGCGGACGGACATCCGTCAGAATGGGCCGGATTCTCGGCCGAAGCGACGATATGCTCATAATCCGCGGTATAAACGTATTCCCGAGCCAGATAGAAAGCGTAATCCTCTCTCTTCCGGAGTTCGAACCGCAGTATATACTCGTAGCAGAGCGAATCGGCAATCTCGACTCTCTTCAGGTGCAGGTAGAGGTGCGTCCGGAGTTTTTCACCGACGACGTCAGGACCATCGAGTCGCTGCAACGCAGGCTGGCAGACAAGATACGCAGTGTCATTGCCGTAAATGCCTCTGTCCGCGTACTCTTCCCGGGCTCCATAGAAAGGAGTCAGGGCAAGGGCAATCACGTCATAGACAAAAGAATATTGAAATAATCCAACCTAATTTTTATGAAGAACGTAAACTTTTTTATTCCTTTTCAGGATGAATCCCAGGTCAGTCAGACCGTAGCGAATCTGAAAGCTCAGGAACTCGTCAACAAAATTTATCTGCTTCACGCAGGTGAAAACAAAGTGCCTTCAACCGTTCTCGGCTGTGAGGTGATTGAGGTTCCGGGACTCAACAGCACCCACGCGATGAAAGCTATCGCGCAGAAGGCAGATGCCAGATATACGGCCATCTCTACAAAATTCACGACACTCAGTTTCGTGCTCTTCGCTCTCGAGCGTATGGAATGCCTCATTGAGGACTCCGGTGCCGATATGGTCTATGCCGACCACTTCAACCAGACAGGGGAAGTCCGCACGGATGCTCCAGTAATCGACTATCAGTTCGGTTCTCTCCGCGACGACTTCGATTTCGGTTCGCTTCTCTTCTACCGCACAGACGCTGTCAAAAAGGCTGTTGCAAAGATGGACGTGGACTATAAGTTCGCAGGTCTCTATGATCTCCGCCTCAAGGTTTCACAGTGCGGCAAACTCGAACACATCAACGAATATCTCTACTATGACGTCGAAACCGACACACGCAAATCGGGAGAAAAAATATTCGACTATGTGGACCCGAAGAACCGCGCCGTGCAGATTGAAATGGAACAGGCAGTCACCGCCCACCTCAAGGCCATCGGTGGATACCTCGCTCCGAAATTCAAGGATATCGATCTCTCACCTGAAGGATTCGAATACGAAGCTTCCGTCGTGATTCCTTGCAAGAACCGTGTACGCACAATCGGTGACGCCATCGCTTCCGCTCTCAACCAGAAGGTTGACCCTAAGTACAAATACAACGTGATTGTAGTGGATGACAATTCCGACGACGGTACGGTGGATATCATCAAGAAGTTCGTGGGCGACCCTAAACTCATCTATATTGCTCAGGACAAGAGCTATCACGCTATCGGCGGTAACTGGAACATGGCTCTCCATCATCCGAAATGCGGAAAGTTCGCCATTCAGCTCGATTCTGACGACACTTACTTCGATGAGAATACCGTTCAGAAGTTCATCGATGCTTTCCGCGAGCAGAACTGTGCTATGGTTGTCGGCACATACCGTATGACCAATTTCGCAGGCGAAACTATCCCTCCGGGAATAATCGACCATAAGGAATGGACTCCTGACAACGGCCGCAACAATGCTCTCCGTATCAACGGTCTCGGAGCACCGCGCGGATTCTATACCCCGATGCTGCGCACAATCAATTTCCCTACTACAAAGTATGGAGAAGACTATGCGGTGGGACTTCGCGTGTCCCGCGAATATCAGATAGGCCGCATCTATGACGTGGTTTACAATTGCCGCCGATGGGACGACAACTCCGACGCCAACTGTGACGTCGTGAAGATGAATGCCAATAACCTTTACAAAGACCGCATACGTACTTGGGAACTTCAGGCGCGTATAGCTCTCAACAGGAAATGAGTCAGCTGACTCATATGATAGATGAAATGTTCTCCCGCGAGATGTCTCTTCGCGGGAGGGCTTTCATCAATTATCAGGCTCTTGCATCGGTCGAATGCAGGGAAATGCCTGTTGACGGTTTTCCTGCCAGGCTCTTTTTCAACCCTGCAAGGGAGGCTTCGGTCATGGCCAAGGTGGATGAGGAGACTCTGCGCCGGCGCAAGTGTTTTCTGTGCCCTGACGGTCTGGAAGAGAAGCAGCAGACTACTCTCTGGCGTTCCGCCGGCGGCACCGAGTATTGGATAAGGGTCAATCCGTTCCCGATTTTCGACCACCACTTTACTATTTCGGTGGCCCGCCACGAACGTCAGCAGATAGGCGGTCATTATGCCGATATGCTCTCTCTGGCGGAAGAACTTCCCGAATACACAATTTTTTACAACGGCCCGCGGTGTGGAGCATCCGCACCTGACCATATGCATTTCCAGGCGGTGCCTGACGGCAGTCTGCCTATGCAGCAACTTGTTCGTGAAGGAAGGTATCTACGTGTTCTTTCTTCTGATAAAGGTGCAGAAATAAGTAAGATAGAAAAATATACAGAAGGAGCTTTCGTTCTCCGCTCTGTCGACAGACAGGCTATGGAGGATCGGTTCGCCTATCTTGTTTCCCTTGGGGAAATACAGTCGCTCTGCGAGTGGGAACCACGGATGAATATCATTTCATGGAAAGACGGCCAGCAGTTCGTTACAATCGTCTTTTTCCGCGCAGAATCACGTCCGGAGTGTTTTTTCAGCACAAATCCGGATGAAAACATATTGATAAGTCCCGCCTCCGTGGAGATGAGCGGTGTGGCGATAGTATCGTCTGCCGAAAGTTTCCGCAAACTCTCGTCAAAGCGGCTTGGCGAAATCATAAAAGAGGTCTCACAGGACCCTGCCAAAACAAAAATTATGGAAACCAGCATTCAGAAGCCTCAGGCTGTACTTTCGGTCGGTATCGTGTCGCTGCCCGAACTTCATTTCGAATTCAAGACTCCATACCGGTTCTCCGGCAAAGAGTATCTCGGCCGCTTCAGCGCCACTGTCAAGGATGGGAAGATATTCTTCGAAGGCAATACTTTCGATGAAATTGTCTTCCGTCACGAAGGAGAAAATCCGAGTTTCGTGTTGCAGGACGTCACCATAGGCGTGAATTTTCACTGGAACCGTCAGGAGACCCAGATTTTTCCCGATGACCTGAAACTCATCGTTGAAAACGGCAAGGTCACGGCCGTCAACCTCGTCGGGATAGAAAACTATCTTGTCAGTGTGATATCCTCCGAAATGTCCGCTACTTGTTCAGAAGAACTCCTCAAGGCGCATTGCATCATCTCCCGTTCCTGGATTATCGCCCAGATAGAAAAAAACAGGACCATTGCAGCCTCAGAGACTCCTTATTGCGCAACTGTCGATACCGAAGAAGAACTCATCAAATGGTATGACCGCGAGGATCACGTCAATTTCGATGTTTGCGCCGATGATCACTGCCAGCGCTATTACGGCCTTTCGCGAGCATCCACTCAGGCTGTCAGAGACGCTGTGGAGCAGACCTGGGGGCAGGTGCTGAAATATAACGGAGAGATATGCGATGCTCGTTTTTCGAAGTGCTGCGGAGGAGTATTCGAAGAGTTCGAATATTGCTGGGAACCGAAACATTTCGACTATCTGGTCAAGCGGCGTGACAGCGCGGACGAAAACGATTTTCCGGATTTGACAGTAGAGCAGAACGCAAGAGAGTGGATACTTTCTTCTCCACAGGCATTCTGCAACACCACGGACCCGAAGGTTCTCTCCCAAGTGCTCAACAAGTTCGACCAGGAGACACAGAACTTCTATCGTTGGACCGTTGAATATACCGTGGAAGAACTTTCATCTCTCGTCAGGGAACGCACCGGCATAGACTACGGTGAAATAATCGACCTGGTGCCTGTTGCCCGCGGCACTTCAGGACGCCTCTGGAAATTGAAAATTGTGGGTTCCAAGAGAACCAGAATCATAGGCAAGGAACTTGAAATCCGCAGGACCTTCTCAAAGTCGCATCTCTACAGTTCAGCCTTCGTGGTGGAAAAGAGTGACGGTAAGTTCATCTTCCGGGGTGCGGGATGGGGCCATGGCGCAGGTCTGTGCCAGATAGGCGCTGCCGTGATGGGCGAAAAGGGCTACAGCCACGGCCAAATCCTCGCCCATTATTTTCCGGGAAGCAAAATAGAAAATCAATATTGATACTATGAATACAGTTGAAAACGTAAAAACCAAAAAGACCCCTTGGTGGTGGGTTCCTACCCTCTACTTCGCTGAGGGTGTGCCTTACTTCCTCGTGAACAACATCTCTGTGATGATGTTCACCAAACTGGGTGTGCCTAACGGCCAGATGGCCTTCTTCACAACCCTTCTCTACTTCCCGTGGTTCCTCAAGGGAATCTGGAGTCCGATTGTCGATGTCGTCAAGACCAAGCGCTGGTGGATTGTCACCATGCAGGCCCTTATGACGGCGATGATGATTCTGCTGACCATAACTCTTCCAAGGCCTGATGCTACCGCCATTGCGGAAGGTCAGGTACAGATGTCCATGTTCTGGTTCACACTGGTGCTCTTCATCATAGCTGCATTCGCTTCGGCTACCCACGACATAGCGGCTGACGGCTACTATATGCTTGCCCACACGCCGAGCAGCCAGGCTGCATTCATCGGCATCCGCAGCACATTCTACCGCATCGCCTCCGTATTCGGACAGGGTGTTCTCGTATTCATAGCAGGCCGCATCGAGAGGAGTACAGGCAATATTCCTCTCTCCTGGCAGATTACCATCGGAGTCTGCGCAGTGGTTTTCCTGCTGATTACCCTCTATCACACTTTCATACTCCCAAAACCGGCAGATGACAAGCCACGCATCGAAGGTGGAGATACAAAGCAGACATTCCGTGAACTGGGCAACTCATTCAAGACTTTCTTTACAAAGCCTGGTGTCCTGCTGGCAATATGCTTCATGCTTCTTTACCGTCTTCCTGAAGGATTCCTCATCAAGATGTGCCAGCCTTTCCTCGTGGCTGCCACTGAAAAGGGCGGCCTTGCTCTGGGCACTGACGCCGTAGGTGTGGTCTATGGTACCATTGGCGTGATTGCACTTCTCGCCGGAGGTATCGTAGGAGGCATTTTCGCATCAAAAGTAGGTCTCAAGAAAGCTCTTTGGCCTATGGCTGCCTGTATGACACTTCCTTGCCTGACATTCGTCTATCTGGCCATAGCTCTTCCGACCAACTTCATCGTGATAAGCACCGCCGTTGCAATAGAGCAGTTCGGCTACGGATTCGGCTTCACCGCATATATGCTCTATATGATGTACTTCTCCGAGGGTGAATTCAAGACCTCGCACTATGCTATTTGCACGGCCTTTATGGCTCTGTCGATGATGCTTCCGGGCTTTGTGGCCGGCTACATCCAGGAGGCAATAGGCTATGTGAACTTCTTCTGGATGGTGATGGTCTGCTGCATCGCAACCATTGCCGTGACAATCTTCGCCCGCAGAAAAGTTGATGGGAATTACGGACGCAAATAATCAGAACTTTTGAAACATATGAAAAAGATATTTCTTTTCGCAATCGCAGCTCTCACATTGTGCTCCTGCTGCAGTTCTGCCGCAAAGGCAGAGAAACCGGTAGTGAAGCCCGGTATTGAAGTTTTGCGCGACAACGGTTTCCAGGGTCTTGTCGGCAAGAAGGTAGGCCTGCTTACAAACCCCAGCGGCATAGACCGCAACATGCAGTCCACCATAGACATACTCTATAAAGCAGAAGGCGTTGAACTTGTGCGGATGTTCGCTCCGGAACACGGTGTGCGCGGCGACATCTATGCAGGCGGTCACGCAGATGACACCATAGATGAAGCAACAGGCATTCCGGTTCTCTCCGTTTACGGGAAATACCGCAAGCCGACACCGGAGATGCTCGAAGGACTTGATGTGGTGGTGTATGACATACAGGATGTCGGTACCCGTTCATATACTTTCATCAGCGCTTTGGGTCTTATGATGAGAGCTTGCGCGGAGAATGATATAGAAGTGATGGTTCTCGACCGTCCGAATCCGCTCGGTGGCCTCAAAGTGGAAGGGTGCTATGTTGAGCCCGGTTTTCACTCGTATATTGGTGAATTCAAGATTCCGTATGTCTATGGTCTGACAGTCGGCGAACTTGCGCAACTTATCAATGAAGAGGGCCTGAACTGCGGTGAAAAAGGCGACGAGGCTCCTTTGAAGTGTAAACTGACCGTAGTTCCTATGGAAGGATGGACCCGCGATATGACTTATGCCGAGACAGGTCTGCCTTGGATTCTCCCGTCTCCGCAGGTGCCGCTTGCAGACAATGCCATCGGTTATCCTTGCGCCGGAATAGTGGGCGATTTCTCCGGCCACTATCTCAATATCGGTGTCGGCTACACTCTGCCGTTCCTTGTGTTCGGTGCGGAATGGGTTGATGCGGAGAAACTTAAAGAGAAACTTGTCAGCTATGACATCCCCGGTGTAGGATTCAGGACAATCCACTACAAGCCTTTCTTCGGCAACAAGCAGGGAGTCCTGCTCCACGGAGTGCAGTATTTCTTCACCGACTATGAAAAGGCTCCGCTCACTCTGATAAACTTCTATGTGATGCAGGCTGTACACGAACTCTGGCCGGAGCAGAATCCTTTCAACGAAAAGATCAATCGCACCAACGATATCGTCTGCGGTACAGACCGGATAAGAAATACCTTCAGCCAATCCTTCAAAGTGGAAGACATTCTCGACTACTGGATGAAGGATGTGGAAGACTTCAAAGCCCTCTCAAGCAAGTACTACCTCTACAAGTGAAGAGAAGATTTGCGGCTGACAGTCGGCACATACGATACTGAGGCCTGGCATCTGAGCCTTGACGACGAGCTGAACGTCGTCGGGGCCGAGGCCGTGCCGGTGTCAAACGCATCATATATGTGCACTCAGGCCGATGGCGGGTATATCTATACCATCACCGAATCGGGAGAAGAATCCTATATTACCTCTTTCCCGGCAAAAGGTCCCTTCACACCGGTTTCGCGGGTGAAATGTGCGGCGCCTGACCCTTGTTACATCGTTTATCGGAAAGGCTTTCTTTATACCGCCGACTATTCGGGAGGCAGTGTTTCCGTATACCCGGCAGCAGATGGGCGGGTAGGGCCGCTCTTCTGCAGGGTTTGCTTTGAAGGAAACGGACCTCATACGCGCAAGCAGAAGGCTTCTCATATACATATGCTCAAGATTCACGGTGAACTTATGTATGCCGCCGACCTTGGAAGCGACAGGGTCCGTATTCTCCGCATCCTGCCCGACGGCTCTCTTGAACATCTGGAAGACCTTGTCCTGCCCTCCGGCAGCGGCCCTCGCCACCTTGACGTATCGGCAGACGGGCGTTTTGTCTATGTGTTGACAGAAATGGGGAAAGACTTGGCAGTGTTTGACTTAGATAGGGATACCCGCACTCCTGTGCAACTTCTCAAACTCGGAGACCCTTCTCTTGAATCGCAGAATGGAGGTGATATCCACCTCCATCCGAACGGACTTTTCCTGTATGTATCGCTCCGTGACGGAGATGACAGCATCATCTCTTTCTACATAAAGCCGCAAAGCGGAACTTTGACACGCAAGCAGAGCGTCAGTGTGGCCGGACATCCGCGCAATTTCGTGATACTGCCGGACAAAGGCCTCGTTGCTGTCTTCTGCAAGAACGTCGACCGAATCCAGTTCTACCCGTTGGACTCCAGAACCGGTATCATCGGCTCTCTTCAGAAGGAAATCATTCTTTCACCTTCTTCAAATCCCGTTTACGGCCTCTTTCAATAGTATTCCTGCGCATTTTCACCCACGGGCTTGAGAATGTGCAGGAATTCAGGCGGTGAAGAGGGAGATGATGCCGAGGATCACTTCGGTGGCCTTCTCAATGCTGCCTACCGGAACGAATTCAAGTTTGCCGTGAAAGTTGTGGCCGCCGGCGAATATGTTCGGACAAGGCAGTCCCATAAATGAGAGACGGGCGCCGTCGGTACCGCCTCGGATTGGCTGTATCTTCGGTTTGACGCCTGCCTCCTCCATAGCTTTTATTGCCTTGCTGACAATGTGATAGTGAGGTTCCACCTGCTCCCGCATGTTGTAGTACTGGTCTTTCACCTCCAGCGTTACCACATCGCCCCATTTTGCATTGATGAAGTCAACGGCCTGCCGAATCAGATCCTTCTTCTCCTCGAACAGATTCATATCGTGATCGCGGATGATGTAGTTTATCGAGGCTTCCTCCACCGTGCCTGTGAAACCGGTGATGTGGAAAAACCCTTCGTAGCCGGAGGTGTATTCAGGTCTCTGGTTTGCCGGAAGCAGAGAAGCGAGCTCCATCCCCACGTGGATGGCGTTTATCATCTTGCCTTTGGCATATCCCGGGTGAATGTTGCAGCCCTGTATATGGATTTTGGCGCTTGCGGCATTGAAATTTTCGTACTCAAGTTCACCGAGCGCTCCGCCGTCCATAGTGTAGGCGTAGTCGGCGCCGAACTTTTTTACGTCAAAGAAATCGACTCCGCAGCCGATCTCCTCGTCCGGAGTGAATCCTATTTTGACCGGGCCGTGCTTGAACTCCGGATGAGTCATAATATACTGGGCGGCATACATTATCTCTGCCACCCCTGCTTTGTCATCCGCCCCGAGCAAGGTTGTGCCGTCAGTAGTGATGATGGTCTGCCCCTTATAGTCCAGCAGTTCCGGAAAATCGGAAACCTTGAGCGAAAGTCCCGGCACACCCCTCAGAGGGATGTCGGTACCATCATAATTATCGATAATCTGAGGGTTTATGTTCTTCCCGGAAGCGTCCGGAGCGGTGTCTATGTGGGCGATGAAGCCGACTGCAGGGACATCTTTGCCGATGTTCGATTCGATGGAGGCCATTACATAGCCTTTCTCGTCCATAGAGGCATTTGTTATGCCCATTGCCTTGAGCTCTTCGACAAGCATCCGCGCAAGGTCCAGTTCCTTGAGGCTGGACGGGTGGGTGGTGCCGTTTTCGTCCGAGGTGGTTTCAACCGCCACGTAACGGAGGAATTTATCTACTGCCTTTTCCATTATTTGTTTTCCGTTTTGAGAGATGACACAATCATATAAACTATTATGCCGATGAAAGGAATGATGGCCACAGCCTCACCGTAGGTCGCGTTCCATTCTGTAAGGAACCAGTCGACCTTGGCGAATTTGAGGATGGCGCTGACAACACCCATAAGCGCTCCGCCGGCGATGAATCCGGAGGCGATGAGGGTGCCTTTTTCCTGGCGTGCGGTGTTGACTTTCTTGTCTTTGCTGCGAGTGCTGACGAACCAGGAGATGGCGCCGCCCACGAGCAGAGGAAGGTTAAGGTCTATCGGGATGAACATTCCGAGGCAGAATGCCAAAGCCGGCACTTTGAAGACCGTAAGGAGGATGGCGATTATCGCGCCCAGACCGTACATCGCCCAAGGTGCGCTGCCGCCCTCCATCAGAGGTTGGATTACTGCCGCCATTGCATTGGCCTGAGGAGCTACGAGAGCATTGTCACCTACGAATCCGTATGTCTTGTTGAGGATGATGACTACACCGGCAACGGTTGCGGCTGCCACAAGCACGCCGAGAAACTTCCAGGTCTCCTGCTTTGCAGGAGTGGTACCTACCCAGTAACCTATCTTGAGGTCGGTGATGAAACCGCCGGCCGTGGAGAGTGCGGTGCAGACCACTCCTCCGATGAGAAGGGCGGCAACCATACCGGCATTTCCCTTGAGCCCGCAGGCCACCAGTACAAGAGCCGTGATGATGAGGGTCATGATGGTCATGCCGCTGACAGGGTTTGTACCCACGATGGCTATTGCCTGAGCGGCAACTGTGGTGAACAGGAATGCTATCAGCGCTGCCACCAGAAGACCGACAAGAGCCTGCCATACATTATTGACTATGCCGCCGAAGGCGAAAAATGCGAAGATGGCGAGCAGTGCGACGATGATGCCGAAGGCCACGGTTTTCATAGGGATGTCCTGCTGTGTCCGCTCGACATTCGCCTGCTCGTCGCTGCCGTTCTTGCCGAGACCTCCTACCGCCATCTTGAGAGCGGATCCGATGACTTTGGAGGACTTGATTATGCCGATGATGCCAGCGGTGGCGATGCCTCCGATGCCTATCTGGCGGGCATAGGTCTTGAAAATCTGATCTGCGCTCATCTGTCCTATCGCATCTGAGAACTGCATTCCAAGAATGTCAACTCCTCCGCATAGGGCGCCCATAAGAGGGATGATGACAAGCCATACGAGGAAGGAACCGCAGCAGATGACAAATGCATATTTGAGTCCTACTATGTAGCCGAGTCCGAGAACAGCTGCTCCCGTATTGATTTTCAGTACGAGTTTGGCCTTGTCGGCAACCACCTGACCCCAGTGCATCACGGTAGTGCTGAGTGTCTCGGCCCATGCGCCGAAGGTGGCGACTATGAAATCATAGAGACCTCCTATCAGACCGGCTGTCAGCAGCGTCTTGAAGCTGTTGCCGCCGCTTTCACCGCTGACAAGCACCTGGGTTGTGGCTGTCGCTTCAGGGAACGGATACTTGCCGTGCTGTTCCTTTACGAAATATTTTCTGAAAGGAATGAGGAACAGAATGCCGAGTACGCCGCCGAGAAGCGAACTGAGGAACATCTGGGTGAAGTTGACCTCAAGCCCCAGGATGTAGATTGCCGGAAGCGTGAAGACCGCACCGGCCACTATGACGCCGGAGCATGCTCCTATGGACTGGATAATTACATTCTGTCCGAGGGCGCCTTTCTTCTTGAACGCGCTTGAGAGCCCCACTGCAAGGATTGCAATCGGGATGGCGGCTTCGAATACCTGTCCAACTTTGAGACCGAGATATGCCGCTGCGGCGGAGAAGATGACTGTCATCAGCAGTCCGAGAGAAACGGACCAGACGGTGATTTCCGGATATTTCTTCTGCGGAGACATCAGAGGCTCATACGATTCACCTTCTTTGAGTTCGCGGTAGGCGTTCTCCGGCAGGGAAGTCTTGATTTTTTCGTTTTCCATTTTGTTATAGGTATATAGTATGTATCCCACAAATGTAGTGAAATCGGTGGAAAAATGCAATTTTGGCGAATCTGACGATGGAAAGAAGATTTTTTTCAAAAAAAGTTCAAAAAAATTTGGTGTTACAAAAAAAGTCGTTACCTTTGCAGCCCGTTTCGGAAGAAGCGGATAGTTCATTGACTTATTGAGAGAGATAACGAGGTAAAAAAACTGTAAGCAAAAGATAGTTTGTTAAAGAAGAAGGATTTTTCCGAATTTTTAGCGGACTACAATTTCAAAAGCGTAGTGAAGACCTGAAAAGGTTGAACTATGATTCAAGACGAAGAAAGAAAGAGCGAACGGAGGATGCCTTGGCTTCTATAGGCGAAGAAGGACGTGGTAAGCTGCGAAAAGCCGCGGGGATTGGCAAACACGAATTGATCCGCGGATGTCCGAATGGGGGAACCCGTCAGGCTGAAGGCCTGACACTCGAAAGAGAGCGAACCCAGGGAACTGAAACATCTTAGTACCTGGAGGAAGAGAAAGAAAGATCGATTTCCAAAGTAGTGGCGAGCGAAATGGAAAGAGCCCAAACCGTAGTTGTTACGGCAACTGCGGGGTTATAGGACCACAGAACGAAGCACTGAAAGAACTGGAAGTATCTGGAAAGATACATCGCAGAGGGTGACAATCCCGTACAGGCAAAGTCGGTGTGGAATGGTGGGATCCTGAGTAGGGCGGGACACGAAGAATCCTGTCTGAATTCGCGGGGACCATCCCGCAAGGCTAAATACTCATAGAAGACCGATAGAGAACAGTACCGTGAGGGAAAGGTGAAAAGAACCCCGAACAGGGGAGTGCAAAAGAACCTGAAACCGTTCGTTTACAAGCGGTCGGAGCGAAAGCG
>JAGHST010000041.1 GCA_018065695.1 Candidatus Cacconaster caballi | reverse complement strand
GGCTGCAAGGCGGAGAAGATTCCACTCCGGCCGCAGGCAAGCCCCTTCCGGGGAAATGCGTCCGGAAGCGGAACTTCTCCCGCCTTGAATTCGTATTCCGGGAATTGGGAGGAAAGATACTGTTTCTCAGGACTTCGCGCTTCGCGCTCATCCCACCGCTCGCTACACTCGCGGTCCCCCCGCTATCAAGCGCGGGTGCTTAGGTCCTTCGAAGCAGTATCTTTCCTCCCGGATAAGCCGGCCCCGTCAGACGTAAGGGCCTTGTGCCAAGCGCAACTTTGAAACAAAAAATGTTATATTTGCAGAATATGATAGAAGAAGAAATAAAGAAAAGGATCTTGTTGCTGGATGGAGCTACAGGAACAATGCTGCAAAGAGGATATGACATCGCCCGGGTGCATAGGATGTATATTGAGGCGGGAGCTGACATAATCGAGACCAATACATTCAACCTCAAGGGATATCACGACACCCTACAGAACGCAGTCGTCGCCAGGGAGGCCGCAGACGAGGCCAAGACACTCGGCCGCACTGTCTATGTAGCCGGCGCCCTCGGTCCATACTCCAAGATGCTCTCTATGAGCGATGATGCAGTAAGGCCGGAAAACAGAGCCATATCCTTCGATTCTCTATCAGAAATATATCGCGAAAATGCCGCTGCGCTTATGGATGCCGGCGTTGATGCGATTCTCATTGAAACAGTATTCGACCCTCTGAATGCCAAAGCCGCAATATACGCAGTTGAGAAACTATGCGAAGAAAGAGGTAAACGCCTGCCCCTGATGGTCTCTGCAACTATAAACGACAAGGAAGGCAGACTTCTGACAGGAATGCGGATAGAAGCATTTTACAGAGCCGTAAGTCACGCCAGACCGATGAGTTTCGGCGTCAATTGCTCTTTCGGAGCGGAAGACCTTGCTCCAGTCGTAAGGAAACTTTCCTCCTTTGTTCCCTGCGCCGTCAGTATGCACCCTAATGCCGGATTGCCGAACGAATTCGGCCAGTATGACCAGACTCCGGAGCAGATGGCCCTGACAATTGCTACACTGGCCGGGGAAGGCTGTATAAACGTCGCAGGCGGCTGCTGCGGCACCACTCCGGAACATATACGAGCTTTGAAGAAGGCTCTTGAAGGAATCCCACCCCGCAAGATAGTACCCGCTCAATGCAATGCCCTTGAAGTATGCGGACTCGAAACGGTCAAAGTGGATCTTGCAACCACCAATTTCGTCAACGTGGGCGAAAGGACAAATGTGGCGGGCTCCCGAAAATTCGCTCGTCTGATAGGGGAGAAGCAATATGAAGAGGCAGCAGCCATAGCCCGCAAGCAGATAGAGGAGGGCGCATCAATCATCGACATCAATATGGATGACCCTATGCTCGACTCAAGCCTTGAGATGGAAACTTTCGTCAGATATATTTCCAACGACCCGTATATTGCAAAGGCCGCCTTTATGATTGATTCTTCCAACTGGGATACCGTCCTCTCCGGAATTAAAAATACCCCTGGCCGAAGCATTGTAAATTCCATTTCCCTGAAGGAAGGTGAGACGGAATTCATACGAAAAGCCAAGGAAATCAGGATGCTTGGGGCGGCTGTGATAGTGATGGCCTTCGACCGGCAGGGACAGGCCACGACTTATGAAAGAAAAATAGAAATCTGCAGCAGAGCCTATAGAATACTGACTGAAAAAGTGGGCTTCGATCCTTCCGACATCATTTTCGATGTAAACATATTGACTGTCGGCACCGGAATAGCCGAACACGACAACTACGCGCTTGACTTTATACGCGCCGTAAGATGGATAAAGGAAAATCTTCCTCACTGCCACACTTCAGGAGGCGTTTCCAATCTCTCCTTCGCATTCCGCGGCAACAATCCTGTCAGAGAGGCAATGCACTCCGTATTCTTGTACCATGCTATCAAGGCCGGTCTTGATATGGCAATAGTCAATCCTGGCATGTTGCAGATATACAGTGAAATAGAGCCGGAGTTGCGAAAGGCGGCCGAAGATGTCGTGCTCAATGCGGATGTAGGAGCCACAGACCGTCTGACTGATTATGCCGAGAAATTGAAAGCAGCTTCAGCCCCCGACTCAAAATCTTCCACTGCCAAGATGGAAGAGGCCATCTGGCGGCAGGATACGTTGGACGAGAGATTGGCCTATGCACTGATTCACGGAGACAGCGCTTTTCTTCAGACGGATATGGAAGAGGCGCTGCAAACATCAGAGGCTGTATCGATAATCGAAGGCCCTCTGCTGAAAGGAATGGAGAGAGTCGGACAGTTGTTCGCCGGCGGACAGATGTTTCTGCCTCAGGTCATTAAATCTGCCAGAGTTATGCGCATGGCAGTGGATTTGCTGCAGCCGCACATAACCTCTCAATCAAAATCGAAGGCAAGGAAGAAGATGATACTTGCCACGGCGAAGGGAGACGTTCACGATATAGGCAAGAATATTCTGTCCGTGGTCCTTTCCTGCAGCGGAATAGAGGTCGTTGATCTTGGGGTGATGGTTGAAAATGAGACTATTATGGATGCGATTCGCCGCGGGCGCCCCGACTTTGTCGGCATCAGCGGACTGATTACCCCGTCTCTTGCATATATGGAGGAACTGTGTCGGATGATGGCGGCGGAAGGGATGGAGGTTCCTCTCTTTGTCGGCGGTGCAACAGCATCTGCACTGCATACTGCAGTGAAACTCGCTCCTCTGTATGACAGAGTCGTTTATTCGGCAAGTGCTTCCGACTGCTCCAATATGGTCGGACGTCTTCTCAAAGAGGGCGATGCGGCATTTGAAGAGATACATCAGAGGCAGCAGAAACTCCGCAGCCTC
The DNA here is from genome assembly GCA_018065695.1 of Candidatus Cacconaster caballi. Taxonomy (GTDB): domain Bacteria; phylum Bacteroidota; class Bacteroidia; order Bacteroidales; family UBA932; genus Cacconaster; species Cacconaster caballi. The sequence goes on along the minus strand of JAGHST010000041.1, from coordinate 14,234 downwards.
AGAGAATGCGGCTCGGAACAGTTCGTCAGCCTTGAACAGGCCAGGAAAATGGCAGTGAAATACCCGCTGCAGAGTTTTGTCCAACCGGAAGAATTTTCAAAAGACAACATAGAGCAACTGCAATTGGACCCGGGCCGTCTGGTGGAGCATATCGATTGGCAGATGTTCCTCTCTTTTTGGGGTTTCAAGGGAAAACCGCTCGAAGAGTTGCTGAAGACTGAACCTGAAGCTGAAGAATGTTATGAAGAGGGTATGACGGAACTCTGCCGAATGATCATCAACCGGGATGCCGGGGTGAGTGTCATTGCACGATTCTTTGATGCATACAGCGAAGGGGAAGATATAGTTCTTCCTGAAAAAGGGGCGCGTTTTTCTGTAGGGCGTTCCACTTCGACGTTCACGGCGAATGCATCTCTGGCCGACTTTTTCCCTTCAGCGGAAAGCGGACAGAATTCACGTATAGGGGTGTTTGCCGTCACTGTAAGAGACAATGCTCCTCACTGTTGTGAAGAAGGATGTACCGATTATAAACATCTTCTGCGAGCAAGCCTTTGCGCCAGGCTGGCAGAAGCGGCCTGTGAATGGCTTCAGACTGAGCTTATTGAGAGATGTGGGGGAGAGGAGAGCCCTGTACGCCTGATACGCCCCGCTTTCGGATACCCTTCCTGCCCGGACCATTCGCTCAAGGTGCAGGCCCTCGAACTGCTCGATGCAGAGCGTCTGGCAGGTATAAAACTGACCGAAACTTATGCAATGATACCTGAAACCTCAGTGTGCGGCCTTCTGATTGCCCACCCTGAAGCCAAATATCCTGATATCAGAACCGAACAATGAAAGTCTCCGAAATACTGAAAGCAGGCAGGAAAGCATTTCCTTCTCTGGAGTTCGTGCCACCCCTCAAGGGCAGCGATCTGGACGTCTTATACCGTACGATGGACCCTCTTATGGAGTTCTGTCCGCCATATATCAACATCACCTGTCATCGTGACGAGATAGAAAACGGACACGTGGTGACAAAACACCCTGGAACTGTGGCTATTACCGCCGCACTCCTACGTCGCTACAAGACGGAGGTGGTGCCTCACGTCATCTGCGCAGGTGCCAACAGATATCAGATTGAAAACATCCTCTTCGACTTGAACTTCATCGGCATTGAAAATATAATGGCTTTGCGAGGAGAAGCCGCAAAGGGAGAGAATGCCTTCCGCCCTGTCAATGACGGTCATACATACTGCCGAGAACTGGTAGAGCAGATTCATGGCACATTCCCGGACAAATTCTGTATAGGTGTGGCCGGATATCCTGAGAAACATTTCGAGGCTGAAAGTCTCGAAGCGGACATTGCTCATTTGAAAGAAAAGGTCGATGCCGGAGCAAACTATATCATCACACAGATGTTCTTCGACAATAGGGACTATTTCGATTTCGTAAGGAAATGCCGCGAGGCCGGCATAGCAGTCCCAATCATTCCGGGATTGAAACCTGTTGCCAATTCAGGCCATCTGACCAAACTTCCACAGGCGTTCTCTCTCAATCTGCCTGAAGCTCTCGTCAGGGAAGTGCGTAAATGCAAGAGTGATGATCAGGTGCGTCAGACAGGCATTGAGTGGTGTATCGAGCAGAGTCGTGAACTCATTTCAGCAGGAGTACCGGCGATTCATTACTACACAATGAGCCGCGGCCGCAACATTGTAGAGATTCTGCAGAGTCTATTCTGAGTCGAACATCGAACTGCAAAAAAAATGACCGACAGGGTTGCCGGTCATTTTTTTTATGCAGATATCGGGAGACTTATCCGAGGAAGCCGAGGAGGATACCGGCGGCTACTGCCGAACCGATAACTCCAGCTACGTTAGGACCCATCGCGTGCATCATAAGGTAGTTTGTCGGATCGTACTCACGGCCTACGTTCTGTGAAACGCGGGCTGCATCAGGCACGGCAGAAACACCTGCGTTGCCGATGAGAGGATTGATCTTGTTGCCCTCCTTGAGGAAGATATTGAATATCTTCACAAAGAGCACACCTGCGAATGTGGCGATAAGGAATGAGCAGGCTCCGATGATGAAAATCCAGATTGAGCGTGTCTGGAGGAACTGGTCTGCCTGAGTGGATGCACCTACGGTAACTCCGATGAGGATTGTGACGATGTCGATGAGCGGACCGCTTGCGGTGTTGGCAAGGCGTTTGGTCACGCCGCTTTCCTTGAGAAGGTTACCGAAGAAGAGCATACCGAGCAGAGGAATGCCTGAAGGCACGATGAACGCTGTCAGCAGGAATCCTATGATAGGGAAGAGAACCTTCTCGGTGTGGGATACCTGACGAGGGGCTTTCATCCTGATGAGACGCTCTTTCTTTGTGGTGAGGAGTCTCATGATAGGAGGCTGGATAACCGGTACAAGAGCCATATATGAATAGGCTGATACCGCAATGGCACCCATCATATCCGGAGCGAGCCTTGATGAGAGGAAGATTGCGGTAGGGCCGTCTGCTCCACCTATGATACCGATTGCACCTGCCTGAGCCGGATCGAATCCGAAGGCGAGGGATATGGCGTAAGCTCCAAAGATACCGAACTGTGCGGCTGCTCCGATGAGAAACAGCTTAGGGTTCGATATGAGGGCGGAGAAGTCAGTCATAGCACCGATGCCAAGAAAGATCAGAGGCGGGTAGAAGCCCCTCTGTACACCCTGATAGAGGATGTTCAGAACGGAACCTTCTTCGTAAACTCCGACGTTCAGCCCCTGAAAAAGCGGAATGTTTCCGATCAGGATACCGAATCCGATAGGAACCAGCAACATAGGCTCCCAGTCTTTCTTGATGCCGAGATACAGGAAGATCAGGCCGAAACCAATCATTATCAGGTAGTCCGTCGTGAAATTGGCGAACCCTGTGAATGACCAGAACGTCTGAAGGTTTTCTAATATCTTGTCCATACGGTTAGCCGATAACTACGAGAGCAGCGCCTTCGAGAACTGAATCTCCTTTCTGAACTTTGATACTCTGAACTGTACCGTCGCAAGTGGCTTCGATGGAGTTTTCCATCTTCATTGCTTCGAGGACGAGGAGGCACTGTCCTTTCTTTACTGCATCACCCTCTTTGCAGTTGATGCTGAGAACAACGCCAGGAAGCGGTGAATTGACGGTTGTTCCGCCTGCAGGAGCTGCGGCCTTAGGTGCCGGTGCAGGAGCGGCTGCTGGAGCAGCAGCAGGAGCTGCGGCAGGCTTCGGTGCAGCCTTAGGAGCTGCGCTCTGGCCGAGTTCTACATTGTAAGGGTTTCCGTTCACTGAAACCTTTGCATTGGATTCTGTTACTTCTTCAACAACTACATCATAGGAGTTGCCGTTGATTTTGATTTTGTATTCTTTCATTTTTAAGGTCTTTTAAATTTGTTTATTTGAATCGGAAAGCAGGCTTGAAAATCATCGGAGCCATATCGAGCGGGTAGAATTTGTCCACCGGAGCAGGGGTCTGACGCATGGTCATAGCCTTGAAACCCCAAGGAGAGGCGCATCTGCCGTATGGCAGGATTGTAAGCTTGAAGCTTTCCTTATCGTGAGGCATCTCTTCGACACAAGGGACGTCTGCGGCTGTGTACTCTTCGAGAGCAGCCGCGATGGCGGCGGCAATCTCATCTGCATTTTCCCTGCGGGCAGTGCCGAGGGAAGATGCGCAGTCAGCACCGTTAATCACGATGTTGATTGTGATGTTGCTCTTGCCGCTGTCAAGTGTTACTGTCTGTTCGTTCATTGCAGTCAGAATTGATTGTTATTTCTTCATCTGAGGAAGTTTGGTGAGGAGTTCGTGCTTGTCGTTCCATGCACTGCGGGATGGGGTTATGGTAAGAACGAAACTCTCTTCGTCGTGAAGCAGGTTGCTCTCCATCCACATTTCCAGAGCGGCGACGATTGCTGCATTGACTTCGTCATCGGAGGACGGCTTGGTCGCGGCCACGGCAGCGGGAGTCGCTGCTTTCGTCCCTTCGGCCCGGGATGTCGGACGGGTGTAGATTCTTGAAATCTGTTTGAACAGGAAGTAGAGGATTATGAGGGCGGTGAAGACGACTGTCATAGCCAGAACTGCCATCATCCACCCGTATGGGTCCATCTCCTTCATTCTGTTCGGCTTGGCGGTCTTGTCGACCATAGCGTTGTTGGTGCTTGCGCTGGTGCGCTCAAGCATTTCCCAACCATCTCCGTTACCGTCGATTGAGCCCTCTCCGTCTTCGATTCTTCCGTATGACTTGTTTGCCATAGTTGAATCTTTCAGAGCGGACGGAATCCTGATGCGGTCGATGATGCTCTTGCCGTCTCCTTTGGTGAAGATTATCTCTTCAGCTCCCATAAGGTCGAAATTCACGTGGAATGTTCCCCTGAAAGGCTGATTGTCAGCCCAGAAGATAACGTGCTGGCGAGGTTTTATCTTCGTCAGAACGTCTCCGCCCGGAATCTGGTACTTTCTGAGATTTGAAGGATCGTCCGAGATGTAGCAGCCACCGATGTCAACAGTACCGTATGAAGCATTGAAGATTTCAATCCAGGAACTCTGCTGTCCGTAGTCATCCTGATAATCGTTTGTGTTGATTACCAGGATTTCATTCAGACGCATCTGCCCCTGGCTTTGAGCTCCGGCCTGCAGAGCGGTCGCCAAACAGATTGCAGTTAATAGTAATCTTGCTAAATTTTTCACGTTCAAAACAGGTTAGAGTGGGAGGTTATCGTGCTTCTTCGCAGGGTTGGTGACCTTCTTGTTCTGAAGTTGCGCCAAAGCGCGGATGATGCGGAAACGGGTGTTCCTAGGCTCGATAACATCGTCGATGTAACCATATTTTGCAGCGTTGTAAGGGTTGCAGAAGAGGTCGTTGTATTCCTTCTTCTTTGCCTCTGCAAGTTCTTTCTGCTTTACAGGATCCTCTTCAGCCTTGATTTCCTTTGCATAGAGGACTGCAACTGCGCCGTCTGCACCCATAACTGCGATGTTGGCTGTAGGCCAAGCGTAGTTGATGTCACCGCGAAGCTGCTTGCAGCTCATAACTATATGGCTTCCGCCGTATGACTTGCGGAGAGTGATTGTAACCTTCGGAATAGTTGCCTCGCCGTATGCGTAGAGAAGCTTTGCTCCGTGTACGATGATTCCGCCGTACTCCTGCTGTGTGCCAGGGAGGAAGCCCGGTACGTCCACGAGAGTGACTACAGGAATGTTGAATGCGTCGCAGAAACGGACGAAGCGGGCACCCTTGCGTGATGAGTTGATGTCGAGGACACCTGCCAGATATTTAGGCTGGTTTGCCACGATACCTACAGATACGCCGCCGAAGCGTGCGAAGCCTACGATGATGTTCTTTGCGTAATCCTTGTGTACTTCAAGGAACTTGCCGTCATCGACGATTGCGCCGATAACCTGATACATATCGTATGGAGCATTAGGGCTGTCCGGAATGATTTCGTTGAGAGAATCTTCAACTCTGTCGATAGGGTCGTTGGTAGGAACGAAAGGAGCCTCCTCCATATTGTTTGAAGGAATGTAGCTCAAAAGGTCACGGATCACTCCAATTGCATCTTCTTCAGTTGAAGCCTTGAAGTGAGCCACGCCGCTCTTGCTTGCGTGTACTGATGCACCGCCGAGAGTCTCCTGAGTAACTTCTTCTCCGAGAACCTGCTTAACTACGGCAGGGCCTGTGAGGAACATATATGATGTGCCTTCGGACATGATGATGAAGTCTGTCAGCGCCGGTGAGTAAACTGCACCGCCTGCACAAGGACCGAGGATTGCGGAAATCTGAGGAACGACACCTGATGAGAGGATGTTGCGCTCGAAAATTTCAGAATATCCTGCAAGTGCGTTCACGCCTTCCTGGATACGTGCTCCGCCTGAGTCGTTGAGACCGATGCAAGGAGCTCCGTTCTTGAGGGCCATATCCATAACCTTGCAGATTTTCTGTGCGAGAGTTTCGGAGAGGGAACCGCCGATAACGGTGAAATCCTGTGCGAAAACATAGACAAGGCGACCTGCAACCGTACCGTAACCGGTTACGACACCGTCACCGAGATATGTTTTCTTTTCCATTCCGAAGTTGGTGCAACGATGTGTCATAAACATATCGAATTCTTCGAAACTGCCTTCGTCGAGAAGCATATTGATGCGTTCGCGAGCGGTGTACTTTCCTTTGGCGTGCTGGCTGTCAATGCCTTTCTGGCCGCCACCCATACGAGCTTTCTCTCTGAGTTCTACAAGCTCTTTAACTTTCTCTAATTGTTGGCTCATTACCTTATAATTATATATGGATTGTCATTTATTTCATACAGAGTTCCGTGAGGACTCCCATAGTGGACTTCGGGTGCAGGAATGCGATTTTGAGGCCTTCTGCGCCACCGCGAGGAGCTTTGTCAATCAGGCGAACACCTTTCTCTTCAGCTTCTGCAAGGCAGGAAGCAACGTCGTCTGTTGCGAATGCGATGTGGTGGATACCTTCACCTCTCTTCTCGATGAAGCCTGCGATTGTGCTTTCAGGGCAGGTAGGTTCGAGGAGCTCGAGTTTGGTCTGTCCGATCTTGAAGAATGCTGTTCTTACTTTCTGGTCTGCAACTTCTTCGATGTTGTAGCACTTGAGACCGAGAACTTTTTCGTAATAAGGGATAGCCTCGTCGAGGGACTTTACGGCTATGCCAAGATGTTCGATGTGTGTAAGATTCATTTTATTAAGATTTTATAGTTTGTTATTCTATTCTTCTGCCATATTGTGGAAGACGTTCTGAACGTCATCGTCATCGTCGAGTTTCTCGAGGAGTTTGTCGATGTCCTCGCGGTCTGCCGGGGAAAGATGTTTCATTTCGCCGTTAGGGAAACGGTCGAAGCCGGCGGTCATCATTTCAAAGCCTTTGTCCTCTATGAATTTCTGGATGGAGTTGAATGCGGTGAAATCGCCATAGATGTTGATGACTTCGGTCTCGTTTCCATCCTTGTCTTCGATAACGTCGGCGAACACTTCGTCGGCGCCGAAATCTATGAGTTCAAGTTCGAGCTCTTCGATGTCTATGTCGTCACTCTTCTTTATCTTGAATGTGCATTTGTGGTCGAACATGAATGCCACGCTGCCGGATGTTCCGAGACTTCCGCCGAACTTTGTGAAGTAGCTGCGGACATTGGCGACGGGGCGGTGGGGGTTGGCGGTCGCAGTCTCTACGAGGATTGCGACACCGTGAGGGCCGTAGCCTTCGTAAACGATTTCCTTGTAGTCGGCCTGATCCTTGTCGGTGGCTTTCTTTATTGCTCTTTCGATGTTTTCCTTAGGCATATTCTCGCTGCGTGCGGTCTGGAGGAGTGCGCGCAGACGCGGGTTGCCGGTCACGTCAGGACCGCCCTGCTTCACTGCTATGGTGATTTCCTTGCCTATCTTGGTGAACGTTCTGGCCATATGGCCCCAACGTTTGAATTTTCTTTCCTTGCGGAATTCGAATGCTCTTCCCATAACTATTCGGCTGTATTGATTCGTGAGATGTATTTGTCTACTGAGAATGCTTCAGGGCTCTGGGAATACTGGTCCTTTATGGTCTGGAAAATCTTGAGGGCTTCCTGTTTCTTTCCGAGCTTTTCAGCAACGATACCGGCCTTGAGAAGGTAGGCTGCGGAGAGGAAGTTTTTCTCGACCTCGGCGGCTTTCGTGTACTGGGCAAAGGCATCTTCGTATCTGCCCAGATTTGACTGTGCGTCTCCGATTGCGCAGATTGCCCTGGCTTTCATTATCTTGTCGGAAGTGCTGTATTTGTTCAGGCAGGAGATTGCCTCTTCATTGTTTCCGAGCTGGAGGTTGCAGATGCCCTGATAGAAGTAGACAACCTTGCCGGCCTTGCTGCCGTACTGTTCGGCTATCTGTGCGAAACCGAGGATGTTGCCGTCACCGTTGAGAGCGGTCCCGAAACTGCCTTCGCGGAAAAGGGCCTCCGCATTGAACATCTGGCTTCTGGCTTCAGCCTTCATCGGTTCGAGATACCATTTGTTGACTGCAAGGACGATGCATACTGCTGCAAGAACGGCAATCAGTGCCCATTCGATGATTTTTGAATTCCTTTTGAAAAACGCTTCGACGCCTGATACTGTAGATGCTACCTGAGGTGCCTGCTGTGGTTGTTGTTTTTGTGACATTTTATAGAGATTTTGATTTTTAAGCGATTTTTATGCAATCGGCAAATTTACGCACAAAATTGGTAACCGCCAAAATCATTTTGTATATTTGCAGCATAAATATCGATATGTTTTTAAACAGGATTACACTTCGCGACTACAGGAATATCGCGGCTGCAGATCTCACCTTTTCTCCGAAAATCAACTGCATTTCCGGCGATAACGGCGCAGGCAAGACCAATCTTCTGGATGCCGTGTATTATCTGTCGATGACAAAGAGTTTCTTCTCTTCTTCGGACCAGTATGTCTATGGATTTGACGCCCAGAAAACAACACTTTGCGGGATATACAGGGCAGACAGCGGTGCGGAGGAGAAGATCTCCGCAATACTCAGGCGTGGGGGTGAAAAGATTTTCCGCAGGGGGCTGAAGCCGTATGAAAGGTTCTCGGACCACGTAGGGCTTTTCCCTGTGGTGATGGTTTCGCCGCTGGACGGTTCCCTGGTCAACGAATCGGGTGAAGAGAGGAGAAAATATCTGAACTTCATACTGTCGCAGACCGACAGGGAATACCTCAGAAACATACAGTCATACAACAAACTCCTGCAACTCAGGAACAAATTGCTGAAGGAAAGCGTGCTCCAGAGGGAACTTATCGATACTGTCTCCGAAAGGATGGCGCCCTATGCGGTTTACATCTTCGAGGCGAGGAAAGCGCTTTGCGAGCGGCTGCAGCCTATGGTCCGGGAGTTCTACGAAACTTTGTCGCACGGCTCAGAAAAAGTTTCTCTGGAGTACCATTCCGATCTTTATGCCGGACCTCTTGACAAACTGCTTGCGGCAGAACGACAGAAAGAGCAGGTTCTCCGCTATACGACAGCCGGTGTGCAGCGGGACGACGTGGCTTTCAATCTGGGAGACCATCCTTTGCGCCGCTGCGGTTCACAGGGGCAGCAGAAATGCTATCTGCTGGCTATGAAACTGGCTCAGTTCAAGTTTATTAAGGAGATTTACGGACAGACTCCGATTCTGCTTCTCGACGATGTTTTCGACAAGTTGGACATGACGCGCGTGGAAGATCTCATGCAAATCGTCTCGTCTCTGGATTTCGGACAGATATTCATAACGGACTGCAACAAGGTGCGGCTCGGCGATCTTTCCGCCCGAATAGGTGTCCAATGTTGCAATTTCAGCGTGGAAAACGGTAATATCACAGCCATCTGATGAGACGCACCGAAACAAGAAACATAGGCAGCGTCATTGCCGAGTACATTGCCGAAGACGGGATGTCGGACGGTCTGAGGAAGCAGCGCATTTTCGAGGCCTGGGATCTTGTTGTCGGGTCGCCCGCCATAACCCTGCGGAAAAGTTTCAATGGCGGAACGCTTGTGTGCAGGATTTCCTCTTCCGTAATCCGTACCCAAATGAGCTTCAATCTGGAGGCTTATCGACGTCAGCTCAATTCTCTGCTGCAGGAAGAGGTTGTTGATAAAATCATACTTTTATAATTTCCGGATTATTGTTAACTTTGTAGATTGATAAGTTTTCATCCGATGAAAAGATTATACCATCTGTTTCTGGTTGCGGCCATTGCCGCATCTTTGGCTTCCTGCTCGAAAGGCGGGAACTATACGTCTCCCTGCGCCGATCTGGAGGTAAGGGGAGTCATCACGAATGCAGACGGAGCCGGCCTCGGCTCGATGAACGTATGCATAGCCCATACTGTGAAGGGATCCGATGAATATACATACACTTCGGAAGACGTCATAACGACTTCCGCCGACGGCTCTTTCCTGAAAACGTACAGTGAATTCCATCCGAAATACACCAATCTCAAATTGATGGTTTCCGATCCGTCAGGCAAGTATCGCGACAAAACCGTATTCTACACCAATCTTGTATATTATGATGCCGACGGCCTCTATGAGGGGTTCTGTCAAATAGATTTCTCGACTGTCGCACTTTATCCGAAAAAATAACAAAATACCAAAAATATGATTACAAAACAGCAAGTTGAAGCTTTCAAAAGCATTGAGACTCCTTTCTATTTTTATGACCTGGAGCTTCTCAAGAAGACTCTTGACATTTACAAGAAACAGATAGACAAATACGGATACAACGCCCATTATGCGATGAAGGCGAATGCCGAAGGCAGGATTCTCGAGATAATCAAGAGCTACGGTCTCGGCGCCGACTGCGTGAGCGGCAATGAGGTGAAGCTGGCGGTGAAGGCCGGATTCGACCCTCAGAAGATAGTATATGCCGGAGTGGGCAAGTCGGACAGGGAGATCAAGGCTGCATTGAAAGCCGGCATATTCAGCTTCAACTGCGAAAGCGTTCCTGAAATCAAGGTTATCAACGACCTCGCCAAAGGAATGGGCGTAAAGGCCAGAATATCTCTCCGCATCAATCCTGACATCGATGCCCACACCCACAAATATATCAGCACAGGACTCAAGGAGAACAAGTTCGGCATCAGTCCGTGGGCATTCCAGGATGTGACTGACCTTATCGCGCAGTGTTCCAACATCGAACTCATCGGTCTTCATTTCCACGTCGGCAGCCAGATTACCGAACTTCCTGTGTTCGAACTCACCTGCAGGAGAGTGGAGGAACTTCAGAAATGGTTCATTGACCACAATGTCGCAATCGGCAACATCAATCTCGGCGGCGGACTCGGCATCAACTATCAGGATCCGAATGGAGATCCGATACCTCATTTTGAAGATTACTTCAAGATTATAAACAAGAACCTCATCGTCCGTCCGGGCCAGAAAGTCCATTTCGAGCCGGGGCGCGCAATTGTGGGCCAGTGCGGTCATCTCATTTCACGCGTACTCTACGTGAAGGTGGGCAAGGAGAAGAAGTTCGCCATCCTCGACGCCGGTATGAACGACCTGATCCGCCCGGCGCTCTATCAGGCATACCACTCAATCGAGAATCTCACTTCGGACAAGCGCAAAATCCGCTACGATGTAGTGGGTCCTGTCTGTGAGTCAAGCGACTGCTGGGGCCAGAAGCGTATGATCAGCATATGCAGCAGAGGCGACATATTCGCTATCCATTCAGCAGGTGCCTACGGACAGGTGATGGCAATGAAATATAACCAGAGAGACCTCGCTAAGGCCGTTTATTCAGATCAGATTTAACGTATGTTCGAAAATTTGACAGACAGGCTTGAACATTCGTTCAAGCTCATAAAGGGACAGGGCAGAATCACGGAAGTCAACATCTCCGAGACTATGAAGGACATCCGCAGGGCCCTTCTGGATGCCGATGTCAGCTACAAGACGGCAAAGACATTCTGCGACGAAGTAAAGCAGAAAGCCCTCGGACAGAATGTCCTCAATGCAGTCCGCCCGGGTCAGATGATGGTCAAGATAGTGCACGACGCCCTGACGGAACTTATGGGAAGCGACGCTTCCGACATCAATGTAAAAGGCAATCCGGGCATTATGCTGGTGGCAGGTCTGAACGGTTCGGGAAAGACCACTTTCTGCGGAAAGATGGCGCTGAATCTCAAATCGAAGAAAGGAAAGAAAGTGCTTGTCGCTGCCTGTGACACTTTCCGCCCGGCAGCAATCGAACAACTCAAGACTCTCTGCTCTCAGATTGATGTGGTCTGCTATTCGGAAGATGGAGTCAAGGACCCTGTCAGAATTGCCGAAAACGCCATAAAAACGGCAAGGGCGGAGAAATATGACGTCGTGATAATAGATACGGCCGGACGTCTTGCCGTGGATGAGGAGCTGATGAATGAGATTTCGACTCTCCATAAGGCTGTAAAGCCTACAGAAACTCTTTTCGTGGTGGATGCGATGACCGGTCAGGATGCGGTTGAGACGGCAAAGGCCTTCAACGACAGGCTCGACTTCGACGGCGTTGTCCTTACCAAAATGGATGGCGATACCCGAGGTGGCGCCGCCCTTTCCATCAAGGCTGTAGTGGGCAAACCCATCAAGTTCGTCAGTTCGGGCGAAAAGATGGAGGCTCTCGACATATTCTATCCTCAACGTATTGCAGACCGTATCCTCGGAATGGGAGATGTCGTCTCTCTCGTAGAGAAGGCTCAGGAGCAGTTCGATGAGGAGGAGGCGCGCAGGCTTCACAAGAAACTGGCAAAAGACCAGTTCTCTCTGGCTGACTTCTATGACCAGATTCAGCAGATAAAGAAGATGGGCAACATAAAGGACCTCGCATCAATGATTCCCGGCCTCGGAAAGGCAATCAAGGATGTGGATATGGACAACGATTCCTTCAAGAGCATAGAGGCCATCATCCTTTCGATGACTCCATACGAAAAGGAAAATCCTGCGATTATCAACGGCAGCCGCCGCAAGAGGATTGCAGCTGGCAGCGGTACCTCCGTGGTGGAGGTGAACCGCCTTCTCAAACAGTTTGAGGGGACCCGCAAGATGATGAAAAGCGTTGCAGGCGGCAATATATTCAAACAGCGCAGACATTAACATATTCTGAAATGATACTTCTCGACGGTAAAAAGACATCTGACGAAATCAAGCTTTCGATAAAGGCTGAAGTGGATGAAATGATTGCCAAAGGGCAGAGGCGCCCGAAACTTGCGGCCGTGCTGGTCGGAAATGACGGAGCCAGCTGTACCTATGTGGCCAACAAGCATAAAGCCTGTATCGAAGCGGGAATAGAATCCATCGTGCATCATCTCCCTGAAGACGTTTCGATGGAAGAGCTTCTTAAACTCGTCGCAGAGTTGAATGCGGACGATACGGTGGACGGTTTCATAGTCCAGCTGCCTCTGCCGAAGCATCTCGATGAGCAGGCGGTGACGATTGCCATCAATCCTGATAAGGACGTGGACGGCTTCCATCCTGTCAATACGGCGAATGCTTCGATGGGACTGCCTTGTTTCGTGAGCGCTACCCCGCAAGGTGTGCTTGCTCTTCTGGGCCACTACGGTATTGATACGCGCGGAAAGAACTGCGTCATCATAGGCAGGAGCAACATAGTGGGCCGCCCGCTCGCAAATCTCCTTTCTTCAAAGAATTACGACTGCACCGTAACACTGTGCCACAGTCGGACCGGAGACGTTGCAAGTTTCACCCGTCAGGCAGACATCGTGATTGCGGCCGTCGGCATTCCGCACTTCGTGAAGGCTGATATGGTGAAGGAAGGAGCAGTGGTTGTGGATGTAGGCATCACAAGAGTGAAAGACAGCAGCGAAAGAGGATATCACATAGAAGGAGACGTTGATTTTGACAATGTCGCTCCAAAATGCTCCTACATCTCTCCGGTGCCCGGAGGGGTGGGGAAAATGACCATCATCTCCCTCCTGATGAACACTGTAAAGGCAGCAAAAAACCGATAGGAAATTTCCTACCGGTTTTTTTATTGAGTCTTGCGGGGCTTATTTTGCATTGCGAGCCTCGCGGGCTGCCTTTTTCTTTGCTTCGCGGGCAGCTCTCTTTTCAGCCTTGATGCGGGCTCTCTCCTTGTCTTTGGCTATCTGTTCGCTGGCTGCTGCCTTGGTTGTGATGACAATCACGCCGTTTGCTCCTCTTGAACCGTAAAGCGCCGTTGAAGAGCCTTTGAGAACGTCCACAGTATATATGTCGGAAGGCTGGAGCATTGAAGGGTCGTCGTATGGATTTCCGTCAACAACAAACAAAGGATCGTTGCTCCCGTTGATGGAGCTTATGCCGCGGATGCGGATTGTCCCTTCCGGTGATACGTAAACACCCGGAACCCTTCCTTCGAGATATTCATAGATGTTGCTGTATGTCATTGTTTCGGTGTCATCACTGACCACAACCCTTGATATCGAAGAAGTATTGTGTTCTTTGGAAATCTCGCCGTAACCCGTCCCGACTTTTTCGTTGGAAGACAACTGGTCAACGCCGGCATACGAACCTGCCGATGTGTTTTTGCTTGCGCCGCAGCCGACCAGCACAAGACCGGCTGTCAGCATAATTAAAATCTTTTTCATGTTCTGTTAATTTACTGATACAAAAATAATCAAAAAAACAAATTTTCTTAATTTTGTCATTACTGTCCACTAAAAGTTGTGGACGATTATTATAAAGTTTAACAATTAAAACAAAGTTGGTTCACTGTAACCATCAAGTTCATTGACAATATTGTA
>JAGHST010000025.1 GCA_018065695.1 Candidatus Cacconaster caballi | reverse complement strand
CCGCTAACTTTTTTTTAACATAAGTTTGTGTTTTTGAAATTGTTTGTATATTTGCAGCAAGAATGTAATCCGCTTTAAAGATGGGCTGTTCGAGTTGTGCGAAGTCCCGCCCGCGAAGGCCCACCGCAAGGTAAACATCTACTGCGTTTTTCCCGGGCAAAGACTAGCATCCTTCAAGGGTGCTTTTCTTGTTTCAGACTCGATTGCCGTTATACAGTACTGCACTTTGTCGTGAGTGCGTCGCATTACACCGACCGTAAGTTTGATTAAACCGATTCCGGGACTGGTGTATTCCATAAGTATCATACTGTCGAATTTCTCCTGATTCTTGCTTTTCTTGTCCTTGGGCACCATTTTGACCTTCCGGGCGTTTGTGAGGATGGCGTCAAGCTGCAGAACCGCCAATGTCGACAGGTATGATTTCGATGCGTGCTCTACAGTTTCAATCATGGAGACCTGGCGGATGTTGATAAATTCTTTCAAATTGAGATTGAACAATTTTTGATCTTCGTGATCCTTCCGCCATTGTTGATAATAGTCGTGGATGATGCGTTCCCTTTCTTTGACGGCCTCTTTCCCGTTCCCACGGGGAACTACGATTGTATTTGTGTCCATAGCTATAATAAGGTTATAATTCTATTCATTTCATTCCGCTCCGACTGTTTGATGTATTTTCCATACATCGCCACGGTCACGGCTGTTGATGCATGTCCGAGAGCCTTGCTCACAACATACAGTGACCCTCCGCGGGATAGAGTGATAGCCGCAAAAGTATTTCTGGCAACCTGCATAGTCAGCGAGTCGTCAATCCCCAGAAGTGCAGCCGCATCTGACAAGAGTTTGTTGATGCGACGCCCTCGTTTTGCACGAATTTGCTTCAGAAGGAATGAATCGTTGACATTGACGAAGTCTTCCAAAAGTCCGAAAACGAAATTCGGATGGCACCCTCGCCATCTGGCCAGGATTGACAGCGGCTCACATCCGAGTGGCAGAATTACATCGGACGCAGATGAGGTTCTGTATTTCGGGCGTCGGAGTTGTCCTTTTTCCAAATCAATGTCGGACCAGCGAAGCAACATCAATTCGTTCAGAGACAGTGCAAATTCCGTTGCCGACATAAGAAAGAAATCCAACGCGTCTTTCATCGGGCCGTCCTCCAGTGAATCACGATATTCCGAAAGCGTAGTCAAATCGGTACGGGAAAGGCATTTGCGCGCATTGTCAACCTTGGCCACGCTACGTTCCATCATACAGGAAGCAGCGATTTCGGAAGCTATGGAGTCTTCAACCAACCCTTCCTTTGCAGCCTGTTGGATTCCATAGGAAATGGGAACCAGAATCTTGTATATCATTTCCTCCGAGACAAAACTCTTCCGGAGATATGCGGAATACAGATCAACAAAGTTCGAGCGGAACTCGGCAATAGGCAAATGGTAGATATCAAGCCTCTTATGCAAGAACTGCCTGAAATCCCTGATGTGCTTGAGATATTCGTTTGACTTGTTTATGTCGTATTCGCCATCATACTTCCGCTTATTGATTAAATCCTCGCAGAATTCAAGAAAATCCAGTCTCTGCCCCTTGGACAATTCATTGACAAACACATAGTCCAGTTTATCCTGAATATGGTTCACAGAAAGGTGCTTCAGAGCCGCGATGGATTGGTCAGTCAGGTCCAGCACATACTTCAGACGTCTATTCAGGCGCTTGGCGGCAGGAGAGGACGGAACAAGCAGCCCGGCCTCTGTGTCCCAGTCAGACGGCAGCACTTTGAACCCAGTACTCCGCTTTATGGCAAAACCGGATTTATAGTATCGTACATAGATGGTTTTCCTCCCGTCAGAATCGGGTTCATTGTAGAGAATGTAGTGGCCTTTTATCTTCATTTTATTTGCAAATAGTCCGTCAAAAGCATTGAATTCAAAAATCAGGGCAACGGATAATCTGCAAATTAAGCAATTCTATTCCATATTTCCAAAAACAAAAACTACCCGGCAGTTCGCCGGGTAGTTCGTTTTAAACTATTGTATTTCAGCGTGTTAACCCCTAGTATTCCTCCTCGTTGAAGAAAAAGTCGTCTTTGGTGGGATAGTCTGGCCAGATGTCCTCAATGGAGTCATAGACCTCTCCATCTTCTTCGAGATCTTCAAGATTTTCGATCACTTCGAGCGGAGCTCCGGAGCGTGTGGCATAATCTATCAATTCTTCTCTGGTTGCCGGCCAAGGAGCATCCTCAAGTTTTGAGGCAAGTTCTAGTGTCCAATACATATCTTAATTTTTTTAACAGGTTGCAAATATATAAAAACATCCTTCTGTTACTGCAAATTTGAAGCCAATATTCAGAAAGTTTTACGGAAGCCAGAAATCTTCTTTCACCCCCTCCTTGAATGCGGCATATCTGGCAAGAGTGAAAAGATAGTCACTCAATCTGTTGATATAGGAGAGCGCCGTCAGGTCCTGGCCATCGGGATGTTCTATCTGCACGGCACTGCGTTCCGCACGACGGCACACCGTACGTGCAATGTGGCACATTGCTGACAGACGCGGAGCCCCCGGCAACACAAAAGCGGTCTGAGGCGGCATCTGCGCCGTCATACGGTCTATTTCCGATTCAAGAAATCCTATTTCCAAAGTATCGAGCGGTTTGAGTCTGTCTTCGGATTCTCCCTCTGCGGCGAGATGTGCGCTGGCATTCATGAGGAAAATCTGAATGCGGCGCAAGGCTGTGTCCGAATCAGCCCCTTCGCATCTGGAACTGACAATTTCGCTCCTCAGCAGTGCGAGCCAACTGATGAGTTCATCCACATCTCCATAAGTCATCACTCTGGGATGGGCTTTAATCACCCTGCAGCCACCCACAAGGGATGTCTGACCTTTATCTCCGGTTTTTGTGTAGATCTTCATATCTTTCAAATTATGTGTCCGTCACGCAGACGGACGATTCTCTGCGCGTACCGCGCTATGTCTTCTTCGTGCGTAACCATTATGACGGTATTGCCTCCGGAGTGGATTTCCTCAAACAGGTCCATAATCTCGAGAGACGTGTTGGTGTCCAGGTTGCCGGTCGGCTCGTCCGCCAGGATTATGGAAGGTCTCACAACCAGCGCGCGGGCTATCGCCACTCTCTGCCGCTGGCCTCCGGACAATTCAGAAGGCCTGTGGGCCATCCGTTCCGCCAGCCCAACGCGCCGCAGTTCCTCCCGGGCCCTTCGCACCCTTTCAGCCTTGCTCACACCTGCGTAGAGCAGAGGCAACTCAACGTTTTCCAGCGCACTGTACCGCGGCAGAAGATTGAACGACTGGAACACGAATCCGATTTCGCGGTTGCGCACTTCGGAAAGACTGTCATCGTCCATCCCGCTCACATCCGTGCCGCCAAGATAATAGTGTCCTCCGGTGGGCGTATCGAGACAGCCAAGGATGTTCATCATCGTAGACTTTCCCGACCCCGAGGGGCCCATTATCGCGACATATTCGCCGCGCCGAACCGTCAATTCAACTTCATCGAGAGCCTTTACTACCGACTCTCCCACGCGATAGTGCTTCCATACATTCTCCAGCCTGATAACTTCTTCCATTTTGTATAATAAAATCAGTCGCCGGCGGAGTCCTTCAACGCAATACCCGTTCCACTTACCAGACGCCTAAATTACCTAAAAAGTTCGATTTTCGAAAATAATTCGTAACTTGCATAAATTTATTTTTGAAACATTTCTGATGGAATACGCCAACATAGAAGAATTTGACAGTAAAAAGACCGAAGAACTTTCAGTCCATTACAAGGCGATTCTCGAACTTCTGGGGGAAGACTCTACCCGTGACGGGCTTCTCAAAACCCCGCAGAGAGTGGCGCGCGCAATGCAGTTCCTGACCAAAGGCTACGAAGAAGACGGCTGTGCCATTCTTCGCAGCGCCATGTTCAAGGAAGAATACCGTCAGATGGTCGTGGTGAAGGACATCGAACTCTACTCGATGTGCGAGCACCATATGCTGCCGTTCTACGGTAAGGCACACGTTGCCTATATCCCGAACGGCTACATTACAGGCCTGAGCAAGATTGCAAGGGTAGTGGAAACTTTCGCCAGAAGGCTTCAGGTGCAGGAAAGACTGACAGTCCAGATACGCGACTGCATCCAGGAGACATTGAATCCTCTCGGTGTGGCGGTAGTGATTGAAGCCTCGCATATGTGTATGCAGATAAGGGGTGTACAGAAACAGAACTCCGTCACCACCACATCAGCCTTCACCGGTGCATTTCTGAAAGATCCGCGCACAAGAAATGAATTCATGACTCTGATTGGAGCAAAATTGAATTGATATGAAAATTGTAATTGCCGGAGCCGGAGAAGTAGGAAGCCATCTGGCCAAAATGCTCAGCGAGGGATACCACGACATCACCATAATCGACGACTCGGAGGAAAGACTTGCATTCGTAAGCGAGAGTATGGATGTCGTTACCGTACACGGCAACCCCACTTCAATTGAAGTGATGCGTGCTGCCGGCACCGACAAGGCAGACCTGTTTGTGGCGGTATTTCCGGCAAAGGACCAGGATGTCAACATTGTCTGCGCAATCCTCGCCAAGCAGATGGGCGCCAAGAAAGTAACCGCACGAATCAACAACGCTGAATATCTTGATGCAGGAAACAAGACGATGTTCACGCAAATGGGCATCGACCTCCTTTTCTATCCCGAAAAGATAGCCGCAGATGAAATCCTGACACTGCTCAACCAGTCCGACGTTTCCGAATATATGGACTTCGCCAAGGGAAAGCTTCAACTGGTGGTTTTCCGCCTGAACGAATCTTCTCCGGTGGTGAACAAACCGTTGGGAGATTTCAAATATCCTGAAGGCGAACTTCCTTTCAGGACCGTCGCCATATCACGTGGAGATGAAACCATCATCCCTACCCGCGACACCCTCTTCAAGAAAGGCGATCTTCTCTTTGTCATAACCCGCCAGGAAGCCGTCAAAGATTTGATGGCAATGACAGGGAAACCTTACGTGGAAGTCAAAAGGCTGACCATTCTCGGAGGAGGCCGCATCGGCGCCGCTGTGGCAAAGGAGTTCGAGAAGGAAGCCGAATTCGTCAAAATCATTGAAATCGACAAAGCCCGTTGCGAGAATCTTTCGGAAACCCTGAACCGCACGCTTGTAATCAACGGAGACGGACGCAATTCCGACTTCCTCTATGAAGAGGACGTCAAGACCTGCGATGCTTTCGTGGCAGTAACCTCCAGTTCGGAGACGAATATTCTTGCCTGTGTTGCAGCCAAGAAGATGGGTGTGGCGAAAACCATAGCCGAGGTGGAGAACATCGAGTACATCAGGCTTGCGGAAGAAATGGGCGTGGACTCTGTCATAAACAAGAAAGTGATTACTGCAGGAAGAATATTCCGCTTTACGTTCAACAGCAAGGTACGAATCGTGAAAGTTCTCAACGGAACTGACGCAGAGGTAATAGAATATATCGCAAATCCTGACAGTCCGGTCACCAAAGCCCCGATTCGGGACCTTCATTTCCCGGAAGGAGTGGTCATTGGCGGCATTGTCAGGGGCAATGAAGCCCGGATAGCCGTAGGCAACACCTGTATCCAGGCATACGACAGAGTCGCAGTCTTCGCTCTGCCGCACACATTGAAAAAAGTCGAAAAATTCTTTGTATAACAATTATTTCAATCAATATCAAACTACATTATGATCAATTACTCTTTCAAAACATCAGGCAAAACAAGATCCGAACACGACCTTCTGGGCGACAAGGAAGTTCCACAGGAAGCTCTCTTCGGAGTACAGACTCTCCGCTGCATCGAAAACTTCGACATCAGCCGCAACCTTCTCGGAGACCACGTTGAATTCGTAAAGGCCTTCGGCATCGTAAAGATGGGTGCCATACTGGCGAACTACGAACTCGGTCTCGTAAGCAAAGAGATAAAGGATGCCGTTGTAGCTGCCTGCAAGGAGCTTATGGAAGGTAAGCACACTGAAATGTTCCCAATAGACATGATTCAGGGAGGTGCCGGCACATCCGCCAACATGAACGCCAATGAAGTGATTGCAAACCGCGCGCTCGAAATCATCGGCAAGAAGCACGGAGAATACAAGTTCATCCATCCGAACGACCACGTCAATATGGCTCAGTCCACCAACGATGCATACCCTACAGCTATGCACCTCGGCCTCTATATGATTCACGACGACGTGATGAAATCGCTCAAGGATCTTGCAAAAGCTTTCAGGGCAAAACAGCGTCAGTTCGCATCAATCATAAAGATGGGACGCACCCAGCTTCAGGATGCAGTACCTATGACCCTCGGCCAGACTTTCGGCGCATTCGCAACTGCAGTGGAAACTGAAATGAAGAAGCTCGATGCCGCAGCTCAGGACTTCCTTGTAATCAATATGGGCGCCACTGCCATCGGCACCGGCATCACATCAGAACCGGGCTATGCAGAGGCTTGCACAAAACATATCAAGAAGATCTCAGGCTGGAAGATTTCTCTTGCAAAGGACCTTGTGGAAGCAACCAACGACACTTCCTGTATGGTCAACTATCACTCAGAACTCAAGAACATCGCAATCCGCATCTCCAAGATTTGCAACGACCTCCGTCTGCTTTCTTCAGGTCCTCGCACAGGCATCGCAGAAATCAATCTTCCTCCGAAGCAGCCGGGTTCCTCAATTATGCCGGGTAAAGTGAATCCTGTCATTCCTGAGGTTACCAATCAGGTATGTTTCAAGGTTATCGGAAACGACACCTGCATCACAATGGCTTCAGAAGCAGCCCAGCTCGAACTTAACGTAATGGAGCCGGTGCTGGTTGAAAGCCTCGTCGAATCAATGACCTGGATGGCAAGAGTGCTTGAAACTCTCCGTATTGAATGCGTGGAAGGTATCACGGCCAACAAGGAACACTGCAAGGAACTTGCAGAGCACAGCATAGGCATAGTGACAGCGCTCAAGCCTTACATCGGCTATGCAGCATGCACGGAAGTGGCAAAGGAAGCCCTTGCAACAGGCGGCAGCGTCTATGATCTGGTTCTTGCCAAGAAGCTCCTCACAAAAGTTCAGCTCGACAAGATCCTCAACCCTAAGAATATGGTCAAACCGACCAAGGTGGAACTCTAGTTCAATCACCAGTTATTCTGTTACGCAAAGCGCGGGCCGACAGGCCTGCGCTTTGTTTTATGTAGCGGTTCATTGCACGGGCTGTCCTGAAGCCGCTCAAGAAAGCGATATCCTCTACGCTGGAAGCCGGCTTCCTCGTCAGCAGCTCTATTGCATACTGCGCTCTGTATGAATTCACGAAGCGGTAGAAAGTAAGATGTTTGCAACGCAGAGCCTCGGTCAGATAGGTGCGATTGGTGTTGAGGGCTTTCGCCATATCTTCCCGCGTGTAATCTTCATCCAGATATGCAGAAGTGCTGACCATATAGGATTTCATTCTGTCATACAGACAGTTGATCTCATCGTAGCTCATCACTGTTTCTTCTTTTTACACTCCCGGCACCACTCTGCCGGAGTGAAGCCGGTTATCCGGCTGAAAGCCGAATTGAAGGTTGTCATTGAATTGAATCCTACCATCTTGGAAAGTTGTTTGATGGAAAGGTCTGGATTGTCCTCATAGAGATGCATCGCATCCTTTACGCGGAAACTGTGTACCAGCTGGCAGAAGTTCCTGTTCGTCTTCAGGCGTATGGCCTGGGCAAGATAACTTTTGTTGGTGTAAAGCCTCGCCGCTATGTCCCCCACTCTTATATCGGGATTGCGGTATAACTTTTCACGTTCGAAAAGGTCTATGAGGCGGTCTTTCAAATCCACCAGTTCCCTATCCTTGAGGTTGGGCAGATTCTCCTCCAGAACTCTGCCGTCTTCTCCGGAAGCGGCTCCTGTCTTTGCTCCTATGGCCTCTCTCAGAGCTTCCATAGTTTTTCTGTTGCGGATGATTGATACAATTGACACTGCGGCAAGTGCCACTGTCAAGCCAACAGTCAGTGAAAGTAACAAATAATTCATAGGCGAATGATTTGTTACGAAGGAACAACAAAAAATGCCGGATGCCAAAAAACTGACATAACCGGCATTAATTACAGATAATCCTTGCTATTTTTTAATTTGCTCGAAGCCTTTTCCATAGACTCCCATCACGGATCCGACAGATATAAATGCTTGAGGATCTTCCTCTTTGATGAGGTTAAGGATACTGTTCGTATCGGTCTTGCGTGTGATTACCATCAAAATCCGGGACTGCTCTTTCGTGTACCAGCCCTGTCCGTCGAGTACGGTCACTCCTCTGTGCATTTGAGAGGAAATGCGGTCGGCAATCTGTACATGTTTTTTTGAAAAAATAAAGATTTGTACGGACTGCTTGCTTCCGGAGGTCACTATGTCCATTGTTACACTGAATACTCCGGCTGTTACATAACCGTATATAACGGTGGCTATTCTGCTGGCCCAAGTACCGTCTCCCGGGGTGATCAGTGAAGAGGCTATTATGAAAATATCGATATATAAAATTATCTTTCCGGGAGAAATCGCTCTGTATTTGTTAATCATAAGGGCAATTATGTCCGTACCGCCGCTGCTTCCGCCCTGGCCGAAAGTGAGTGACACTCCGAATCCGGACAGACCGCCGCCGATTATGGCGCAAACCAGCCTTCCGTTGCGCAAGGCGATTTCCTCGATAAATTCAGGCTGAATAAGGGCAGGCATCACCTTCAACAGAATGGTGGTCACCACCATAGCAAAAATAGTCTTGACTCCGAATCCGTATCCGAGCACCTTCAAGGCGATAAGCAGGAGGACTGCGTTTAGCAGAAAATACGAGTAACTGACAGGAAACCCCGTGCAGTACTGGATGATGGCGGAAATACCGGTTATGCCGCCTCCCACCAATCCGTTAGGAATAATGAAGACGGTCCAGGCCGTGGTATAGATAATCAGGCCCAGCGTTATTATCGCGTAGGACTTGATTGAGGAAAATATTTTCTTGGAATTCATATCAATAGACAATGTTTATTATTTTACCCGGGACGACAATCACTTTTCGTATTGCGGCACCCTGCAGATATTTTTCCGTCGCAGGATTAGCCCTGACAGCGGCTTCGACCTCAGTGCGGTCGGCGGTTTTGGCAACATCGAGAGTGAAGCGCATCTTGCCGTTGAATTGAACAGGATAGGTCACACTGTCTTCCGCAGTATATGCCTCCACATACTCAGGGAAAGAGGCGAAGGAGATGCTCTCCCCGTGTCCCATCTGCTGCCATATCTCTTCAGCGATATGAGGGACATACGGGCTGAGGACAATGATGAGCGGCTCAAGAATCTCGCGCTTGCAGCACTTGAGTTCAGAGAGTTCGTTCACAGCAATCATCGCAGCCGAGACAGTGGTGTTGAAAGAGAAATTCTCTATGTCGGACTGAGCCTTCCCTATCAGGCGGTGCAGCACCTTGAGTTCTGCAGGTGAGGCCTTTTCCTCGGAAATGCAGAATTTGTTCTCGGAGTCGGTATAAAGTCTCCACAACTTGCGAAGGAAACGGTGCACGCCGTCGATGCCCTTGGTATCCCAAGGTTTCGACTGCTCCAGAGGTCCGAGGAACATTTCGTACATACGCAGCGTGTCGGCTCCGTATTTTTCGCAGACCAGGTCGGGGTTGACCACGTTGAACATCGACTTGCTCATCTTCTCCACGGCATAACCGCAGACATACTCTCCGTCTTCAAGGATGAACTCCGCATCTGCGTAGTCCGGTCTCCATTTGCGGAACGCCTCAGTATCGAGCCTGTCATTTGAAACTATGTTCACATCCACGTGGATTTCAGTGGTATCATACTGGTCTTTGAGAGCGTAAGAGACAAATTTGTTCGTGTTTTTCACCCTGTACACGAAGTTGCTGCGCCCCTGTATCATACCCTGATTGATAAGCTTTCTGAACGGTTCCTGCTCGCACACGTACCCGATGTCGTAGAGGAACTTGTTCCAGAAGCGGGCATATATGAGGTGTCCTGTTGCGTGCTCTGTACCGCCGATATAGAGGTCCACGTTGCGCCAATAATTGTCTGCCTCACGACCGACAAGGCCTTCATTGTTGTGCGGATCCATATAGCGCAGGTAATATGCGCTGCTGCCGGCAAATCCGGGCATTGTGCTTGTTTCCACCGGCCATCCCTCGTAGGTCCAGTTTTTCGCGCGAGCCAGAGGTGGTTCTCCGCTCTCTGTAGGAAGGAATTTGTCCACCTGAGGAAGTTCGAGAGGCAGAGCATCCAGCGGCATAGGTGTCGGAATGCCGTTTTTATAGTAGATAGGGAACGGTTCTCCCCAGTAGCGCTGGCGGGAGAAGATTGCATCACGCAGACGGTAGTTCACCTTGCGCTTGCCTATGCCTTTGCTTTCCACGTAATCTATGGCGGCAGGAATAGCTTCTTTCACGCTCATTCCGGTCAGGAATCCCGAATTGCACATAATTCCCTCCTTGGCGTCGAAACTCTCCTGCGAAACGTCACACCCTTCGATGAGCGGGATGATAGGAAGATTGAAAGTGCGTGCGAATGCGTAGTCACGGCTGTCGTGTGCCGGCACGGCCATAATGGCTCCGGTTCCATAACCGGAAAGGACATATTCCGATATCCATACAGGGACCTTGTCGCCGGTCAGGGGATTGACTGCATATGAGCCGGAGAACACACCGGTGCATTTGCGGGTTTCTGCTATGCGCTCACGTTCGGTTTTCTTCTTTGCTTGAAGCAGATACTCCTCGACGGCGGCTTTCTGCTCCGCAGTGGTTAGTTTATCCACCCATTCGCTTTCAGGTGCGAGCACCATAAAGGTAACTCCGAATATCGTGTCAGCTCTGGTTGTGAATATGGTCATATCATACTCCTCGGAGCCGTTGCTTACTTTGAAAACTATTTCTGCGCCCTGGCTCTTGCCTATCCAGTTCCGCTGCATCTCCTTGAGAGACTCCGTCCAATCAAGGCCGTCGAGGTCGGCAAGAAGCCTTTCGCTGTATGCCGAAACCCTGAGCTGCCACTGCTTCATCTTCTTCTGCTCTACCGGGAACCCGCCTCGAATGGAAAGCCCTTCCTTAACCTCGTCGTTTGCCAGCACAGTTCCGAGCTGAGGGCACCAGTTTACAGCCGTTTCTCCCTGATATGCAATGCGGTAATTCATAAGAAGATCTGACTGTTGCTTTTCGGAAAGCGAATCCCACCTGCCTTCCGCCTTGAACCTAGCCACAAGTGTATCGATAGGCTCCGCCTTGTTTGTTTCCGGGTTATACCAATGATTGAACATCTGGATGAATGCCCACTGTGTCCATTTGTAGTATTCAGGGGAACAGGTGCGCACCTCACGCGACCAGTCGTATGAGAAGCCGATACGGTCCATCTGCTGACGGTAGCGGGCGATGTTGTCTCTGGTGGTGATTGCGGGATGCTGTCCTGTCTGAATTGCATATTGCTCCGCAGGCAGTCCGAATGCGTCATATCCCATAGGATGCAGGACATTGAAACCCTTGAGGCGTTTGTACCTGCTGTAGATGTCGCTTGCAATGTAGCCAAGAGGATGGCCCACGTGAAGTCCCGCACCCGACGGGTACGGAAACATATCCAATACGTAGTATTTAGGTTTCGAAGGGTCTGTCTTTACTTCGAAAGTATGATGCTCAGCCCAATAGGCCTGCCATTTTTTCTCGATGTCCAAAAAATTGTAATCCATTGCAAGGTATGTTTAACATATCTTGCAAAGATACGTTATTTTTTGATTCCGAAGGAAGATTTGCTGCTTGACAGTCGGAATTCAACCGGCAGAATCATACGCACGCGAACTTTCTTGCCGCCTATCTGGCCGGGAATCCACTTCGGAGAGACATTGACCACGCGGAGAACCTCGTCATCAAGCCTCGGGTCCACACTTCTCTCGATTGCAACGTCCGTCAGTGAGCCGTCCTTCTCTACAATGAAGCTTACCGTCACCGTGCCTCTCACACCCTCTTCCACGGCACTTTGAGGATATTTGAGATATTTGTAAACCCAATTCTGGAGGAAGTGCAGTTCGCCGGAGTGGAAGAATTGCGGCTTCTTGTCGCAGTCGCCCGGAGAATATACCTTTTCCGCCTTCACCTCGCGCGTTACTTCTCCCTCAGGAGAAATGGAAGGAAGCGAATCCTCGCTGGAGAGCATCATAAGGAAATGATAGATGTAGTTGCATTCCATTTCCATATCTCCATAGGAAAGACTTTCGGGAGTATCTTTCAGAGTGTGATATTCGCGTTTCATTCCGGTTGTGAAGAAAAATACCGGAATATGCTTTTCATAGAAAGGCAGATGGTCCGAAGGAGCCACTTCCGTGACTTCGAGTGAAGGTGTCAGGACAACCGGATATTCGCGGGCTCTCTCCAGCAGAAATCCTGCATCACGGCCCGAAAGCTGGGAAAAGAGCTGAAACGGATTGGAAGCACCGATGCGGCCGAGCATATCGAGGTTTATCATAGCCTTTACCGAACCTATCTGCTCGAAGGCCCTGTTGGCAAAATACCATGAACCGGCATTGCCTTTCTCTGAAGCTCCGAAGCCCACAAATATGATTGTGCGCGGGAACAAAGCCTTGTACTGCGCCACCATACGGGCAAGTTCTATCAGAATGGCTACACCGGAGGCATCGCTGTCAGCACCGCTGAATATCTGCTTTGTCTTCACCCCGTCCTGTTCGAGAAGATTGTAACCGAGGTGATCGAAATGAGCTCCCACCACAATATATTCTTCGCAAAGTTTGCGGTCGCTTCCCTCAACCACGCCTACTATGTTGCAGGATGACAGTTCCCCGGAGGGAAGATTCATCTTGAAGTCCTGTCCACTCTCGTCTGTCAGCATCGTGACGCCGGCGTCCCTGAGAGATTCAAACAGGTATTTCGCAGCCGCGCTCTCTCCTTCGCTGCCTGCAGCCCTGCCCAGAAGCGATTCGTCGCACAACTGCATCACGTGACGGGCAAGTTGAGTCCTGACATTAAAATTCTGCGCCGTGCAGACCACAGCGCAGAATAAAGCAAGTGTAAAAAGTATTTTCTTCAACTATTTCTTGTAAAAAGGTGTCTTTACAACCACGGCCTTCAGAAGTTTTCCACGTACGTCGATGAAAATCTCACTGTCAACCTTGTTGTAAGGTACATCTACATAACCCATGCCAACCGCTTTCTTGACTGACGGGCCCATTGTGCCGGAAGTGACGTGGCCGATGCGGTTTCCCTGAGCGTCGCAGATAGGCATTTCGTGGCGTGCTATACCGCGGTCCACAAGTTCAAAACCTACAAGCTTGCGTTTGACGCCTGCGGCCTTCTGGTCGAGAAGATACTGTTTGTCTATGAAATCGCCCTTGACGTCGTTGAATTTGGTAATCCATCCGAGACCGGCTTCGAGCGGAGATGTCGTATCGTCAATATCGTTGCCATAGAGGCAGAAACCCATCTCCAGACGGAGAGTGTCACGAGCGCCGAGGCCTATCGGCTTGATGCCGAATTCTGCACCGGCCTCAAACACGGCTTTCCAGAGCTTGTCTCCATACTCGTTCGGAACATACACTTCACATCCGCCGCTTCCGGTATAACCGGTAGTCGAGAAAATGGCGTCAGGAATACCGGCAACCTCTATCTGCTTGAAGGTATAGTATTCCATCTCGGTTACGTTCTCCTTGCAGAGTTTCTGCATCGTCTCCATTGCCTTGGGACCCTGTATTGCGAGCTGGCAGGTAGAATCGGAAGCGTTCACGAGATCCTTGCCCGGTTCAAGGCCGAAGCACGGAGCATATTTGCAGAGGTGGTTCCAGTCTTTTTCGATGTTCGCCGCATTGACCGCAAGAAGATACTTCTCCGTACTGAAGCAATATACGATGAAATCGTCCACGATACCTCCCTTTCCGTTCGGGAAGCAGGTATACTGCGCCTTGCCCGGGAAGAGCACCGATGCGTCGTTGGAAGATACATATTGAATGAAAGGCAGCGCCTTCGGGCCTGTCACCCATATTTCACCCATATGGGATACGTCGAACACTCCCACTCCTTCACGCACGATGGCGTGTTCTTCATTGATGCTGGTGTACTGAATAGGCATATTGAAGCCTGCGAACGGAGCCATCTTTGCGCCCAGCGCGATGTGCTTCTCTGTAAAAACTGTATATTTCATTGTTTTGCTATAAATTCATTGTCTGAGTGTCATATACCCACGGAAAATCGCCTTCCAGAAGATCATTGCCCAGTAAGTTGTAGGCTTTTTCATAAGCTACGCGAAGATCGTCCGTGCCCTCCACGCCGACTGCGTGGAAGCCGTTTCTGAAATCGAAAACCTGAACTTCGTAGTTCAGTGATTTCAAGGTGCGGGTGAATCTGTCGGCATTTGACTGATTGTAGAAGGCGCCGAGTATGACATAATAGCGGTTGAGCCTGACGTAAGAGGCTGCTCTGGCAGCTGAATCTGCGGCAGCACGCACGGCGGCAAGGGAATCCTTGACGGCTTTCTGCCGCTCGGCCTGCTCAAGCCTGATGCGCTCGATATCCGAAGATGTCGGCTTGCCAAGAATTGAACGGAAGAAATCACAACCTGTCAGCAACGAAACGGACAGGACCAGTACTGCAATAATTCTAAAATACTTCATAAATCTGCAAATCTTGTATCACACAAAGATAAATAAAATTATTAACTTTACTGCAACAACAGCTTGAACTATGATAGAAAAAACAATCGTACTGGAAGAAATCGACCCGCTGGAAATCTACGGCGTGAATAACCAATTGTTCGTTCTGCTAACATCACATTTCCCGAAACTCAAGGCAGTCGCCCGCGGCTCGGAGATATATCTCGCCGGCCCTCAAGAAGAGATAGTGAATTTCGAGAACAAGATAAAAGCCCTTGTTGCCAAAAGGATGCGCAAATCCAACCTCAACAGGTACGACATCGAATCGCTGTTCGAAGAGGATGGGCAGAATGCTGAAAAAGGTATGGTCGACCTTGCGGAGAATCACGAAAGCATCATAGTTTACAGCACCGACGGCAAACCGATAAAGGCCCGCACCGCAAATCAGAAAAAGCTTGTGGCCGAATATTACCGGAACGACCTTCTCTTCGCCCTCGGCCCTGCCGGCAGCGGAAAGACCTACACCGCTATCGCTCTGGCCGTGAGGGCTCTGAAAAACAGGGAAGTCAAGCGACTGATTCTCACGCGCCCTGCCGTAGAGGCCGGCGAACGGCTGGGCTTTCTGCCGGGCGACCTCAAAGATAAGCTGGACCCGTATCTCCAGCCTCTGTACGATGCTCTGGGCGATATGATTCCAGCCAAAAGGCTCCAGTCGTTCATGGAAGAAGGTGTGATACAGATAGCACCTTTGGCGTATATGAGGGGCAGGACTCTGGACAAAGCCTTTGTAATTCTCGATGAAGCGCAGAACACATCTCTGGGCCAGTTGAAGATGTTTCTGACCAGAATGGGATGCGATGCCAAATTCATCGTCACGGGAGACGCCACTCAGATAGATCTTCCAAACAGAAGCGATTCCGGCCTTATGAAGGGAGTAGCCCTTTGCCGGGGAATAAAAGGCGTCAGCATTGTGGAATTCGGCAAGGAAGACATTGTCCGTCACCCTCTTGTGACGAAAATCGTAGATGCCTTCGAGAAAGATTCGGAGAAAAGGCAGAGCGCCCCTAACGGGCAATCCTGACGCACCTGACTGAAGCGCCGAAATCCTCCTTGTCCGCAAAGTTCATCGGGAAGGAACCCATATCGTAATGGATGTAGCGGTAATAAGCATACGAATCGTCTTTCTGTGAGGAGCTCCACCAGAAACCATAGCTGCCGAATCCGCTGAGCGTCTCGTGACCGTGCGATGTCCGGCCGATAGGAAGAGCGTTCCAGCCGAAAAGATTGGTGTGTCCGTTATCGGGAGAATAAGGCCACATCCTCTCCCCCTGGAAGTACGCATCAGAAGATGCAATATCGCCCAACCCATTCCAACTGTCCGAGAAAGAATGCCGTTCTCCACTGATGGAGAGAGCGAGGTCTTCCCAGTCTTCATTTGTAGGCACGCTCCATCCTTCAGGGCAGGCGCCTTGCGGGCCGCCTCCCAGTCCAGAACCGGTCTGACCTCCCGTTGCCGTGTTCCAGTGGTAGAAGCGGCCGAAAAGCGGATCCATCACAGGAGATTTCTTGAAGGCGGCGCCTGACGAGTATGCCAGATTGCAGGAAAACCAGTCGAGATGTCCGATGGTGACATAGCTGTACTGCTTGCCATCTCTGGAATCGACAATCGATTTGCCGCAGCGCGACACTCCGGTAAGGGAAGTATTGAAGGCGGTATCAACCACATTGAGGACGAACGAGCCGCTGCTTGAATAGAAATCCGGATGGGTGGCGTACTCCATGTAGGTGAATTTGGCAATTGAGTCAGGCATCTGGACGGTCACCTTGTCAGCGGTCAGCGTATCGGCCAGAAGACCTGCGAAATACCATTTGAAAACCGGTTTTTCCGGATGAATTATACCCTTTCCCGATATGGTTACGAGATCTCCTTTAAGGACATACTCAGGAGCATCGTTCCTGACGGAACCGTTCATATAGGAATAAGTTGTCTCCTCCACTTCTTCTGCCGTGCAGGCAGCAAGCAGCGAAACAGATGCCGCAACCAGAATCAGAAAGTACTTTTTCATCTTGCAAAGATGTATAAATTATTGTAAATTTGCAAGTGCTGGACAAACTAAAACCGTGCCATCCCCAATGAACCGCTCCACTTCTTTCCCGCTTTTTTTGACGACGGTTCTTCTTCTGGCCGCAACGTCGGCCGGCTGCCGCAGAAGCGGTGACGGATACAACCGCATCCAGGGCTATGCCCAGGGTGGCACATACCATATAATCCACGCTCTTCCGGCGCATATCGATGCCTCTGCGGTGGAGAACTCTGTGGACAGTATTCTCCGCGCGATAGACAACTCCCTGAGCGGCTACAACAAAGGCTCCATACTGAGCAGGGTGAATCGCGGTGAAGATCCCGTTCTTGACGAACTCTTCACCGAATGTTTCATTTCCTCCAAAACGTTCTGGGCCGACAGCGACGGTGCATTCGACCCGTCAGCCGCTCCGTTCTTCGACCTGTGGGGTTTCGGATTCGAAAAAGGCACACCGGTAGGGCAAAGTTCCATAGACAGTCTGTGGAAATTTGTCGGAATGGAAAAATTCTCCATCCATGAAGCCTCCGACGGGCTTCACCTCAAGAAAGAAGCATCAGGCTGCAAGCTCAATTTCAATGCAATCGCGCAGGGGTTCACTTGCGACGTCATTGCCGGAATGCTTCAGGACAAATTCGGCATCCACGATTTTCTGGTGGAAGTCGGCCGGGAAATAATATGCAAGGGAGTGAGCCCTAGAGGCGGACTCTGGTCTGTAGGCCTTGACAGGCCCACGGACGGCAATATGGATGAAGGCAAAGACCTTCAGGAAATATTTTCCATCACGGACCGCGCAGTCGTGACTTCCGGCAACTACCGCAAGTTTTACATTAAGGACGGACAGAAGTTCGCCCATACGATAGACCCCCGCACAGGCAAACCTGTGACTCATTCTCTGCTGAGCGCCACCGTTTTCGCTCCTGATGCCACGACAGCCGACGCCTGTGCCACATGGTTTATGGTCGTAGGGCTTGAAAAAGCAATTGAGGCTCTGGAGGATTTACCTGAATTGGATGTCTGTTTCGTCTATGACGAAGACGGACAGATGAAGGTATGGAAGACCGCAGGATGCAATTCGGACAACAAATAAACAACAAACATTCATATTATGAACAGAAGAGATTTTTTGAAAGCAACGGCATTAGGGGCGGCAGCTGCCGGCATCAGCACCCTCCCCGGTTGCAAGAACGTAACCTCCAAGGACGATTTCGATGCCATCATCAAGAACGGCGTCATCTATGACGGTACCGGCAAAGCAGCAATCAAAGGCGATATCGGCATCCGCGAAGGCAAGATTGCCGCAATCGGCAAAAATCTCGGTACAAATGCCGCCAATGTAATCGACGCCAAAGGGCTTGCAGTGTCTCCGGGCTTCATTGATATCCACAGCCACACAGACACCAATCTCTTCATTGCACCTAAGGGCGACAGCCGAATCTTCCAGGGTGTCACCAGTGAAGTGGGCGGCAACTGCGGAGGCGCTCCGTTCGTCTATTCCGATGAGGCTTGGGAAAAGAGAAAGGACAAGCAGCGTTTCGGCTACCCGGCTTGGAGAAACGTGGACGGTTTCTACGAGACTCTGGAAAAGAACAAGATAGGTATCAACTATTCGAGCCTTGTGGGTCACGGTGATGTCCGCGACGCAGTGGTGGGCCCTTACAACGTAGAGGCAACCGATCAGCAACTCAAGCAGATGTGCGAAGTTCTCGACCAGCAGCTCTCAATGGGTGCAATGGGACTTTCCTATGGGCTGGAATATGCTTCAGGCTGCTACTCCAACACCAAGGAGATGGTAGAGCTCTGCAAAGTCATAAAAAAGCATAACGCATTCTACGCCATCCATATGCGCAACGAGGACGACCATGTGCTCGAAGCGATGGATGAAGCAATCATAGCCGCTCGCCTCTCAGGCGCACGCCTTCAGATAAGCCACCTCAAGGCTCAGAATCCAGCCAATTTCGACAAGATCGACGCAATGCTCAAGAAGATAGACGATGCGAAAGCCGAAGGCATCGACATTGCATTTGACCGTTATCCATACACGGCATTCTCCACAGGCTTCACATCTTTCATTCCTATCGAACTTCGCGACGGCACCCACGCCGACATTATGGGCCGCCTCAACGACAAGAAGGCTTGCGAAAAGATGCGTACATATGCATACAGCCGTCTCCAGCGCTTCGGCGGTCCGCAGCAGGTGGTTGTCGCAGGCTGCAGCAATCCGGACAATGCCGCCTACGCAGGCAAGAACCTTGCCGAGTGCTGCAAGATTTCAGGCAAGGATGAATGGGAGATGATACGCTATCTTCTCATCTCGGAAGACCTCGGTGTAAATCAGGCAACCTTCGCCATGAAGGAGGAGAATCTCGAGAAGATATATGCACACCCTCTCTCAATGCCGGCTTCAGACGGCAGCGTTTACTCCCCTGAAGGCCCTCTCAGCACAGAATTGCCACACCCGCGTTCATATGGCACCTTCCCTCGCTTCTTCGAACAGTTCGTGCGCGAGAAGAAGATTCTCGACCTCCCTACCGCCGTATGGAAATGCACAGGTCTGCCTGCGTCCCGTATGTTACTCAAAGAGAGAGGCTTGATTATCCCAGGCTATGCAGCCGACATCACAATCTTCAATCCTGACACAATAGCCGACGTTTCCACTTACGCCAAGCCGCACACCTTCCCTACCGGCATAGAGCACGTTTTCGTAAACGGAGTACAGGCTATCAAGGATGGCCGTCACACAGGTGCCCTTGCCGGCATCACCCTGGGCGCCGACCAGCTCAGCCGCTAATCCCGGCACTGTCATATAATGAAAAAGGATGGCCTTCGGTCATCCTTTTTTCGTTGTATCATACAGCCGCGACTACTGGCGGTCGGAGCGGCGGTAGGAGAAATACTTGTCGAGAAACTCTTCGGTGCACTCTTTGGAGTCGCCTCCGTGGCCGACATCAGGACAACGCTTGTAATATATAGGGCAGCCCTGATCTGTCAGTTCCTTCACAGCCTCAGTGGCGTCACTTTCGCTTTTCGTATTGAAGAAGTAAACCGGAACGGTGGTCTTATGAGGACGGCTGCAGGACTGTGATATGGCAACCGCGAAATAGTCGGGATAGTGCTCCACAAAATCCCAGGTTCCTACTCCACCGTCGGACGAACCGGCCAGATATATTCTGTCCGTGTCCACAAGGCCCTTGTCGATGAAAGAATCCATTATGGCCTTCACGTCAGAGTAGCAGTCATACCAGGTTACCGCATGCTCCACGCTTGCCTGATGACAGACAGGGAACAGGGCTATGGCTTTCATCCCTTTTCTGGTGAGATAGTTGACGATACTGTCGTCAGCTGCCACACAATCCAGATGGTTGAACTCGAAGAAACTGTGCTTCGGCACGTCGGAGACGCCGCCGTGAAGCCAAAGGAACATAATGCTCTTGCCCGGCTTGTCCTGATTGATGCCGATGACCTTGCAAGGCAGATTGAAGATGAATTCCCCTTCGGGAATGCCTGATGAAGCTGTTCCGGCCGCTTTCGGACCCGAGCACGCTCCTATGGCGATAATAAACAGCAAAGCCGCTGCAGCTGCTGTAATCTTTTTCATAATTTTTATGTCTATTTGAACTGAGCAAAGAAATCATTACCCTTGTCATCCACGAGTATGAATGCAGGGAAATCTTCGACGCGTATTTTCCATATTGCCTCCATACCGAGCTCCGGATACTCGACGCACTCGATGCTCTTGATATTGTTCTGTGCAAGAATTGCGGCAGGACCGCCGATTGAACCGAGGTAGAAACCGCCGTGCTTCTTGCAGGCATCTGTGACGGCCTGACTACGGTTGCCTTTGGCCAGCATTATGAGAGAGCCTCCGTTGTCCTGGAACTCATCCACGTAAGGGTCCATACGGCCTGCAGTGGTAGGCCCCATCGAGCCGCAAGGCATTCCTGCAGGAGTCTTTGCCGGGCCTGCATAATATATAGGATGCTCCTTGAGATACTGAGGCATTCCTTCACCTGCATCGAGACGGGCCTTGATTTTAGCGTGAGCTATGTCACGTCCTACGATGATGGTGCCGTTAAGGCTGAGACGCGTGCCGATAGGATACTTGGTGAGAATCTTGCAGACTTCGCTCATAGGCTGGTCCAGATTGATTCTGACGGCATTGCCTTCGCCTGCCTGACGCATCGACTCCGGAATCCACTGTGAAGGATTGTCATCGAGCTTTTCAATCCAGATGCCTTCGCGATTGATTTTGGTCTTGATGTTGCGGTCTGCGGAGCAGCTGACACCGAGACCTATCGGGCAACTTGCGCCATGGCGCGGCAGACGGATGATGCGCACGTCGTGAGCCATATACTTGCCGCCGAACTGGGCGCCGAGACCTATCTTGTGAGCCTCTTCCAGCACCTTCTTCTCAAGTTCGACGTCGCGGAATGCGCGGCCGGTCTCATCGCCGGTGGTAGGGAGATTGTCATAGTAGTGGCAGGAAGCGAGCTTTACGGTGAGAAGATTCCTTTCAGCCGAAGTGCCGCCGATTACGAATGCCAGATGATATGGAGGGCATGCAGCCGTTCCCAAAGTCTTCATCTTTTCAACAAGGAAAGGAATGAGGGTTCCCGGATTCTGGATGCGGGCCTTGGTCTCCTGATAGAGATAGCTCTTGTTTGCGGAGCCTCCTCCCTTTGTAACACAGAGGAAACGATATTCCATACCTTCGGTTGCTTCGATATCTATCTGTGCGGGAAGATTGCACTTTGTATTGACCTCGTCATACATATTGAGCGGAGCATTCTGACTGTAGCGCAGATTCTCCTCAGTATATGTCTTGAAGACGCCCTTTGAGAGAGCCTCCTCGTCCGAATAGCCTGTCCATACCTGCTGTCCCTTTTCACCGTGGATAATGGCAGTGCCTGTATCCTGGCAGAACGGAAGTTTGCCCTTGCAGGCAACTTCTGCGTTGCGCAGCATTGTAAGTGCCACATACTTGTCGTTCTCAGAAGCTTCAGGGTCAGTTAGGATCTTCGCCACCTGAGCATTGTGGGCGGGACGAAGCATGAACGAAACATCGCGGAAAGCAGTGTTGGCCATTACCGTCAGGCCTTCAGCCGCAACTTTCAAAATAGGTTTGCCTTCGAAATCACCTACAGTGACGTAAGCTTCCGAACCGGGGATTCTGTAATATTCAGTGGTGTCTTCACCAAGCTGAAACATAGGAGCATACTTGAATTCCATTTGTTAATTACCTCCGTTTTCCATTAAATATGTTTTCATAAATTCATTCAAATCTCCGTCAAGGACTCCCTGCGCATCCGACGTCTCATAACCCGTGCGAAGGTCCTTGACCAGTTTATAAGGATGCAGGGTATAGGAGCGTATCTGAGAGCCCCACTCTATTTTCTTCTTCTGTCCCTCCAGTTCCGCCTGCTTCTCCTGCCTTTTCTTTAGTTCGAGGTCATACAGATGCGACTTGAGGATTCTCAATGCATTCTGTCTGTTGTCGAGTTGGGAGCGGGTCTCGGTGTTTTCCACCACTATGCCTGTAGGGATATGGCGCACGCGGACACCTGTCTCCACTTTGTTGACATTCTGTCCTCCCGCACCGGAAGAGCGGAAGGTGTCCCACTCAAGGTCCGACGGATTGATGTCAATCTGGATTGTATCATCCACCAGCGGATATACGAATACCGAAGAGAAGGTGGTCTGACGCTTGCCCTGAGCATTGAAGGGAGATATGCGCACTAGCCTGTGGACACCGTTTTCGGCTTTGAGATATCCGTAGGCGTAGTCGCCTTCGAACTGTATCGTACAGGATTTTATGCCGGCCTCATCGCCTTCGAGATATTCGGTGACGGTCATCTTGTAGTCGTTACGCTCGCCCCAACGGGTGTACATACGCATCAGCATCGCGGACCAGTCATTGGACTCCGTTCCGCCGGCTCCGGAATTGATGGTCAGCACTGCGCCGAGGCTGTCGCCTTCTCCGCCAAGCATATTGCGCAATTCCAGGTCTTCAATCTTCCCGAGCGCGACCTTGTATGCGGCATCGATGTCTTCAGAGGCATCTTCACCGAAATCCATAAGAGTTTCCAGATCCGAAAGAGCCTCGCAAGCCCCGTCGTATCCTTCCACCCAATATTTAACCTGCGATATACCCTTCATGAATGCTTCAGCGGCTTTCGGGTCGTCCCAAAAATCGGAAGCCAGGGTTTTTTGTTGTTTTTCCGAGAGTTCTGCGCGCTTTGAAGCGACGTCAAAGACACCTCCCCAACGTCTCAATCCGCTGTTTAATCTCTTTAATCTGTTCTGACAGTATCATATGCCTTGTAAACTTTATCCAAAGTATATCCCCGGCTGAGAATGAAACGGAAAAACTTTGCCCGTTTCTTCTGCGGATCCGTCTCCTTCGAGAGACTTTTCCACTTCAGTCTGGCGGATGAGAGCAGTCTGGCATCGGCGGAGGCTTCATCTATCTGCGAGATTGCATTCGCTATATCCTGCGCACAAATGCCTTTCCGTTGCAAAGCTACTTTAATTTTCGCAGTTCCCCAACAATAAAGGGAACTTTTGTCCCGCGCAAATGCTACGGCGTAACGCTCGTCATCAATATATCCGTCCGCGGTAAGGCGACCGATTATTTCTTCAGCATCAACTCCTTCATATTTTTCCAATCTGGAGCGGATATCGCCGGTGCAATGCTCGGAGAGGCTGCACAAACGCATCATCCTGTTCAATATAGCAGCTGTATCCATCTTCATCTGTCAGAACGAATAGCCAAGACTCAGATATACACCCACCTTTGCCATATTGCTCCATTGGACCTTCAAGGAAAGCGGCCCCATGATGGAATCGTAAGAATAGCCCAGAGATGCACCCCAAACGGGACTGCCCTCAAAAATATCTTCTATTTTCTGAGCGTCACGCGCCCAGGCTCCCGATGCATACAGATAGTGATTGTCGAACAGCCTGTAGCGTAAATCCAGATTTGCGGTTGTGAGAGTATTCCTGAAATTACGGGTGTAATTGAATCCGATAAACGGCATCTGCTGATCCATATATCTGCCGGCATCATTTCCTCCCATAATATTCATGTAAACAATAGGCACGTCATTGCCTATCACGGTCCTGTTGGCTATTGTTCCTATCATTGCAAAACGGTCCCCAATCGGAGCTACGAAAGAAAAGCGTGCACTTCCCACCATAAAATCGCTGTTGTCCGAATTCAGAAGTTTGCTGAAGAAATAGGAGTATCCCGCATCCAGCCTGACGCCTCTTGTCGGAAAGCAGTCTCGATCGAATTTGTCAAGTGCAAATTTGAAATAGCCCTGAACGAACAAATCGCGTTCCGAATCATAATCATAAGTCTTGATATATGGTATGATTGCATCCAGATTCGCATCTGTCGTAAACCAGTCCATCTTGAGACCGAAATCCGCTTTGGTCAGTTTTGTCCTGTGTGTAGAAAAGCCCATCCAAAGCGAGTGCTGCTTGAATATGCAGTTGTTGCGCATCCCCTCATTGATGATATTGAGGTTGGAATTTCTGAATTTGTAGCCGAATTCATAGTAGGCAACGTTCTTGAAAGCATAATTATAGCGCGCTTCAGCCTGAAGATTGTAGGCCAGCTTGGCCGTAAGGGAAAGCTTGTGACCATACAGGGCTTTTTCGTTGAGCCCTATGTTCAGCAGAATGGAGGCAATCTCCTCACTATCGAATTTCACACCAACTCCAAGCCGTGATTTCGGTCCCTGGACAAATTCGAGAGTCATATGATACGGTTCCTCCTCACCGGAAAGGGAGTAGTTGACGGAGGCGAAAGCGCCTGTACTGTAGAGTTTTTCTATTTCGTCCTCTATCATACCTCCGGTAAGGCGGGCTCCGGACTTGAAGCGGCTATGACGGAGAATTTGCTTCAAATCACTGACAGGCAAACCGTTAACCTGCACCGAAGAGATCGTGACAGTATCGTTCTGCCCCAAGCATACGGCTTTTCTGAACTTCTTGTGCGCCTTTGGCAGAGGACCAGTGAATGCATCTTCGGCCCGCCGGAGGGAATCACGCAGGGAGCAAAGTGCCCCTATCTGCTCCATGGCGGCCTTGCGGCCGTTTTCGACAAGAGCGTTCAGGCTATTTTTATCAAAGCTGAGAACGGAATAGCCGGAAATATCAGGTCCTATCAGGATATCGGTATCTTCGACCGCTTTGGCCAATTTGGCATCCATATACAGGTCCATAAGACCGTTGGCCATATCGCCAATGTTGTTTATCTGCTCGGGATGAGGGTCGAAACCTCCGAGCCTGACACCTATTACAATGTCGGCACCCATCTTCTTGACGACATCGACCGGATAGTTGTTCAGCAGACCTCCGTCGAAAAGCACCATATCCCCCTTGCGGACAGGAGCGAAATAGCCGGGGAGAGCCATCGACGAGCGTATTGCCTCCACTATGCTGCCGCTACGGAAGACATATTCCTTTTTATTGGCAAGGTCAACCGCCACGCAGGCGAAAGGTATTGGCAATTTATTGAAATCCAACGAGTCCTGATAGCCTACCGTCAGTCTTGTCAGAAGATTGTAGACATTGTTGCCCTTGACAATGGACATCGGTATGTTGTCAAGCATATTGCCTCCCTTTGAAGAGAGACGTTTCGTGTCGTTCAATCCGAACGGAATATTCAGAATAAACCTGCCTGATGAAGCCTTTTGTTCGAAAGCCACGTCGCTGCGTGAAATATGGTCCTTCATTATCACATCCCAGTCCTGTGACAGAATCAGCGAATCCAGTTCATCAGCAGTATATCCAAGAGAATAAAGGCCTCCGATTATGGCCCCCATGCTCGTGCCCGCTATGCAATCGACAGGAATTCCATTCTCCTCGAGAACCTTCAGCACACCGATATGTGCAGCACCCTTTGCACCTCCGCCACAAAGCACAAGCCCCACTTTGGGCCTTTGCGCGTAAGCACCCAAAAAGATACAGACCGTCAGAAATGTCGTCAGAATGCGTTTCATCTATCCGAATGGAATCAAAAACTGTACCCCAAAGAAAAATAAGCGCCCACTTTCCCTGTCAGGTCGGACCACTGCAGGTTCAATCCTACAGGGCCGATCAGGGTGTTGATTGAATAACCGACGGCAAAGCCGAGCACCCTGCTCGTACTGAACATATCCTGCAACTGCGGAGCAGAAAACAGAACATTGCCCATAGCAGTGACATAATGGCTTCTGAATACGTTGTAGCGAAGGTCAACCCTGCCGACGGCGGTGAATCTGTCAGCGAAATAGGTATGGTTCAATCCGGCAAACGGAATGTGAGTATTCAGATTCTTCTGCGTTTCATATCCTCCGAAGGTGGCATTGCTGACAGACACCATATGCGAGCCTTTTTCCGACGATATGAATATCAGGCGGGAATACAATTGAGGTATGACGACAAACCTCTTTCCAACCGGAATGACGCCTTGAATCTCCAGATATGAATCCAGATATGGCCCGGTCTGCATCAATCCCTTCTCGCCATAGCGGAGAGGGACATCGGCTTTCAGACCTAATGCCACACCTCTGGTCGGAAAATATGCCTTGTCGCGATTGTCAAAGCCGAAACTGCCGAAGGCCGACACGGCATTCCAGTTGTATCCTCTTTCCAGTGCCGTGAAAAATCCCTCGTTGAGCATTATTGAGCCGTAAACGGCCCTGTATGCTCTCGCTCCGAGAAGCAGTTCGTAGTTGTCACCCTTGTTCTGAACGTTCAACTCGGCGCTTTGATAATTTATGTCGGCGTTGACGGCTTTTATATCCCTGATGTAAATGTTTGCATCTGTCTTGCTGATTGTGCCGTTGAGATTCAACTGCCAGTTGTGGTTGAAGGCATATGAACCCGCCAGACTCAGATACGGGCTGTTGGCCAGCCTTCCCAGGAAAGACGCCTTCCAGCCAGAGAGTTTGTGGCGGTTTATGGACAGATAGAGGAGAATGGAGGCCATCTCTTCCGAATCGAAGCGGAACGACAGCCCTACCTCATGGAGCTTTTCGGGGGTGAAGTGAAGCTTCAGATTGTATCCGCTGTCCCTCCCTGCGAGAGAGTATATCACCTTTGAAAAGGCTTTGGTCCTGTAAAAGCCGTCAACGATATCCTCAATGTCATCTCCGTTTACCATTGCTCCGACCGTTATGCCGGAATCCTCAAGGATGGGGAGAACCTGATCGGGATCCGCTCCGCTCACGCTGATACGGGATACAAAGACGGAATCGCCTTTGATGTTTATGGCCTTCGGACCTCCTGAGAAGCGCCGCCCGTCATAGCCGGCCTCGCGTTGTACGGCGGCAAGTGCGGAGAGAGCCCCGGCATTTCTGCCCGCTGCGACATATCCGCTGTCCACGAGAGCCGAAAAGACTTCGTCGCTGAAGGAAAGTACACCGAAACTTCCGGTGTTGGGGCATATCAGAATGTCAGCCTCGCTGCGGCCCTGATAATATTTACGGTTGTTCATCAGCACGAGGAGATTGCCGAGAAGGTCACCGACGTTTCCGACCGGTTTGACCATAGCCTTGTCATAGGCGTGCAGATCCACTCCGATTACGATGTCGGCACCCATCTCACGGGCCACATCCACCGGGAAATTGTTGCTCATCCCGCCGTCCACCAGATACATTCCGTCCTTGATTACCGGAGAGAATACACCCGGGATTGCCATACTGGCCCTGATGGCTTCAACAATGTTTCCGCTGTGGAAGACAACCTCCTGCTTGGAGTTGAGGTCGATGGCTACGCAGGCGAAGGGAATCGGAAGGTCGTTGAAATCGACGGAATCCTGATATCCGACTGAAACTGCGGTGAAAAGCTGGTTTACATTATGGCCTTCGATGAGGCCGGAGGCAATGTTGTCCAGCAGTGGCTTTCTCACCCTTTTTCCGGCTTTGCGTGCATCTTCTCCGAAAGCGATGGAATTCTTGAACGGTATTCTGACCGTCAGGCGGTCTGCCTCCATCTTGTCTTCATAGAGGCGGTCGCGCCTGTGTACTTTGTCCTGAACCAGCATATCCCAGTCCTGGTGTCTGAGCAGGGAGTCTATCTCGGAAGCATTGTAGCCGAGAGCATAGAAGCCTCCGACAATGGAACCGGCACTGGTGCCGACAATCAGGTCAACCGGGACATCCATCTCTTCGAGCATCTTGAGGACACCGATATGGGCTACACCCTTCGCACCGCCGCCGCTCAGCACCACACCCACTTTGGGGCGCCGGTTGTCGGCCCCGGCGGCCTCATCTTCCGGTGATGCGGCCTTCATCCCGGCAGAGAGAAGCAATGCGCATACTGCAAGGAATATCTTCAGCGTTCTATTCATCTCTCATATTTGTTTTTTTAGGCCTTTCCCCGCCAGAAGCCCGCAGGCAGCCATAATGTCTTCACCGCGCGACGCCCTGAGCGTTGTGATGATTCCGGCATTGTTGAGCCGTGTCTTGAAAAGTTCTATACGCTCCGCCGGCGAAGTGGAGAGCGGAGAGTCCGCAATGGCGTGGAACCTTATCAGATTCACGCGGCACTGAACTCCGCGCAGGAGCCTGATAAGGGCATCCGCGTGGGCTTTGGTGTCGTTCACGCCAGCGAACATCGTATATTCGAAGCTGACGCGGCGCTGGGAGGAGAAATCATATTTGCGGATAAGTGATATCACGTCTTCTATACCGTATGCCCTCTGCACCGGCATAAGGGAAGCGCGTTCCTCGGGGAAAGGATCGTGCAGGCTCACTGCAAGGTGGCAGCGGCTTTGCTGAAGGAACTTCTCCAGATTGGGCAGGATCCCTACGGTCGAAAGAGTCACGCGTTTCGGGCTCCAGCCGAACCCCCAGGGCGCAGTGATTACTTCAAGGGCTCTTCTGACATTGTCCCAATTGTCGAGAGGCTCGCCCATTCCCATGAAGACAGCATTGGTCAGGCTGTCCGATTCGTCAATGCCGATAAACTGAGAGATGATTTCAGCAGCGGAAAGCTGTCCGTGGAATCCGCCCCTTCCCGTCATACAGAAACAGCAGTTCATCTTGCAGCCCACTTGCGAAGAGACACAGATCGTAGCTCTCGAAGTCGCGCCCTCTTCATCTTCATCCCACTGGGGAATCATCACCGTTTCGATATACTTGCCTTCGACCGACGTGCCGAAAAGATATTTCTTCGTTCCGTCACTGGAGGTGAAGGTACCGGACGGTTCACGGACTCCCACCTCATACTTCGCGGAGAGTGCAGAACGCGC
Source organism: Candidatus Cacconaster caballi (assembly GCA_018065695.1). GTDB lineage: Bacteria > Bacteroidota > Bacteroidia > Bacteroidales > UBA932 > Cacconaster > Cacconaster caballi. Next base: position 12,360 of record JAGHST010000025.1, on the reverse strand, counting down.
CGCCAGCGACAGATTGGTCATCTCGTCGATGGTCTTCACTTTCTTCTGATAAATCCACTGTGCAATCTGCTTGGCGGTGAAAGACGGAAGCCCTTCGGCCGCAGCGATTTCCTTCAGTTCTTCCGGATTTTTTCCTATGAGCGGTTCCTTCATGATTGCAAAATTACTAAAAATAAAGTATATTTGCATAGATAAACACGGAAACATCAGCGATTTATTAACTTACTAACAATCAAAGAAATGGCAAAAGAAAACGAAGAAATCGAGAACAAAGGTGCCGAAAAGAACGCCGAGAAGCTGAAAGCGTTGCAAGCCACAATCGCCAAAATCGAAAAGGATTTCGGAAAAGGCACCATTATGAAAATGGGAGATCAGCCAACCTGGGAAGTTTCTACAATCGCAACAGGCTCGATAGCTCTCGACAACGCCCTCGGCATCGGAGGATATCCGAGAGGACGCGTCATCGAAATCTATGGTCCTGAATCAAGCGGCAAGACCACTCTTGCCATCCACGCCATCGCACAAGCCCAGAAACAGGGCGGCATAGCTGCCATAATAGACGCAGAGCACGCTTTCGACCGCACTTATGCCCGCAACCTCGGCGTGGACTGCGACACCCTCCTGATATCTCAGCCGGACAACGGAGAACAGGCTCTCGAAATAGCTGACAATCTCATAAGAAGCGGCGCAGTCGATATCGTCGTCATTGACTCGGTTGCAGCCCTGACTCCGAAAGCGGAAATAGAAGGCGAGATGGGAGACAACAAGGTCGGACTGCAGGCACGCCTCATGAGCCAGGCCCTCCGCAAGCTCACGGCCAACATCGCAAAGACCAACACCTGCTGCATCTTCATAAACCAGCTGCGTGAAAAAATCGGTGTGCTCTTCGGCAATCCGGAGACTACAACCGGAGGCAACGCCTTGAAATTCTACGCCTCAGTACGAATAGACGTCCGCCGCGTCACACAACTCAAAGACGGTGAGGAGGCAACAGGCAACCGCACCCGCGCCAAAATTGTCAAGAACAAGATGGCACCTCCTTTCAAGAAGGCCGAATTCGATATCGTCTTCGGAGAAGGTATCTCCCATATCGGCGAGATTGTTGACCTCGGAGTGGATCTGGACATCATCAAGAAGAGCGGCTCGTGGTTCAGTTACGAGGAGAGCAAACTCGCTCAGGGCCGAGACGCCGTCAAGAATCTCCTCAAGGACAATCCTCAACTTGCAGATGAAATCGAGTCCAGGATACGTGAGAAACTGAAGGAAGTAAAAGAATAATGGGAAAGATAATCCTTACCGGCGACCGCCCTACCGGCCGCCTTCATATCGGGCACTACGTAGGTTCCCTGCGACGCCGCGTGGAACTCCAGAACAGCGGTGAGTTCGAAAAGATATTCATTATGATTGCCGACGCACAGGCTCTGACCGACAATGCCGACAATCCTGAAAAAGTGCGCCAGAATATTATTGAGGTGGCTCTGGATTATATGTCCGCCGGACTCGACCCCGAAAAATCGGTTCTCTTCATACAGTCGCAGGTCAGCGAACTGACCGAACTCACGTTCTTCTACAACAACCTCGTGACTGTCCAGAGGCTGCAGCGCAACCCTACCGTAAAGCAGGAAATCAAGATGCGCGGCTTCTCGGAAAGCGAAGACGGTTCCGACAACAAAGCCGGCACTCCTGTGGGATTTTTCTGCTACCCTATCAGCCAGGCGGCCGACATTACGGCATTCAAAGCCACTACGGTCCCTGTGGGTGAAGATCAGGAGCCTATGATTGAGCAGACGCGCGAGATTGTCCGCAAGTTCAATTCGACCTATGGTCCCGCTCTCGTGGAGCCCGAAATACTCCTTCCGGACAATTCCGCCTGCCTTCGCCTTCCCGGTACCGACGGCAAGGCGAAGATGAGCAAATCGCTGGGCAACTGCATATATCTGTCAGATTCGGCCGAAGAAGTCAACGCCAAGGTAAAAGGCATGTACACCGATCCTCTGCATCTTCAGGTATCCGATCCCGGTCACGTTGAGGGCAATACCGTATTCACCTATCTGGACGCTTTCTGCCGTGACTCTCACTTTGCGCAGTTCGGCGACTGTTTCCACGGCAAAAAGGTCAGTTTCGATTTCAGCAATCTGGACGAGGTGAAGGCCCAGTACCGCGCCGGCGGACTTGGAGATATGATGATAAAGAATTTTCTTGCCGCAGTGCTCAATGACACTTTGGAGCCTATCCGACAGCGTCGCGCCGAATTGGAAAAGGACATCCCGTATGTATATGAAGTGCTCCGCAAGGGCTCCGAAACCGCTCGCGCAGCAGCGGCCAGTACCCTTGCCGACGTGAAGCGCGCGATGCGCATCAATTACTTCGACAGTGGAGTCCTGGAAGAACTTATCGCTCAGCAGCAGGAAAAGTACAAATAAAAAAAACCGGCGAATCGCCGGTTTTTTTTATCCCACAACTGCGCCGTTACAGAGGCACTCTTCCGCTCTTACGCAGCGCATCCTGCCGTCGAGTTGTTTGGCCATCAGAATCATACCCTTGCTCTCAATGCCGCGTATCGTACGAGGCTTGAGATTGGCGAGTATGCATATCTGTTTGCCTACCATCTGCTCCGGTGTATAATACTCGGCAATACCGCTGACAATTACGCGTTTGTCGAGACCGGTGTCGATAGTGAGCTTGAGGAGTTTGTCGGTCTTGGGCACACGCTCGGCTTCCAACACGGTGGCCGTGCGGATATCCATCTTCTCGAAATCCTCGAATGTGCACTCCTCCTTCGCAGGAGCAACCTTCGGTGCGGCTGCGGCCTCAGCTGCCTGACGCTCCGCCTTTATCTTTTCTAGACGGTCCAACTGTTTCTGAATTGCTTCATCTTCAACTTTCGAGAAAAGAAGTTCTGCCTTGCCCAACTGATGGCCGCTCTCAAGAATAGTCCCGCATCCGAAACTCTCCCAGGAACCCGGCTCGACGTTGAGCATTCTGTTCAATTTCTCTGTAGAGAACGGCAGGAAAGGAGCGAAAGCTATGGCCAGATTGCCGCAAATCTGCAACGCAGTGAAAAGGATTGAAGCAGTGCGGTCCATATCGGTCTTAGCTACAGCCCAAGGCTCCGTGTCGGTCAGATATTTGTTGCCGAGTCGGGCAAGGTTCATAGCCTCCTTGAGAGCCTCGCGGAACTTGAAGTTCTCGATATTCTCCTCTATGGCCTTTCTGAATGCCGGAATCTGTGCGAGAGTGTCGGCATCTATCTGCGCCCCGGATAAGTTTTCCGGAACCTTTCCACCGAAATATTTGTGCGTCAGAACTATGGCACGATTTACGAAATTGCCGTAAACTGCCACAAGTTCACTGTTGTTGCGAGCCTGAAAGTCTTTCCATGTGAAATCGTTGTCTTTGGTTTCCGGTGCGTTTGCCGTAAGGACGTAACGCAGGGTATCCTGCTGGCCGGGGAAATCCTGAAGGTATTCGTGGAGCCATACAGCCCAATTGCGGGAAGTTGAAATCTTGTCTCCTTCAAGATTGAGAAATTCGTTGGAAGGTACGTTGTCCGGAAGGATGAATCCGTCTCCGTAAGCCTTCAGCATAGAAGGGAAGACGATGCAGTGGAAGACGATGTTGTCTTTGCCGATGAAATGAATCATACGGGTATCCTCGCTTTTCCACCACTTTTCCCAGCTGTCCGGCAGAAGTTCGATGGTATTGGAAATATATCCGATTGGGGCATCGAACCAAACATAGAGCACCTTCCCTTCTGCACCTTCCACAGGAACAGGCACTCCCCAGTCAAGGTCGCGACTGACGGCACGAGGCTGAAGGCCGCCGTCCAGCCAGCTTTTGACCTGCCCGTAAACATTGGTCTTCCACTCCTTATGGCCATCGAGAATCCATTCACGCAACCAGCTTTCGTATTGCTCGAGAGGCAGATACCAATGTTTTGTCTTCTTTTTCACAGGCTCTGCGCCACTCACTTTGCTGTGCGGATTGATGAGTTCTTCAGGGCTCAGTGTACTACCGCATTTTTCACACTGATCGCCGTATGCACCTTCAGCTCCGCACTTGGGACAGGTGCCGACAATATAGCGGTCTGCCAGAAAGACGTTGGCCTCCGGGTCGTAGAACTGCTCACTCTCCTTTTCGATGAACTTGCCCTCATCGTATAATTTGCGGAAGAACTGCGAGGCATTCCGCCGATGGGTTTCCGAACTTGTTCGGGAATATATGTCGAAATTTATTCCGAAGTCCTTGAAAGCATTCTTGATTATGCCGTGATATTTGTCAACTATATCCTGAGGGGAGCATCCCTCCTTGCGGGCCGCCATTGTCACAGGCACACCGTGTTCGTCCGAACCGCACACGAAAAGAGTCTCACGGGAGCGCATTCGAAGATACCTCACATAGATATCGGCCGGTACATATACTCCGGCAAGGTGTCCGATGTGAACAGGTCCGTTTGCGTAAGGCAATGCGCAGGTGATGAGATTTCTTTTGTAATTTTTCATAATTATAATCTGTTGATTTCCTTTGAATATCTGTTCTTCACTTTATTCAGTGTCTGAAGACGCTTGACCATAGCCTTGAGTTTCTCCTGATCCACCTCTTCAGAGTGCTGCAACTCGGCTATTTTCTTTGTCAGCTGGTTGCACATCTGACGTACGATACGCAGACGGTAGTCAATGATTGTCTTAGGCACCACCCGGCCCAGAGTCAGTTCTTCAGGCTCCAGCGCATTCTCAAATTCCTTGACTGTCAGCGGATGGCTGTCACATACAATATCCAGGACAGCTTCGGTGACATCTTTGTTCTCGTGGGTGGAGAAGTGGCGGATGACCTTCTTCTGCATCTCTTCAGGCTCTTCACGCTCCAGTCCTGCCACATAGTCATAATACTGTCTGAATATCGTCCTGTACGGCTCATTGACAAAGTTTCTGCCGTCAGCCTCCAACTCCGTGCGGATATATTCCGAAACGGTCGGTTCCTCCACCTTTTCGCCATTGAGGTACATATTGCTCTCCATATGGAGAGTATATTCACCCCACTTGAGAAGGTAGCCCGTCATCTCCTTTTCGGGGACTGCCAGGTCTGCATCCTGCAGGAGTGCCGGTCGGTATTGCTGCTGGGCTTGAGGTTCCGGGCGTTCCGTACGGCTTTGCGGTTCAATCCGAGGTTCCCTCCAAGAGGCGCCGACACTCTGTTTGCGCCTGCGCATCTGCGCCACTTTCTGGTGAATGGAATCACTCTTCTGTCCGAACTGCTCCACCACCATATCGACGTAGATGTTGCGCAGTATCGGGTCGGGTATCACAGAGATGCTCTGAATTATATCATTTATCATCTGGGACTTACGCAGAGGGTCGTTTCCAACGTCGTGTGAAAGGATATCGCTCTTGTATGCTATGAAGTCCTTTTCATTCTCTTCGATATATTCCAGAATCTCGATTTTCGGATGAGCCTTGGCAAATGAGTCGGGGTCGTCCTGCGGTGGTAGCAGAACCACTTTCACGCTCAGGCCCTGTTCGAGTATCAGGTCGATGCCTCTCAGAGAGGCCTTGATGCCGGCCTCGTCACCGTCATATATGACCGTGATTTTCTCCGTGAAACGCTTGATAAGCCTTATCTGCTCCACTGTCAGCGATGTACCTGACGAAGCCACGACATTTTCTATACCGGCCTGATGCATGGAGATTACGTCGGCATATCCTTCCACCAGTATGCACTTGTCGGCTTTGACTATGGCCGACTTGGCCTGGAACAGACCATAGAGGTTGTTGCGCTTTATATATATTTCCGTCTCCGGGCTGTTGACGTACTTGGCCACCGTCTTGTCACTCTTGAGGGTGCGTCCGCCGAAAGCGATGACGCGTCCGCTCAGGGAGTGAATGGGGAACATCACTCTGTCAAAGAAGCGGTCGGCAAGATCGCCGTTGTCACGTCTGATACACAAGCCCGAATCTACAAGATATTCCGGCTTATAACCGTGCCGGACAGCGTCTTTGTGGAATTCATTGCCACGGGCCGCCGCATAGCCGAGACCGAACTTGCGTATTGTCTCGTCGGTGAATTTTCTCTCGCGGAAATAGGAAAGGCCTATCGCTCTTCCGGTATCGGTGTTCCACAGGATGTCCTGATAGAACTTCTGAGCATACTCGCTTACCACCAGAAGACTCTCGTATTTCATCCTGCCGGCAATCTCTTCAGGAGTCTCCTCTTTTTCCACTATGTCTATGTTATATTTCTTCGCGAGATAGCGCAATGCATCGGGATACGAAAGGTGCTCGTGGTCCATCAGAAAACTGACGGCCGTTCCCGCCTTTCCGCAGGAGAAGCATTTGAAAATGCCCTTTGTGGCGGAAACGCTCATCGAAGGATTTTTGTCTTGGTGGAACGGGCATAGTCCCAGATAATTGGAACCGCGTTTGCGCAGAGACACGAAATCCCCTATAACCTCTTCAATCCTTACTGAGTCAAGGATTCTGTCTACAGTGGCACGATCTATCATAACAGACTACCTCCCGAGCAATTCGAGTTCCTCACGGGAATAGAGCATCCTGTCAAGGAGATGTGACATATCTGCGCCAGTCAGATAAAGGACAAGGGCACCGAGGATGGCTATACCGATTATGGCAAGAAAAACATAGAGCAATGTCCTTCCGCCGTGGCGTTGCGATTCCGACATCTCTTCCACCTGCGGCTCTATCGGCTCTTTGGCCTGCGGCTCCGACTGCTGTCCGGGCTGAATTTCAGCATCATTCTGCAACTTGGAATCCTGCTGCGGCTGTTCTTCCGCCTGCTCCTCAGGTTGCGGCAATTCCGGCTGCAGTTGAGGGCGCTTCTTGATGCTTATGGAATCGAGTTCCACCCCTTCCGGATAGAGTTCCGTCTCTTCGCTGCAAATGAAGAAGAATTCATTTTTCGAATCGGCCTTCATCAACCCGAGACCGGGCAGATGGCAAATCTTGTTTCCTTCAAGTTCGGAGCAAATACGGCTTATACACCAGTTCAGTTCCACGTGAGCCTGCTCGAGATCGGAATCTACCGTCTCGGCAATTTTGTCAAGAAACAGTGTCCCTTCCGTTTCATCCACATCCTTTTTGCGGAAACTCACTCTATAGTATGGAGGATTTATCGTCGTCAGTTTGTCGGAGTAACTGGCGCCCACAAGCTCTGTGGAGAAAATTCCCAAATGAGGAACCGCGACCTGCCCGAGGTCGACGATCAATTCCTTGATACATCTGGAGAATAGGCCGACTTCCATAAGCTTGAAAGAAATGTGCCCGGAACAGGACTCGAACCTGCACAGACTTGCGTCCACTAGTCCCTGAAACTAGCGCGTCTACCGATTTCGCCATCCGGGCTCATAAATCTGAGTGCAAATATAAGCAAACAAATTATTTTTTTTATAAAATTTTATTCAATTATTTTGCACTCTTGACAAATTGTTCTACATTTGCAGTCCCGAAAGGGAAAAACCTTCCTCAATAGCTCAGTTGGTTAGAGCACCTGACTGTTAATCAGGGGGTCGTAGGTTCAAGTCCTACTTGAGGAGCCTTGAAAATCAGCAGCTTGAAAAGGCCGCTGATTTTTTTTGTAATTTTGCGCCGCTTCAATAAGTCTATGATAAAAGCCGTTATTTTCGATATGGGAGGGGTCATCGTCAATCTTGACCTCGAAAGATGCATCAGAAGCTTCAAGGAGAAGGCCGGATGCGCTGATATTGAGCGGTATCTGGATGCATTCCACCAAAAGGGCTTCATAGGAGAGATGGAAGAGGGACTCCTCTCCGAAGAAGAGTTCTATCACAAATGCAGACAGCACTGCCGACCAGGCACTCCCAACGAGACCATCGCCGAGTGTTTCTCAGACCTGATTACAGGACTCAACGAGGAGACTGTCAGCATCATCAGGGAACTTTCAAGGCGGGGATATAGCCTATATGTGCTGAGCAACAACAATCCAATTTCCGCAAGAGTATTCAGTTCGATGAAAGACCCCGCCACAGGCAGGCCTATGCCGGATTACTTTCAAAAATTCTTCTTTTCTTTCGAAATGAGGATGCTCAAGCCGATGCCGGGTTTCTTCATGAAGGTGATTAAAGAAATCGGTTGCAGGCCTGAAGAAGCCTTGTTCATAGATGATTCGGAAAAAAATGCCGCGGTAGCCGAAAAACTCGGTATCCGCAGCATTCTCTACAAAAGTGGCACTCTCGCCGGACAAATCTACCGACTTACGGAAAATCTGTCCTTAAGCCACTGAATCTGGTGCTCCACATAGACGGGATAAAGCCAGTGGCCCGAATCTCTCGAAATTTCAAGTTCCTTCGGAGCTTTGATGACGTTATATGCGGAGAATGTAGATGTAGGACAGCAGACGATGTCGTTGAATCCCCAGCAATAATGTCCCGGGACTTCCAGAAATCTGGCGAAATTCACCGTATCGAAGTATTTTGAGACAGCTATCTTCTCCTGCAGAGACGGTTCGTTGCGGTCCAGAAAAAGATGAGGCCAGCCGCCGCTTCTGCCATAATAGTAGCCTGTCACGTCGCAGAATGCAGGAAAATATGCAACCACGGCGGAAACTCTTCTGTCAAGAGCAGCTGTCACTATGGAGAGCATTCCTCCCTGACTGCCGCCATAAACGGCAATGCGTGACGTGTCAATGTCCTCGCGTGAGCAGATGAAATCAAGAGCGCGGACACATCCCATATATACCCTCTTGTAATAGAATCTGTCACGGTTTTCCAAGACCATTGTCGCATAGCCGCCGAGAGAGCCGGAAACCAATGCGTTGTACATTTCCCTGTCCTGATCCACAGGAATACCGTGGATACCTATTTCCAAGACGGCAAAGCCATGAGCTGCAAGGTCACTTGGGCCTCTGTAGCCGGTTACGGTCGCTCCGGGCAGTCGGAGTATTGCCGGCAGTTTGCCTTCACTGTTCCTTAAAGGTGAATTCTTCGGCACAGAAAGGACTCCATACACGAAATTGCCTTTGCGATATGACTGAATCTTAACATAATAAACGTCTGTATCAGGCGTACTCTGCTCGGCATTCCATACCACTTTGGTGACCATAGGCACTTTTGCGGCGTCCGCCTTTGCTTTTTCCCAGAATTCGGTGAAATCTTCAGGAAGTGTAGTGGTCGGTTCAATGGAGTACGGTTCGTAGCTGATATTGGTCATATTGGTATATGTCTTGCCGTCGTGGACTACAGACACTTTGACAGTGGTGAAGCCGGGCTCCCTACGTCCCGGTATCTCGATGGTTGCAAATCCCTTGCGGTCAGTCTTTACTTTGCCTTCGGCCTCGGCCTTGAGCTTTTCGGGACCGTAACTCCAACTTATCTCCGTTTCCGGCATAAGATGATTTTCCATTACTGCATAAAGGCTGACTTTTGCAGTCTCTCCGCACTTGTATATCCAATCTTCGTGATCCGGCTGAGCAAATGGAGTAATATACTGTTTCGCCGGCTGGGCAAATGAAACAGCTGCACAAAACAACGCAGCGAAAGATAAAAACAGCTTTTTCATATCGTATAGTTAATCAGGTTTCCTGCAAGATACTGATCGTATGCGCTCATATCCATCATTCCGTGTCCCGTGAGGTTGAAAAGAATCACTTTCTTCTCTCCTGATTCCCTGCATTTGAGGGCCTCGTCGATGGTGGCGCGAATTGCGTGGCACGATTCGGGAGCAGGAACAATGCCTTCGGCCTTTGCGAATAGACATCCTGCTTCAAAACTGTCGAGCTGCCTTATGTCGGCCGCTTCCATCAAGCCGTCTTTAAGAAGTTGCGAAACAATCACTCCGGCCCCGTGGTAGCGGAGACCTCCGGCGTGAATGTTGGCCGGTTTGAATTTATGGCCAAGGGTGAACATCGGCAAAAGAGGAGTGTAACCGGCCTCATCGCCGAAGTCATATTCAAATTTACCTTTGGTCAATTTCGGGCAGGAAGCAGGCTCTGCGGCAATGTATCGGGTTTTTCTGCCTTCAAGTATGGTGTGACGCATAAAAGGAAACGTTATGCCGCCGAAATTGGACCCTCCGCCGAAGCAGGCGACGACAACATCAGGATATTCGCCAGCCATTTCCATCTGTTTTTCAGCCTCAAGACCGATAATGGTCTGATGGAGAGAGACGTGACTCATCACGGAACCGAGGGTGTATTTGCATCCCGGAGTCATCCGGGCGAGTTCGACAGCCTCAGAGATGGCAGTGCCGAGCGAGCCCTGATGAGTAGGGCAGTCTGTAAGTATATCCTTACCTGCCCTTGTGGACATGGATGGGGAAGGTGTCACCTGTGCACCGAATACTTGCATCATGCTGCGACGGTAGGGCTTCTGCTCGTAACTGATTTTCACCTGATATACGGCAGCCTCCAGGCCGAACAGACGTGCGGCGTAAGAGAGAGCTGTCCCCCACTGGCCTGCTCCGGTCTCGGTTGTGACATTGGTCAAGCCTTCTTCCTTTGCGTAATATGCCTGTGCAAGAGCGGAGTTGAGTTTGTGGGAGCCGACAGGGCTGACACTTTCGTTCTTGAAATATATATGTGCCGGTGTATCCAGAGCTTCTTCCAGGCCGTAGGCCCTCACCAGAGGGGTGGAACGGTAATATGTGTACATCTCTCTGACTTTTTCCGGTATTTCTATCCAACTGTCAGTCGTATTGAGTTCCTGACGGCTGCACTCCTCGCAGAATACGGGAAAAAGGTCTTCCGCTCTCATAGGCTGCCTTGTCTGAGGATTCAGCAGCGGCATAGGCTTGGTTTTCATGTCAGCCTGAATGTTGTACCACTTTTCCGGTATCTCCTTTTCTTCCAGAATATATCTTTTCTGTCTCATGTGTCCTCTTTTGATTTCTGTTTCAAACCACAAATTTATAAATTTATCTATCTTTGCACCTATAATGAGCCAACGAATTTCAAGAGTGAAACATCTTAGAAAATTTTTTTTCTGCCTGCTTCTTGCCGTCGCCGCACTCGACGCCGGAGCTCAAACCAGATCTGAAATCAAACTTTATCAGAAAACCATAGCGAAGCCTTCCGTGAAGGCCTATGACAAGTTTCTTAAGAAATACCCATCATCCTGCTATGCCGAAAGCATTGTTTTCAGCAGGGATTCACTGCTGTTCGAATCTCTGGACAAAACAGATGAAAGAGCAGTGGAAGCATATGTGTCGGATAAACGCGCGGAGACTTTTGCAGATAAGGCTCAAGATTTGCTCAACTTTTTAAGGACCAGCAGACTATCTTCTGAAGAGGCACTGGCGGCAGTTCGTCAGAAGGCCTCCCCGGATGCTGCCGTATGTGCAGCCTCGTACCGCAGCTACGGTGTTGAATATGTTGTCGGTGCTGTTCTCCCGACCGGTGGAGACCGGGTGGAATTTATGATTCTTCGTTCATCCGATGGAAGTTGGTCTGAAGTAAAATCATTCGGCTCGGAGCACACCACTATGATGAATCCCGAGAGTTCGGTTTTCGTTGACGAAGCTTCGCTTTGCTCGATTGCGTCGGCTTCCTCCAGATATTTCCGCTTCGCCTACGTCAACCGCGGCACAGACGGCAAAAAGGTCGAATACGTTCTCAATCTGGTGGATCTTGAGAATGACAATGTGTTTTCAGCCCTGTTCTACGGAAACAATTTGCTGAAAGCCGGGGAATGTGGATATCGCATTGAAGGTCAGACAACCGCAGATATTTCAGGAGGAATGGTGCTTCCTGAGCAGTTGTATCTCAATGCAGCGTTGAAGGAAAACGGCAGACTGATCAGGATTTCTGACGAGGATGCCTGGACCGATGAGGCCATCGAATGGTGGCTTGATAAAAACCCGAAGGCTATGAGCAGTGCCGCAAGCCTTTCTTTCGGTGTTTTGAAAGAGGAGTGCGGGATAGTCCGCAAATTCCAGAAGGAGAATAAGGAGAGTTCTGCCGGATACAGTGCTGCACTGTTCGACATTCGGGGATATACTGTTGTCTGCGCCAAAAGCGGCGGTCAATATATTCTGGTCTGGTGTGAAAAAGCCCCGCAGAATCGCAAGAAGGACCGGATGCTGAATACCATTTATTTTGAAAAAGGTTCGACTCTCTGCCTATTCTACTATCAGGGCCGCACCACCTTCAAGTACCGCATCAATCTCTCAAACAAATCCATCAAACGCTAAAGTTGCGCAAGCTCAAGCGGAAAAGGTAACCGGTAATTTATGAAAAAGGCTGGAAAGGTCATCACGCCAAATTGTCGACTATGCACAAAAAAAGCCCCAGGCTTTTTTTAGCCCAGGGCTCAAAGGTGGCGGCAACCTACTCTTCCACTTGGTGTAGCAGTACCATCGGCGCTGGTGAGCTTAACTTCTCTGTTCGGAATGGTAA
>JAGHST010000053.1 GCA_018065695.1 Candidatus Cacconaster caballi | reverse complement strand
GGATGATACTTGAGAGCGATCTTGATAGTGTTGCAAGGTGTTCCTTCAACAACTTTGTAAGCCAAAATGTAACCCTTCTCGTGAAGAATGCGGGTAATTTCGACTTTCATCTTCGATGCAGGAATCTCAACGGTCTTGTGACCTGCGAGATATGCATTGCGAACTCTTGTCAGATAATCTGCAATTGGATCAGTCATTTTTTCAGTTTTTGCTTGAATCCCGGCATCACTCGGAAAAACCCTGTCGCGACGCCCGATATCCAATAGTTAGTTAATATATTAAATAAGTATAGATACTACCAGCTTGCTTTCTTCACGCCCGGGATGAGGCCTTTTGAAGCCATCTCACGGAACTGAATACGGCTGATGCCGAAGAAACGCATATAACCCTTAGGACGTCCGGTGAGGGAGCAGCGGTTGTGGAGACGGCAGCTTGCCGAGTTTTTCGGAAGCTTGTCAAGAGCTGCCCAGTCGCCTGCCTCTTTGAGAGCCTTGCGCTTTTCTGCATATTTGGCACATAATTTTGCGCGTTTGACTTCGCGTGCCTTCATTGATTCCTTTGCCATAACTCTTAGTTGTTGTGCTTAATGTTCTTGAAAGGTAAACCGAATTCGCGAAGAAGAGCGAAAGCCTCTTCGTCTTTGGTAGCGGTGGTTACGAAAGTAATCTCCATACCCATAATCTTGGTGATCTTGTCGATGTCGATTTCTGGGAAGATGATCTGCTCCTTTACACCGAGAGTATAGTTGCCTCTTCCGTCGAAGTTCTCGGCGATGCCTTTGAAGTCGCGGATACGAGGGAGTGACACAGCGATGAGCCTCTCGAGGAATTCATACATCTTCACGCCGCGCAGAGTGACTTTGACGCCGATAGGCATACCCTTGCGGAGTTTGAAGTTTGAAATATCCTTGCGTGAAGTGGTCTGAACTGCTTTCTGGCCGGTGATGGTAGTGAGTTCCTGCTGAGCAACTTCAACGAGCTTCTTGTCCTGAGTTGCAGAACCGATACCCTGATTGATGGTAATCTTGGTGAGCTTCGGAACCTGCATTACAGTCGAATATTTGAACTCCTTCATCAGTTTGGCAACGATTTCCTCCTTATATTTCTTCTGAAGTGAAGGAACATAACCGATCTGAGCCATAGTAGGGCCCTGAGGAACTTCCTGAGCTTTTTCTTTCTTTGCCATTATTTAATCTCCTCACCTGATTTTTTAGCGTAACGTACGAGTTTGCCCTTGTCGTTCATACGACGGCCGACCTTTGTGGCGCCGCCCTTTACAGGATCGACCACCTGAAGATTCGAAATGTGTACGCCAGCCTCTTGTTTAACAATACCGCCCTGCGGGTTCTTGGAATTTGGTTTGGTATGTTTGCTAACCATGTTGATTCCCTCAACGATGGCGCGGCTTTTCTCTGTATTCACGGCGAGAACCTTTCCGGTCTTACCCTTGTCGTTCCCGGCGTTTACATATACCATATCGCCTTTCTTTATGTGTAACTTTGTCATAATCTTTACCTCCTACAGTACCTCAGGGGCCAATGAGACGATTTTCATATAATTTTCGCGGAGCTCGCGGGCTACCGGACCGAAAATACGTGTTCCTACAACTTCATCCTGCTTTGTGAGCAATACGCAGGCATTGTCATCAAAACGGATGTAAGAACCGTCGGCGCGGCGAATCTCCTTCTTGGTACGGACAACCACAGCGTTTGAAACCGAACCTTTCTTAGTGTTACCACCCGGGATAGCACTCTTTACGGCAACAACGATTTTGTCACCAACACTGGCATAATGACGACGGGTACCGCCGAGAACACGGATGCAGAGGACTTCCTTCGCTCCTGAGTTGTCTGCCACCATTAAACGTGATTCCTGTTGTATCATAATTATTTAACTTTTTCTACGATTTCTACTAATCTCCAACGTTTTGTCTTGCTCAGAGGGCGGGTCTCCATGATGCGTACCTTGTCGCCTTCACTGCACTCGTTCTTGTCATCCTGAGCAACAAACTTTGTGGTTTTATTTACGAACTTGCCGTAAATAGGGTGCATTTCCTTTGTCTTGACAGCAACTACAATAGATTTATCCATTTTGTTGCTGACTACAATCCCGATTCTTTCTTTACGAAGATTTCTTTCCATAGGACTTCTATTTTAGTTCTGTTTTTCTTTTTCAGCGAGGACTGACATCATACGTGCGATGTCTGCTTTAGCCTTCTTTATTGTAGAAGTATTCTCCAATGGAGAGATCGTATGATTGATCTTCATACGGTTCAAGTTCTGCTTCTCAGCTTCCAGACGTTCGCGCAAATCCTTTACGGACATCTCGTTAATTTCCTGTTTCTTCATTGTTCAAATGCTTCTGATTATTCAACATAGTCTCTTCTTACCACAAACTTGGTGGTGATAGGGAGCTTCTGGGCGCCGAGACGGAGAGCCTCTTTTGCAATCTCCAATGGAACGCCTTCGGCTTCGATGAGCATACGGCCCGGAGTGATAGGAGCTACGAATCCCTCAGGATTACCTTTACCCTTACCCATACGTACCTCTGCAGGCTTCTTGGTGTAAGGCTTGTCAGGGAATACGCGGATCCAAATCTTACCTTCACGTTTCATGTAACGGACTACAGCCTGGCGGGCAGCTTCAATCTGCTGACCTGTGAGCCAGCAGCTCTCCATGGTTTTGATACCAAAAGATCCAAAGGCCAGCTGGCTTCCCCTGTGGGCGTTGCCTTTCATACGGCCTTTCTGCTGTCTTCTAAATTTGGTTTTCTTTGGTTGTAACATAGTTCTATAACTTAAAAATATTTCTTAAACTCTTAACTATCAGTTCCTTAGCCACTTCGGAGCATAAGGAACAGGGTTGCAAAGGTACACAAAAAAATCAAGCAACCAAAATTTTTGCGATATTTTCGACAAAATTTTTGGTTACTTAATTTCTTGATTTCTCAGCACTTTACGCTAAGATAAAATTTTCCGGCAGCTACCGTTTTCGACCAACCGAAAAACTTTTTCCATCATTTTTTACCTGCCTGTTTGTTTCCAGCATTACCCTGCTGTGCTGCAGCGCCTGAATTGAGGTGCAAATCATTGACAACTTCTTTGGTCAACACATCTGCGGGAGCTTTCAGCGTTGTCACCACCCAGGATTTGGCGATTTCATCCCACTTCTGAGAGGATATCGTCTTCCACGTTTTTGCCCAGAATTTTTCTTTTGGCAACATCTTCTTACGTCTCTTGAAGTCCTGTTCCCAATTTTTCTGATATTGTTCACTTACTCCGCACGTCTCCAGAATTTTCACTGAAATCTTGTATTCACCCGTTCCCCAGGTATGCCTCATTCTTTTATCCTGATCTCTAATGCTGAGATATGAGCGCGGGACGATGAAGCTTTCGCCGACAACTGAATATTCTTGGGAATTCGTTTCCCCGCGTACATAAACAAATTTGTTGTTCTCATTCAAATCTTCAGCTGTAATGGGCACATTGATATAAAAGCCTCCGAGTACCTGATCTTTATTCATTTGCGGCAACTGATCCATCCAGGATGAGGATATCTCAAATGATATGTTCAAGGTGAAGTTTTCTCTGTCTTCAAAAGAAAAAGGAATATTGAGTTTTGTGTTTGGCAAACCTGACTTGAATGGATTAATAATCAAAGTATCAAGAACAAGTTCGAATTTGGAGTGCTCGACAATTCTATTCAACTTATCCCTGTTGATATGGCAGGACATAAAGAATGACGTATCTTTATCAATCATCTTAAGGCACCCGATTCCATCAAATTTCATCCCCCGGGGATCCATCGGCCCATCAAATGATATCCTGTCGTAGAAATCGTTCAACTCGGCTATGGTACAGAGATTTGTGATGTGTTCAGACTCTTTTGTGATTGTTTCGTTCCACTCCTTATGATTTCTTGATTTTTTCGTTATCAACTCTCCTATAAAATTGACACCGAAATCCACAAGTGTTGTAACATAACCGGCCCCGATGCCTTTCAATGCACCTAGTCCTGCATATAAAAGATCCGAACCCAAACCACGACTCTGACTTTCATCAAAAGTGACTTGCAAATCATCAGCAAGATCATCGCTTGTATAGATTATGGTTTTGTAAGACTCAACTTGTCCGAATAACGGAATTGAGCAGAATAGAATAACAAGTGAGATGATTTTTTTCATATATGACGTTCTTTAGTTATCCAGTCCATCAAGCAAAACAAACCCTGCCCAATATACAGGGTCGTTGAATTTTTTGACTTTTATCTTTTTCTTCACAGTTGCCGTCGTGTCGTGGCCGTCATTGTTGTTCAGCCTGTCTATGAGTATGTTGTCGGATGAAATATCTTCAACTTCATCTTTCTCAATCTCATACTCCCTGACCGCCTTCTGCGCTTCATTCAAAGATTGCCGCAGAGTCATCTTCCGGATGAGATAATTCCTGTAAAATTCACGCATCAGCATTGAGGTGGCCTCATCATCGACTTTCCATAGACTCATAAGTATAGCATTGACACCGGCTTTCTTGAATCCCCTCTGAAGCCCGAACACACCCTCTCCGCTGATTTCTCCGAGCCCGGTCTGACACGCGGACAGAGTAACCAGGTCCGTGCCATCCAGATTCAGCATGGAGATTTCTCTGGCGGTCAGAATGCCGTCCTCTACGCCCGGCTTCGCCTGATAGCCCTTCTTGAATGCATTTTTTGCTCCGGAAAACAATAAGCCCGAACGTGATAGAGCCTTGTCTTCTGTTCTCCTGTTGCCGGTATCTTCAGAAATCAATTCGTGACGGTTCAAGAACTTGCCGACTTTGTCCGCTTCCGTTTCGGTCCAGTAAAAACCGTGGGTCCCTATATGCAGAATATTCTGCTCTGTGCCGGATTTCGCCTTGAAGGCGGCCTCGGTCCCGTCGTTGCCTATCATCGGAGTAACCGACATTCCAGCCTCTTCCATAAGTTCCGTGATGCTCCTTGCCTCTTCGAGAGTCCCGGGAAGTTCCTTGATGTCAAGGCTTCTTGAGAGCAGGTCTCTGACATTGAGCGAATCGACGTCGAAATGGAAGTCGGGCGTTACGCTCCTCCTGCCGGGATAGCGCTTGCTGTCCTCGATAAGGGCATCAATGGATTCTCCATAATTCAGGCCGCCATATACGGAAGACGTCTTCACGTCATTGGATTCTCTGACAACGGCCAACTGCCTGGTTGAAGACAAACGGTAGAGGTTCTTTTGGGTCGAGAGAGGGCCGTTGCCGTTGTCGGCATACTCGATGGCAATCTGATACAGTTCACCGGCAGGACCGAAGTATATATTCCGGACCCCTTCAAGTTCTTCCGAAAGTGGCTTCCAGACCAAATCAAAAAGCTGGTTATCGGTGTAAATTCTGCTTTCCCGATTGGAGGTACGGGCGTATTTTGCATAAAGGGCCTGCAGGTCCTTCAGATCGAAAAGCTCGACGAAACGGGGAGCGTCATAACCGTTTTTCAGAACGAGGGCACAGTATTTTGTTGTATCCCGGGCTATGGGCACTTCGATGAACTCGACGGCGATATCTTTATCTCCGAGTTTCGCCTGCACGTCAGTCCATTTTATGGCAAGATTATGAGTATAGTCCCCTAACACCTTGCAGCCTTTGAGCAGCTGTTGTTCAAGCCTGTCGCATACGGCCTCCAGAGAGTCTGCCGGCATTGTACGTTCGGATATCGGCTTCTCCAACAGAAGCGCAAGCCGGCGTTTTTCAAGAGTAAATTTGTCATACAGCGCCAGCATCTTCTCATCGCCGCCATCAAGAATCATGTCGCGAAGCTCAGACTCCGCATTGAGGAGGATTCCCTTGCTGAGAAGGGCGCAGTCGTATGTGGACTGTAGCAGACTTGAATCTTCACGCAGATGATAAGTGTAGTAGTATTGCCTGTCGGATATGCTATATGAGTATTTATTCCAATATGACGACCGTTGTGATGCCGTCATATACGAGAAATTGTTCAGAATGTTGTCTGTGGTGATGTTGATGAACCTCCGGTTATATAAGCCGAAGTTCTTGTAGTCATTGGATTTGAAGTAAGCTTTGCTCAAGCTGTTCATATTTTCGGCATAATCCGGATGCATGTCTCCAAAAACCTCTTTACTTATCTCAGCTGCTCGAGTATGGCATTCAATCGCCTTTTGATAATCACTTGTCAAATAATAATAGTTGCCTAAATTACTCAAACTGCTGGCATAATCCGGATGCTTGTCTCCAAGAACTTCTTCAAATATCTCCAATGCTTGAGTAAAGTATTCAATAGACTTTTGATAATCATCCATTTCAGCATAACAGATGCCTAAATTATTCAAGCAATATGCATAATCCGGATGCTTGTCTCCAAGAACCTCCTTCCTAATCTCCAACGCTTGAGTATGATATTCAATCGCTTTCTGATAATCACCCATATCGGAATAACAGGCGCCTAAATTATTCAAGCTTTCGGCATAATCAGGATCTTTGTCTCCAAGAACCTCTTTTCTGATCTCCAACGCCCGATTATAGTATTCGATGGCCTTTTGAAAATCACCTGAAAAATAATAGCAGACGCCTATATTGCTCAAGCTGCTGGCATAATCCGGATGTTTGTCTCCAAGGACCTCTTTCCTTATCTCCAATGCTTTAATCTTGTATTCAATCGCTTTTTGATAATCACCCATATCAGAATAGCACACGCCTATTTTGTTCAAGCCGTCAGCATAATTCGGATGCCTGTCTCCAAGAACTTCTTTGAAAATCTCCAATGCTCGAATATAGTATTCAACGGCCTTTTGATAATTACTTGAAAAATAATAACAAACGCCTATATTGGTCAAACTGGCGGCATAAATCTGATGCTTGTTTCCAAGAGTCACTTCACATATTTTCAATGCTTGAGTAAGGGATTCAATAGCTTTTGGATAATCCTGTAAAGCATAATAACAGATGCCTATCTCATATGAAACATAGCATTGCTGCTCTGTTGCCACGCTTTGCGAATTGGCAAGTTTCTGCGCCTCCTGCAAGAATACAAGAGCTCCGGAGAAATTGTTGAACTGGAGCTCATTGTAAGCCTGTTGCATCAATTCATACAGCTTTATGCTGTTGTTTTCAATTCCTTGTGCAGAAACAGATTGACTGAACGTCAAAAAAAGAAAAAGCAAGAATGCGATTTTAGTTCTCATATTACACGTGGCAACCGCCGTTTTCGACCAACTTATTCAATCTCTTTCACACGCTCGATTTCACGCCATACCCTCATAAGGTTTCCGCCCCAGAATTTTTCGAGTTCTTCGTCGGTCCAGCCGCGGCGCATGAGTTCGACGGTGATGTATTTCATCTTCGATGCATCTTCGAGCTGAGCCATTCCGCCGCCGCCGTCAAAATCGGTACCGACTCCGACATAGTCCACTCCCACAAGATTTCTTATATACTCGACGTGATCGCAGAATACGGAGATATTCACCTGCTCCCTTGGAAGTGTCGAAAGGGCCCAGCGGCCGGAAGTAACCTGAATCACACCTCCTTTGGCTGCGATGGCTCTTATCTCCTCATCCTTGAGGTTGCGGCGGTGCCCCTTGATGTTGAACACACAGGAGTGGCTGGCGATAATCGGCGCCTTGCTCAGGGCCAGGCAGTCGAACAATGTCTCTGTAGAGGCGTGCGAAATGTCTATAATCATACCGAGCCGGTTCATCTCGCGCACCACCTGCTCCCCGAAAGGCGAGAGGCCGTGCCAGGTCACCTCATCATTGACGGAAGCATCGCAGATGTCGTTGTTGTAGTTGTGGCAGAGAGTGATTATGCGTGCTCCCATATTGTAGAACATCCTCAGGTCGTCGAGGCTGCGGCCTATCGGGAATCCGTTCTCCAGACCCATAACGAAGCAAAGTTTACCTTCTTTCTTGTACTTCACAAGATCTTCCGGCCCATATGCGATGGCGGCCTCGTCACGTCGCTCGACAATATATTTTCTGATTACGTTCATCTTTTCCACCGCATATCTCTTGGCAGCGGAGCGCGACTCGTCTGAAAGCTCCTTCTGTCCTACATAAATCGGGAAAAAGCAACAGTCCATACGGCCTTCGCGCAACTTTTCAAAAGTCACCTGCGTGTAGCCGTCTTCTCCGACTGTTCCTGCCGGAAGGTGGATTGCTGAATCCGTGTGGGTGTCGAGGGAGATGATTCGGTCGTGCAGTCTTTCGGCGCGCTCGAGAAGAGCCGCATCGTCATCCGAGTTTGCGGAAAATGGTACTGCCGCAAGAAGTGCAACAGCAGCGGCGGCTTTGAAAATTCTTTTCATTCTATTTTTCTGTTTTCAGTTCTGATTTTGGAATCCACCACTTGCAGCGTCGGGCAAGCCAGATGAGGAACAGGGAGATGACAAGACAGGCAAGCATCAGCCACAGTCCCTGCCCGGCGGCGAATGTCACAGGCACGAGAGTGATGAGGATAATTTCAACCGGAGCACAAGGAAGATATGCCAGAGCATAATCGTCCATCGCCTTTGAAAGCATCTTCGGATCCACGATGCGCAGAAGAGCGATACCCATCGCCATCGTACCGGTCCACCAACCCCAGGCGAAAATGCTCTTCTCGAACCAGTCCTTCCGATTGAGATGGCGACCGAAGTAAAATACCGTAAAGACAGTGACGGCAACTCCGACAACGAGAAGTACGAGAAGCGGCACTGCATATTTGACTACGACACCGAGTTTGATGGAAGCCACTCCGCAGGCGACGAGAAGATCCGTGGCGCAACTGCTTATGCTGCCGGTGGTCTTTGCATCTATATACTTGGCGGCTCCCGCCCTGTTGAAGCAGGCCTTTATCAGAAGACCCACTATGAAGGCACAGCTGAACACCGGAAGTTCGAGACTCGGCAAAGCCATCTTCACTCCTTTGCTGATCATCCAGCCACCGAATGCCGCAATGATTACGAGGGCAAGGTGGAACGTGAGCGAATCTATCGAGATGGGAGAAGTGGTGCCCACTGCGGTAGGTTCACGTTTTTCTTCCGGCAGAAGTCCGCTCCGCAGTTCATCGGGGAGATCTGCAAAATCGGCAATATACGAAGTCTGCTTTCTCTTTGCCGCCATCTTGAAGGAAAGAAGGCCGCCGAGAATGGCCAGAATCACACCGATAGTGGCGGTGGTCATTCCAAGGCTGGTGGCTTCATCCCAACCGAGACCGTCGAATGCAGCACCTATGGCGGCAGCCGTACCGTGACCTCCGTAGAAGCCTGTAGGGAGCATCACTCCGAAAGCCGGATTGAGTTCAGGCCATATCAAATTGAGTACGAAAAGCCCGAAAAGGCCCATCACTGCCCACTGGAACAACATTCCGAACTGAGCAAAGTCCCACATCGGGCCCACTCTTCTGGCCACTTCCTTCACCTTGAAAGGAGGGGATGAAAGCGGCAGGGCGCCGAAGACCACTGCAATCAGGATTGCCGAATACGTGCTGACACTTCCGCTGAGAGGCAGCCAGCCAAGACCGTTCGGACCGAAGGTGAGGCCGAGGATACCTGCCAGAAGACTCGGCGGTATGAAAAGTTTCTGAATCAGTTTGACTTTTACTCTGATGAACTTTCCTATGAGGAGAAGCCCGAGAATGATGCCCATATCCGTAAAGAGCACCCAGGGTGTGAATGTAGAAAGATCGAACATAAGACCAATTTATCTTGTAAAGTTAATAAATTTTGCCGAAAGTCCTTAACTTTGCGCTGAAATGATTTGCCATAGACGAACAATCCTTCTCTTTCTCGCCGTGATTCCGGCCCTGTTGTACTGCATTGCCGACGGCTACGCACAGCCGCAGGACAAGCAGGTCATCGGATATAAAGTCATCGGAAGGGACACCGTCTTCGTGGACGAACTTCCTCCGGCTGTGATACATCCGCGCCAATATATGACGAGAAGGGAGTACAAGGATTTCTACCGGCGCCTGCACAACTTCAGCAAAGCATATCCGTATGCCGTCTTCGTCAGCAGAACCATAAAGCAGACCGACAGTCTCTTCCTTGCCGACGGCTACAGCAAAAGACAGAAAAACCGGTATCTGTCAAAATTCAAATCCGAACTGCTGGACGATTTCAAGCCTATTCTGCGCACCCTTACCCTCAAGCAGGGACTGATGATGATACGACTGATAGACAGAGAGGTGGGACTCACTCCATACTACATCATCAGGCGCTATTTCAACGGTGCCACCGCCGGTTTCTGGCAGGGGGTAGCCAAACTGTACAAAGGCTCGCTCAAACAGCCTTACGACAAGTTCGGGCAGGACAAGGATCTGGAAGAATTCGTACAGATGTGGGAACGTGGAGAATTTGACGACTACTACCTCTGGATATTCGGCAGACCGATGCCCGAGATTGTCATACCCGAAAAATACAGATAGTTCTCTCCCCGGCTCCAATCGCCAAGAATGAAGAGTTCACCTCCGCTCTTGAGAGATGTCCTCGAAGGTGTGTGGAAATGGCCGAATATGTAATAATCGACCGGCCTTGTAAGATTCATATCTTCGGCAAATCTTAGAATATCCGACCCCTCCACGTCAAAGACATAATCGGAATGTTGCTTGCGACTGTGTCCTGCCCATTTGCGGGCGAATTTGACAATCAGGCAGGAAGGCAGGCTTTTCATGATACGGATAAGGAATCTGTTGCGGAAAAGTCTGAAGATGAAGCGGGCCTTCGGATCGGAACAGTTCAGAATATCACCGTGACCGAGACAGAAGGTTTTGCCACCCAATGGCATAACAAGATAAGGTTCCTCCACCACAATGGCACCGAACTCCTTCTTGAAATAGTCGGTCATCCACCAGTCGTGATTGCCCTTGAAGAAATAAAGTTTGACTCCCCTGTCGGCAAGTGCGGCGAACCGGCCGAGGACGCGCGTATAGCCGCGCGGAACCACCTCCCTGTAATCTACCCAGAAATCGAAGATGTCCCCAAGGAAGAACACGGCTTCCGTCTCTTCGGGAATGGAATCCAGAAAAGCCACGAAAGCCTTCTCGCGACTGCCTGAGGCATCATCGCGAATTCCGAGATGAACATCGGAAACGAAATAGTATCTCCCCTCTCCCTTCATCCGCTATGCGCCGAGGAATGTGCTGACAAGACAGGCGATGCCGACCGCAAGACAGTACAGGGCGAACCATTTGAGTCTGGTCTTCCTGACAATTGCAATCATGAAACGGCAAGCGAAAAGGCCCGAAACGAAAGCGGCCGCGAAACCTGCTGCAAGTTGGGCCGCTCCCACCGAACTTTCGGAGAATTCTCCGCCCACAATGTCGAGAAACGCTTTTCCCATTATCGGAACAAGCACCATCAGGAAGGAGAACTGTGCCACTTCACTCTTTTTCACTCCACACAGAAGGCCGGTGGCTATTGTGGAACCGCTTCTCGAAAGGCCCGGAATCACCGCCACTGCCTGCGCAAGACCGATAATGAAGGCTGATTTCCAAGTCACGCCCTTGCCTTCGCCGCCGGGGTTCAATCTCTTCGGTATGAATTCTGAGAGAGCCAGAAGAAGGGCGGTTACAAGCAGTGCGCAGCCCACCACCGTCAGCCCGCTGCCGAAAATGGAGTCGACATAAACCTCGAAAAATACGCCAACGATGAAGACAGGAATCATTGACACTGCTATCAGCAGGACATAGACGGTCTCGTCATTGAGCCTGAACTTGAAAAGCCCCTTGACAAGACGGAGAATCTCCTTGCGGAAGACAACTATTGTGGCGAGGACTGTCGCGGCGTGCACGGCGACCTCGAAGCTGAGATCAGAGGTTTCGATGCCGAAAAGAGCCTTGCCGATTGCCAGATGGCCGCTGCTGCTGACCGGAAGAAACTCGGTCAGGCCCTGCAGGATACCCAGAATGAGAGCTTCGAACGTATTCATCGGATTCTATTTTTTCCCTTCCCCTCCGGGAGTGTGCATAATTGCGTAGATTATCACGACAATGCCGGCTATCACCAGAAGCGGCGAAATCACCAGCCTTCTGGCATTGAACATTTCGGGGTTGAACACGTTGGGATCTGAAGACCCTCCGCCTATCATCAGGACATATCCGGCAATCATCAGCACCAGCCCCGAGAAAATCAGCTTTACGTTTTTGGATGGGAGTGAAAAATTCATATCAATAATACAAATCGTCTTTGGAGATATATGCCACGCGACGAACCACTATAAGGGTGGAAATCACGCAGATGAGTATGCCAAGAAGAACTGTCAGACCTAGCACCGCCACTTCCAGATCAGTGCGGATCACATTTTCCAGAAGCGGAGAACTGTTTTTCACATAGGCGACAATGCCGAGCATCACCGCAGAGGCGAGCAATCCGGAAGCGGCGCCCTCCAAAACCGCCTGTTTGACAAACGGACGGGCAATGAACGACCGCTTTGCGCCCACAAGACTCATCGTGTGGATGGTGAAGCGGCGAGCGTAGATGTTGAGCCTGACGGTATTGCTGATCAGAGCGAAAGAAATGAAGAGGAGTATGAGAATCACCGCGCCGACTATGAGGCCTATCTTGTGGAGATTGGCATTGAGAGCTTCGACGAGCGTTTCCTGATAGACCACCTCCTCCACAAACCTGCTCTTCTGAAGATTGCCCTTTATGTAGTTGAGGGAGTCTCTGGTTATCACGTCACCATCCAGTTTGAGGTCGATGGAAATCGGTATCGGTGAACTCTCGAAGACATTCAGGAAGTCGGCGCCCAAAAGAGCTTCCATCTCCTTTGCCCCCTCTTCTTTTGAAACGTAGCGGCTCTCCTTTACATAGGACTTCTTGGACAGGTCCTTTTCCAGGGCGCGGGCCTCTTTTTCTGAAGTTGACGGCTTGAGAATGACCGAGACGGTCATATTCTCCTTGAAGTAGCGGGCTATGTTGTTCGCATTTGCGGCGAGTATGGCCGCAGCGGCTACCAGTATGAGTACCAAAGATATGCTCACTACGGAAGTTATGTATGAGCGTATCAGTCTCTTTGCTACGATATTGTTCTTCTTTTTCTCCATATTATCTTTCAAAGGCCAAAGTTAATCAAAAAAAATCATTACCTTTGTATTGAATTTGCCTTAAAACGACTCAAAAGATGGAAGAAACAAAAAGAGTACTTTACGTAAACTCCGAAATCTTCCCGTATATGCCTGATACAGACATATCAAGGGTGGGAAGATTCCTCCCTCAGGGGATTCAGGAGTCCGGGAAGGAGATACGCTCCTTCATGCCGCGCTATGGTTGCATCAATGAAAGAAGGAATCAGCTCCACGAAGTGATTCGACTTTCCGGAATGAATATCATTGTCGGCAACATAGACAGGCCTCTCGTCATCAAGGTTTCTTCCATTTCTGCGGCGAGAATGCAGGTCTATTTCATTGACAACGAAGATTATTTCCACCGCAAGGCCGTTTACTCCGACGCCGGGGGCAATTTCTTCAAGGACAACGACGAGAGAGCGCTTTTCTTCGCCCGCGGAGTGCTTGAAACCGTCAAGAAACTGCGCTGGAAGCCGGACATCGTACACTGCCAGGGCTGGATATCCCATTTCCTTCCGCTCTACCTCAAGACCGTATATAACGCAGACCCTATCTTCAGCGACTCGAAAATCATCCTCTCCCTTTATGACGACGCCAACGACATCCGTTTCAGTGACTCAATGGCGCAGCGTCTCAAGAGCGAAGGTCTCAGACAGGAGGATGCCTCCCTGTTCGAAGAGCCCACTGGCATAAATCTTGCTAAACTTGCCATCCGATACGCTGACGGTGTCGTGGAGGGAGTCCCTGCCGAAAAAATCGACAAGGATATTCTGGAAGCCGTCAAGGCCGCCGGGTTGCCGTCAATGGCCCACACTCCGGCAGATTTGGAAAGCGGAGAATATGTACGCAAGTACAACGATTTTTATGATTGTATTTTAAAATAAGCAAATGGCTCGAGTCAAGTTTTCATCAGGATTATTGCTCTCTGCGGCACTTCTGGTCATCACCGCATCCTGCGTAAACAAAAACTATACACTTGGCACATCCTTCATCCCGTCGGACCAGCACGTGAAACTGTATTCGGCCGAGTTTGACCTTCCGGTTCATCTGAGGATGGCCGACAGCCTGCAGACCGCCGCCACAGGCATTCTGAGCGTAGGAGCCATATCTTCGGAGATTTTCGGGTCGGCCAGATTTTCCACCGCCGCCACCATCACTCCTGCCACCGACTCCATAGTCTGGGGAAAAGACCCTGAACTGGAAAGCGCCAATCTGTACCTTTTCGTCAGCGGAACGCAGGTATTGGAAGACAGCCAAAGCAACATACTCCAGAATTTTTATGTCCATCAGCTCAAGAACCCACTTGATTCCTCCAAATACTACAACTGCAGCATCACGGAAGATGACTTCTACCCGGAGCCCGTATCGGAGGGCTGTGCAGTCTTCGATGGAAGCGAAAGCATCACGATTCCTCTCAAGAAGGATTTCATAAAGCCTCTCTTCAACTTCACGATGGAGCAGCTCGACAGTACGCAGTATCTTGTCAACAGATTCCACGGCCTCGCCATCACATGCGACGAGGTGGATGAGAGCACTTTTGGCGGAAGAATCAACAATTTCTCGCTCAGCGATTCATACATATCCCTGACTTACCGGTACACCAGCGATGAGGGCATCAGACTCTCCAGGACTCTTTCCTTCAATCTGGGCTCATACTGGTCCGTCAACTCCATTGAAACGGGGTCTGAATGCTACGTTACCGACAATGCGGAAGATTACATTCTCGCCGAAGGGATGAGCGGCATAACCCCCGTGGTAGCCGCCTCCGACATCAAGAATATTCTCGACAGTTGGATTGCCGCCAACAATTTCAACAAGTCAAGAGTTCTGATAACCCGTGCCAGCCTTGAATTCCCGTTTGAATATTCCGGAAAGGGGTCGGACTACGACAACTATCCGATGAATCTTTTCCCTTGCAGAAGAGTCTGCACCACTACCGGCCGCAAGTACGTCTACTACGATCCGAACGAGGAGCTCGAAGACGATACTTTCAGTCACGGAGACATAAACCGCTCGATTTTCAACTACCAGCCGGACGCAAGCATCTACATACAGAATCTGCTCAAAGGTGACAGGCAGGACTACGACTCCAGCTACGACCTATGGCTGATGCCAACCGTCACATACATTGATTCAAACACCGGACAGACATACTACTATGTCGATTACAGCAATTACTACCAGGCTGTTCTGAACGGTACCAAGGCCGCACGCCATCCCGTGATGAAGTTGACCTACGCTCTGGTGGGCGGCGAATAGAATAAAATCGGAATAATCTATCGGATTGATTTGAAGATGAGGCTGGCGTTCTGGCCTCCGAAGCCGAAGTTGTTGCTCATCGCAACTCTGACATCTCGATTCTGCTTCTCATTGAGGGTGAGATTGAGTCTGTAGTCTATGTTCTCGTCCTCAACCTTGAAATTGATGGTTGGCGGCACTACGCCGTCACGGATTGCGTGCAGACAAGCCAAAGCCTCTACAGCTCCGGCGGCGCCTAGAAGGTGGCCGGTCATTGATTTGGTGGAACTGATATTGAGTTTGTAGGCGGTATCTTCGAAAAGACTCTTGATGGCGTTGAGTTCGGCTATGTCCCCCAGACTGGTGGAAGTGCCGTGAACATTGATGTAATCCACATCCGAAGGCTGCAGGCCTGCACTGCGGAGAGCCTGTTCCATCGCATCGGATGCGCCCGTACCGTCCGGAAGAGGTGCGGTGATGTGGTAGGCATCGCAAGTCATCCCGCATCCGGCAATCTCGGCATATATGCGGGCGCCGCGATTTACAGCATGCTGATACTCTTCCACAATGAGTACGGCTGCTCCCTCTCCTATTACAAAGCCGTCCCTGGTTTTGTCGAACGGACGTGAAGCTGTCCTGTATTCTTCGTTGTTGGTGGAAAGTGCGTGAGCCGAATTGAAACCTCCTATGGCCGACACGCCTATCGGAGCCTCACTGCCTCCCGTCAGCATCACGTCGGCCCTGCCGAGCATTATCTCGGTACAAGCCGTGGAAATCGCGTGGGCGGAAGTTGCACAGGCGGAAGATACGCCGAAATTAGGGCCGCGGAAGCCATATTTTATCGCAAGCTGGCCCGAGGCAATGTTGATGATGAACTTTGGAATAAGAAATGGACTGAACCGGGGCTGCTGTCCTCCGGTAAAGTCCATCAATTCATTTTCCAACGTGCATATTCCTCCGACTCCGGAGCCGACAACCACGCCGGCTCTTTTGAGATCAATTGTTTCAAGGTCCAGTCCGCTATCCTTCATCGCCTCATCGGCCGCAATCATTGCGAAGTGAGTGAAGAAGTCTGTCTTGCGGGATTCCTTTTTGTCCAAAGCATCCTGAAACTTGTCAGGATTATAGTCCGGAATCTGGCAGGCGAACCTTGTCTTGAAAAGGGAAGCGTCGAAGCGGTCTATGAGAGTTGCTCCACTGACACCTTTGTCGAGATTGCTGAAAAACTCCGCTACGTTGTATCCTAACGGATTGATTGTCCCGATGCCGGTGACGACTACCCTTTTCGGCGTCATAACTTGTTTATGCGTTGACCTTTGACTCTATATAGTCGATAGCATCCTGTACGGTGCCGATTGTTTCAGCTACGTCGTCCGGAATAGAGATGCCGAATGATTTTTCAAATTCCATAATAAGTTCAACGGTGTCAAGTGAATCTGCACCGAGGTCACTCGTGAAGCTTGCGTTAGGTGTTACTTCACTTTCTTCAACACCAAGTTTGTCGACTATAATGGCCTTTACTTTAGAAGCAATATCTTCCATAACAATGATAAATGGTTTAGTTAATAACCGTTTTTATTTATTATCAAATCTCTGCCTTTTTAGACAAGATTCTGCAAAGTAAGTAAATTTTGACGACAAACACAAATTTTATAACTTTGTGTTACGACATAAACCATTAAATATGTATAAGGATTTTCAGGAACATCTGAAGGCCGAACTGCAATCCATCAGGGATGCCGGCCTCTACAAGGAAGAAAGAGTGATAACTTCAGCCCAGCAGGCCGCAATCAAGGTCAAGCCGGGCAAGGACGTGCTCAATTTCTGTGCAAACAACTACCTCGGGCTCGCCAACAACCCGCAGCTGATTGAGGCTGCCAAGAAGGCTCTCGACACGCACGGCTACGGTATGGCTTCCGTCCGCTTCATCTGCGGTACGGGCGATCTGCAGAAGCAGCTCGAAGAAAAGATTTCGGAGTTCTTCGGAACCGAAGACACGATTCTCTACACCTCCTGCTTCGATGCAAACGGCGGTGTGTTCGAGCCTCTTCTTGATGAGAACGATGCCATCATATCCGATGCCCTCAACCATGCCTCCATCATTGACGGCGTACGCCTTTGCAAGGCTCAGAGATACCGCTATGCAAATGCAAATATGGAAGAGCTCGAGAATTGCCTCAAAACCGCCCAGGCGCAGCGTCACCGTCTCATTGTGACCGACGGCGTCTTCTCGATGGACGGCAACGTCGCCCCTGTCGACAAGATATACGCTCTCGCAGAAAAATACAATGCAATGGTGATGGTGGATGAATCCCACTCCGCAGGTGTAGTGGGCCATACAGGCCGCGGAACCACCGAATTCTTCAACCTTCGCGGAAAAGTGGAAATCATCACCGGCACCCTCGGCAAGAGTTTCGGAGGAGCAGTAGGCGGCTTCACGACCGGCAAAAAGGAGATTATCGCCATGCTCCGCCAGAGATCCCGCCCATATCTCTTCTCAAATTCAATTCCTCCGATGGTGGCTGCCGCAGGCGTCAAGATGTTCGAGATAATGGGTGAAACAAACGACCTTCAGGACAAACTGCACAGCAACACCGAATATTTCATCGGCAGGATGAAGGCCGCAGGTTTCGACATAAAGCCTACACAGTCTGCAATCTGCGCCGTTATGCTTTATGATGCAAAGCTTTCTCAGGATATGGCCGCGCGACTTCAGGAAGAAGGTATCTATGTAACCGGTTTCTATTATCCGGTCGTACCGAAGGGGCAGGCCCGCATCCGCGTGCAAGTCTCCGCAGGCCACGAAAAAGAGCATCTGGACCGCTGCATCGCCGCTTTCACGAAAGTGGGAAAGGAACTCGGAGTTCTCAAATAGAGACCTTGCCCGTAGCGCAAAACAAAAAGCCGACTGAAATCCAGCCGGCTTTTTGAATTGTTGTATCTGAAAAGATTATTCGTCGGTGAGGGAGAAGCGGCAGAAAGATGTAACTTTCGCATCCTTGTCTGCTGCTGCAAGTGCTTCCTTTACAGTCTCCTTGCCATCGCTCATCTGGTATTCCTGCTCTTCGAGGGTATTCTCCTTGAAGAACTTCTGGATACGTCCGTTTGCGATGTTCTGAATCATCTGCTCAGGAAGATTTGCAGCCTTCTCTTCAGCGACGCGGACTTTGATTTCGCGAGCCTGCTGAGCCTGCTCAGGTGTGAGCCAGCCCTTTGCAGTATTGGACTCGATATGGTCTTCGCTGTCGCAGTGTGCCGGATTGATGCCTGCTTTCTTCAGAGCTGAATCCACAGCCTTCTGAATCTGCTCTTCCTTTGTCTTGATAACGGCCAGTTCCCTCTCCTTTTCAACAACCTCTGCAGGGCAGTCGGCTGCCGATACGGAAACAGGTTTCATAGATACGACCTGCATTGCGATACCACGGCCGAGAGTTTCGTCCACCGGTTTGTTGAATGCCACGATTGCACCGAGCTTGCCGTTGATGGTATGGATGTACTGTGAGATATAAGGAGCTTCGATTTTGCCGTAGTAAGCGATTACGTGCTTCTCACCGCTCTTGCCTGTCTGCTGTGAGACTGCATCTTCAACTGTTTCCCCACTTGCGAGTTTGCAAGCCTTGAGTGCCTCAAGGTCTGCAGGGAAGTTCTTTATTGCTGCATCTGCAATTGCATTTGCAAGTGCCTGGAACTCTGCATTTGAAGAAACGAAGTCGGTCTCGCAACCGAGACATACGAGGATGGCCTTGCCACCTTCGACGCGGGCTTTCACCGCACCTTCGGTGGTCTCGCGGTCTGCGCGCTTTGCTGCCACGAGCTTGCCTTTTTCACGAATAATTTCCTGTGCGCGTGAGAAATCGCCTTCAGCCTCTACGAGAGCCTTCTTGCAATCCATCATACCGGCACCTGTCATTTTGCGCAATTTAGCGACATCTGCTGCTTTGATTTCCATTGTACAAAATTTTAAGGATTATTATTCAGCGTTTTCTGCGGTCTCTTCCTTCTTTGGAGCGTTTCTTCTTGCGCGGACCTTCTTTACGGGAGCCTCTTCAGATTCTTCTTTTGCAGGAGACTCTTCCTTTTCTTTCTCCTTCTCGATTCTTCTCTCCTCAAGGCCTTCAGCGATTGCCTTGCAGAGGGTGTCGGTTACGAGCTGGATTGACTTGGCTGCATCGTCGTTTGCCGGAATCACATAATCGATTGTGGTAGGGTCGCAACAAGTATCAACCATTGCGATTACAGGTATATTCAGACGATTGGCCTCGCGTACTGCATTGATTTCCTTCTGTACGTCAACTACGAAAATAGCTGAAGGAAGGCGGTTGAGGTCGGCGATTGAGCCGAGGTTTTTCTCGAGCTTGGCTCTCTGGCGTGAAACCTGGAGACGCTCGCGTTTTGCCAAAGTGTCGAAAGTGCCGTCGGTGATCATCTTGTCGATGGTGTTCATCTTCTTGACAGCCTTGCGGATTGTCGGGAAGTTTGTGAGCATTCCACCTGCCCAGCGCTCAGTTACATATGGCATATTGACGCTCTTTGCGCACTCTGCCACGATGTCTTTGGCCTGTTTCTTTGTAGCGACAAACAGAATCTTGCGGCCTGCCTTTGCAAGCTGCTTCATCATATTTGCTGCTTCATCTATCTTGACAACAGTCTTATGCAGGTCGATAATGTGAATACCGTTCTTCTCCATAAAGATATACGGAGCCATTTTCGGATTCCATTTTCTCTTCAAGTGACCGAAGTGTGCACCTGCATCGAGTAAGTCCTGGAAATTTGTTCTAGACATTTTTGTTCGGTTTAATTTGGTTTTGTTTGTTTGACTCTTTTCGGGAGTCCTCTTTTTTTCAATCCGAAGTAGCGGCCTTGCCGGTCTTCGGGATTTTCCGCAGTCGGACAAACTTCAGGCAGCCTCTGGGGGTCCCGCCGTTTTGAATCCTGACTGTGCTTGGTAAATCAGTGTTAAAAAATTAACGTTTGCTGAACTGGAAGCGTCTACGTGCACCCGGCTGTCCTGGTTTCTTACGCTCTACTTCACGTGCGTCACGTGTGAGGAAACCGTTGGACTTCAGTACAGGGCGATAGTTTTCAGCATCCACTTTGCAAAGAGCGCGAGCGATGCCGAGACGGATTGCCTCTGCCTGACCTTTCACACCGCCGCCGACCACATTGATCTTGATGTCGAATGAGCCTTCAGTACCGGTGAGAGCCAATGGCTGGTTTACGATGTACTTCAATGTGCCTTCCTTGAAGTATTCTTCCGAAGACTGGCCATTGATTACGATTGTACCTTTGCCTGTGCTTAAATAAACGCGAGCAACAGCTGATTTACGTCTTCCAAGGGCGTTGATTACTTCCATGCTGCGATTTAGATTTCGTTAAGGGTGATTGTTTTTGGTTTCTGTGCTTCGTGAGGATGCTCTGCACCTTCATATACATAAAGGTTGCGGAACAGGTCTGCTCCGAGGCGGGTCTTAGGCAGCATACCTTTGATGGCATTCTGCACAACAGCGGTCGGCTTCTTGGCCATAAGTTCTTCCGGCGTTGAGAAACGCTGTCCTCCCGGATAACCGGTGTGGCGAACATACTGTTTGTCTGTCATTTTGTTGCCGGTGAGGCGCACCTTTGCAGCGTTGATGATGATGACGTTGTCACCACAATCGGCGTGAGGGGTGTAGAGAGCCTTGTTCTTACCGCGGAGGATAAGGGCAACTCGTGAAGCAAGACGACCAAGCACCTGATCTGTAGCGTCAATGACTACCCACTTCTTGTCTGCGGTAGCCTTGTTGGCTGAGATTGTTTTGTAGCTTAAAGTGTCCACTTTGTTGATTTTTAGGTTAATACTATTGGTTTGTTGCGTTTCCCCATAATTTTGGGGGCTGCAAATTTACGAATAATTTTCTGTATGGCAAATAATTTTATTATCGTAACTTTGCGCTCGTGAAAATCGGAAACATAGAATTCGGACAGAGACCGTTGTTTCTGGCTCCTATGGAAGACGTGACGGACCTTTCGTTCCGCTACATCTGCAAGGAGTATGGCGCAGATATGATGTACACCGAATTCATCTCCTCCGACGGTCTGATACGCGATGCCGCCAAGACATTGGCAAAAATGCGCCTATACGACTACGAAAGGCCTATCGGTATCCAAATCTACGGTCATCTCCCCGATGCGATGGTGGAGGCCGCAGTCAGGGCGGAAGCTGCAGGTCCGGACCTTATCGACATCAACTTCGGATGCCCGGTAAACAAGATAGCCAGGCGCGGAGCCGGCAGCGGGATGATGCGCGAGCCGGACAAGATGGTGGAAATCACGCGGAGAGTGGTGGAGGCAGTGAAACTTCCGGTCACCGTCAAAACCCGCCTCGGTTGGGATGAGGAGAGTAAAATAATAGTCGGACTCGCCGAGAGGCTTCAGGATGCGGGGATAGCTGCCCTCACCATCCACGGCCGCACCAGATGCCAGCTCTACAAAGGGCAGGCGGACTGGACTCTGATAGGCGAAGTGAAGAACAATCCGAAGATGCATATCCCCATCATCGGCAACGGAGACATCTCCACTCCGGAGCAGGCCAGGGAGGCTTTCGACCGCTACGGGGTGGATGCAGTCATGATTGGCAGGGCCAGTTTCGGTCATCCCTGGATATTCAGGGAGATCAGGCACTACCTCTCCACCGGGGAGATTCTGCCTCCTATGTCTGTGGCAGAGCGGGTTGAACTTGCAAAGAAGCATCTGTCCAAATCATTGGAAATCAAAGGAGAAAGAGTGGGTGTGCTGGAAATGCGCCGCCACCTCAGTTGCTACTTCAAAGGCCTTGACAATTTCAAGGAAACCCGTCTAAAACTTGTTACTACCAACGACCCGGCAGAGATTTTCGCCCTGCTGGACTATATTAAGGACACTTGGCAATAGCTATGGTCAGCAAGATACTTTTGTTCCCGTATTGGCTCGCGCTGCGCATCAGAAACGGAAGATATGACAGCGGCAGAGCAAAATCCACTTTCTTTGAAGACATCCCGGTAATATCGGTGGGTAACATCACCGCCGGCGGCACAGGCAAGACACCTATGACAGAGTATCTGGTCAAAATGCTTGAAGCCGATTACAAAGTGGCTGTCCTCTCGCGCGGATACAAGCGCAAATCCAAGGGCTTTCGCATCCTGCAGGAAAGCGATTCGGCTCTTGAGGCGGGTGACGAGCCGCTTCAGATAAAACGCAAATTTCCCCGCGCAACAGTGGCAGTGGATAAAGACCGCGTGAACGGCATCAGGCGACTGCTGGAGCTTCCTGAAGGAGAGCGTCCGGAAGTGGTTATTCTGGACGACGGATTCCAATACCGCGGCCTGAAGCCTTCCCTCAATATCGTGCTTCAGAACTACAACAGACCTATATTCAAGGATGAACTGCTGCCCCTCGGCCGCCTGCGCGACCTCCCCGAGCAGATTGGGCGCGCTGACGTCGTAATCTGCACCAAATGTCCTGAATGCCTCAACGACTGGGAAAGGTCAAATGCAAGGCAGGAGTCGCGTCTTCACGCAGGTCAGGAAATGCTGTTCGCAAAGACCGTCTATACCGAGCCCGAGCCGGTATTCCCGGAAGAGGGCGACAAGCGCTATATATATTCTAAAGAAGTATTCGTTTTTACGGGCATATCTTCCGACCGCGACATTCTGCTTCAACTCAGCGACCGCTATGAATGGATAGCCCACGAAAAATATTCGGACCATCACAGGTTCACTAAGAGCGACGTCTCGCATCTTAACCGCTACGCAGAGGCACATCCGAGGGTGCTGCTTCTCACAACCGAAAAGGATGCGCAACGTCTTCGCGGCTGCAATGGCTTCAGCAGGCAGTTCAAGTCGCGTCTCTTCTATCTGCCGATAGCCACTTCACTGCTGACTGCAGCCGAAACCGAACGCTTCGAAAGTATTGTCCGCTCCATTCTGCCCGCACCAAGGACAGCTACATGAAATCCATTATCGGGGAGGCCGAAGGACTCACTGTTGTTGGCAAATCGTGTTGCTAATTGCAAATATCCGGTAAGCGCCTCCGTCTGACAACACAAAAAAAGGCTGTCCGAAGACAGCCTTTTAACAATTTATCACAACAAACTAAATGCTTGGCGCATCCTTATCCCAAAATACAGGAACGTAAGGGATGGACTTGTCTGTTGCACCCTGAACTGTGCCATATTTATCATATGAAGCAGCGCAGTGTGAGTTGTTGTAGTTGGTCTCGTGAGTAGAGTGCATCCACCTTCTTGGGAAGAATGATCTGCCGGTACCGACAACTGAATTTGTACCCGGACGGTATGCAGGCTCTTTCATTTCGGTGTAAACACCGAGAGAATAGTAGTCATACTTACGCATATCATTCCAGTTCTGATAGTTAGGACCCATAGCGATGAACTTCTGCATCATAATGTCAGAAAGGGTGATTTCATCAGCGCTCTGGCAAACAGCATCGCTGGCCATATAAGCGTCGATATCAGCCTGTTCAATCGGTGCATACGCGAATGAAACGTCGAAGCCTTTTGCAGTGGTACAGCAACCTTTAGCTTTCCACTCGTTGAGTTTGACGTTCATTCTAGCAAAGTGGGCCTTTATACCTTTCTGGTATTCAGAAAAAGCAGTTGCCTTGTTGTTCTGAAGGAAAGCGGCCTCTGCCTTGATGAAGCAAGCTTCAGCATAGGTGAAAATGTCGTTATCTGAGTCAGGTCTTGTATAGAAAGTACCTGTACCCTGTACGTAACCGAGAGCTCTTGTCGTTGCTGATGCTCCTGAATAGTAGCAGTTCATATCATTTGCAGCAAGACCTGCTGTTTCGAAGATAGCATCTGCGCGGAGCTGAACATATTTGATATCTTCTACATACAGAGGCTCGCTATCCACAACCATCATTGCACCAGGCTGATAAGTAATTTCTACAGCATCTGATTTAACATTGATTGTGATGTCTTCAGGAACACGATAATAAGTCTTGACGCCTTCGATGAAGTCTTCTACTGAATTGTAGCTGTTCAGGATAGCATCGTTTTTATAAGTTCTGACCCTTGCTTTATCATCCTGTGCTGAAGCAGGGGACAGATATGCGTTGCAGTTTCCGAGGACGTGTCTTGCTTTAATTTGTTTGCCTGAAGGCTCATAGCAGTCGATACCGCAGTCTCTGAGCCACTCGAATGTCTCAATCTTGTCACCTGCAGCAGTAAGATCAACATGATACATAGCTGAAGGAAGGAGTTTGTCAGCGCGCGGATCTTCAACACCACTACCCTTGAAATTGGTAAGGAGGTTGACATACCACGCGTTCATTCTCTGACCAGTTCCCCAAGCAGCGCTATCCCAAGTAGTGTTAGGACCGTATGCGTCGCCTACAGTGAAGCAGGTGCTTGCATTGGCTACGTTCGCATATGTCGCAACGAGGTTGTCACCTTCCTGAATACCGGAAGCGTTAATGCATTCGACTGCTTTCTGGATATTGGCAGGATCGAGCTTGCTCATTGTCATATACATTCTTGCCTCAACAAGGTTGACGAGTTTCACCCATTTGCTGGCATCGCCACCGAACCAGCTGTCACCCTTTGAGAGCGGAGTTGCTGCAGCAGGCTGTGCTTTACTGAAGAGAGCTTTTGCAGTTTCAAGATCTGCGAGACACTCAGCATATACCACGTCGCCATCGTCATATTCAGGAGCAAGAGTTGCGCCATCACATGCCTGAGCATGAGGCATTTCTCCGAAAAGGTCTATCATCATTACTGAACCCATAGCCTTGAGTGTAAGAGCAGCAGCCTCATAGTGGTTGGCTTCTTCAGCCTGTGCGGTTGAAATCAGGTAAGGGATGTTACAAGCAGCTCCGATGAACCAGTTCTGGTATGCTGTTGTAGAGTGGCCCTGCGCATAATCCCACTCCATAAGGTAGGAGTTAGTGGCAGCGCGGCTTGCCATAGCATACATCTGTGTGGTGAGGTTGGAACGGAAGTTGGCATTTCCCCATGCATACATATAATAATACTGAATCCACGGGAGACGAACGTCAACTGTAGCGGTCTCTGCACTTGGGCTATCCGGATCGGTGTTAACGTCCAGCCAATTGTTGCAGGATGTTGCGCCCATAAGGAGAGCAATGCACACTAAACTAAGTAATATCTTTTTCATATGATTATCTCCTTAAAATTAGAATGTCAAATTAAGGCCGAAAGAGAATGTTTTCTGGCTAGGAACGCCGCAATAGTCAACGCCCACTGAGCCGGATCCACCGGTACCGGAACCTACTGCTGCAACTTCAGGATCCATTCCACCCTTGTAGTTGGTCCAAGTGAGGAGGTTTGTAGCAGAAGCTGTTGCAACAAGGTTCTTTATGAAGTTCTGACCTTTGATAAGGCTTGAGAAGTCGTATGAAAGGCTTACGGAACGGAGTTTCAACCAGTTTGTGCTGGTGATGAAATTGTATGCATTCTCCTGATAATTGCTCCAGTACTGCTGGATCATATAGGAACCTGCGTAAGTTTTGCCGTTGATAACGTAGTTCTGGCCTCTTTCATAAGTAATGTCAACAGGCTCACCTGTCTTTGAATCAACACCGCTGAGTGATACTCTATCACGGTTTTCTGCTGTCATCATAGACTGGCCGCGGCCGGTCAGATAGTACTGAGTACCGTTGTAGATGTCACCACCGAGACGGAAGTCGATAAGGAACGAGAATGTGAGATTCTTGATACGGAAGTCGTTGTTGAAACCGCCGGTGAGCTTCGGCTCACGGTTTGCGACTACGTTTGTAGTATTGCCTTCGAGCTTGTAGAGACCTGTTGCGGCGTCAATCTGGTAACGGCCGTTAGCAATCTCCTTGCCGTCAGCATCCTTTTCCCTGAGCCAGCGGTTACCTGTGAGGGCGAGGAAGTTTCCGTTAGGTACGGAAGCAGCCTTGATGCCGCCAAGCTGAACGTCAGTAACATAGAGAAGGTCAACGCCAGCAATGAAGTCACCCAGAGTACCCTTGTTCCTTGCCATATTTAAAGTAAGGTTCCAACTGAAGTTTTTGGTTTCAACAGGAGTAGCGGTAAGCATAGCCTCGATACCCTTGTTCATTACCGAACCGCAGTTAGTGGTAAGGAAGATGTAACCTGTTGACTGTGCAAGACGAGGGCTGATAATCTGATCATCTGTCCTTGAGTTGTAGTATGTGAAGTCAATGCCCAAACGGCCACCGAAGAATTTCAATTCTGTACCTACTTCCCATGATTTCTGAATTTCAGGTTTCATGTTGGTTGAACCACCGGTCCAGTTGTTACCAACGCCGACGAAATTGCCGTTGACGACCTCTGAATCCCACATATAGAAGTTGGTGAGGTACGGGTCTGCATCCTTACCCACCTTTGCCCAGGAACCTCTAATCTTACCGAATGTAAGAACATCATTCTTAGGAAGAAGTTCAGTGAAGACAAAAGCGCCGCTGACAGATGGGTAGAAATACGAGTTGTTTGCCTTTGGAAGTGTTGATGACCAGTCATTACGGCCGGTAACGGTTACGTAAGCGATGTTCTTGAAAGCAAAGCGGAACTCTCCATAGACACCAGCCAGACGCTTGCGGCTTGTTGACTCTGTGAAGAACTTGTGCTCCTGAAGGATATTACCGAAGCTTATGGTTCCAGGAAGTACGAAATCATAACCCCACTGTGACTGTCTCACTCTCTTGGTTGATTCTGAGGTAGCACCGAGAACAAGATTGAAGTCGAAGTCTCCGAATGTCTTGTGAGCATTGAGCATCAAGTTGTTGGTAATATAGCTGTAATTAACCTTGCTCTTGCTCAGACGGCCGTTCTGATACATTTCCTTAGCTGCAGCGCCAGGAGCAATGTATGTGTAGGAGTCGTTGTTGTAGTTATCATATCCCAATCTGTAGGAAATGTTCAACCACTCTGCGAGGTTTGCATTTACGTTGACACCGCCAGTGAAACGTTCGTTGCGGTCTGTCAAATTGTTCTTGTTGATAATCCAATAAGGGTTTTCGACATCACTTGCAGGATCCTGATTAGGGAACATCCTGTATTTCGTTCCATCCTCATTGAGCCACTTGGACATATTCTCATTTCTTGCCCATCCGTAAAGAGCGGTCATTGTACCGTTTCCGCCGCCATCATAAAGACCTGATGAGGTGAGTGTCTTGAGAGTGTTGGCAATTGAGTAGGAAACGTTTGCACCTACGGAAATCTTGCCGTATTTCTGTTCACCATTGAAACGGAAAGTAGTCTTGTCATAACCGGTTTCGCGGATGACACCCTGCTGGTCATAGCGGGAAGCTGAAAGATAGAAACTACCTGTCTTGCTACCGCCTGAAACACTCAGGTTGTTGTCAAATACATTGCCGCCTCTGAAGAAATCCTTGACGTTGTCATATACTTGACCGCTGATTTTTTCACCCCAGGATGATGTTACGAGGTCTGTCTTGAGGACACCGTTCATATCATATGAACCTCTTCCGAATGTACCCTGAATTTCAGGACCGGAAGTGACGGCAGAATAGGTATACTTACTTGAGAAATTTACTGATACCTTACCTTCTGCGCCCTTCTTGGTAGTGATAACGATAACACCGTCAGCTGCGCGTGAACCGTAGAGTGCCGCTGCTGCTGCACCCTTGAGGACTGACATTGACTCGATATCCTCAGGGTTGATATCCATCACACGGTTTGAGAAGGTTGTTGCAGTCTTGGTCACACCGTCTGTGCCTGAGTTACCGCCATTGACTGTGGAGTTATCGTAAATGATACCGTCCACTACGAAGAGAGGCTGGTTGTCGCGGCTCTCGTTAACGGAGTTACCACCACGGATGATAATTGAAGAACCTGCACCTGCCGCTCCACCTGACTGGGTAACGTTGACACCTGCAACTTTACCTGCAAGAGAGTTGATGACATTAGTCTGCTTGTTTTTGAGGAGTTCTTTTGAGTTGACCTCAGTTACTGAGTAACCCAAAGCCTTCCTCTCTTTCTTGATACCGAGAGCAGTTACGACTGTCTCTTCGATCATCAGGGTGTCATCTGCAAGAGTAACGTTGACAAGGGTGCGTGAGTTCACTGCAACCTGCTCGTCTTTATAACCCATGCAAGTGAAAACCAAAGTGCCTTTTGCCGGAGCATTGAGAGAGAACTTACCGTCTGCATCGGTTGATGTACCGGTAGTTGTTCCCTGAACTACGACATAAGCACCTACAACAGGCTCACCACTCTTATCGGTAACGGTACCTGACACAGAGATGTTCTGAGCCCACATTGAACCTGCTGAGAGGATCAATGCGCACAAAGCTACAAAAGCATAGCTAAGTTTTTTGGAAACTGACATAGATGTAAGTTTTTTGGTTAATAAATGATATATTTACTTCAATACACACTGAAACCTTTTGATTAACAATAAATTCACACACACAATGAACGCAAAGATTCTCAGAATTTTGAAGCGGCGCTCCCGGAGCGTACTGCTGCTGTCTTATTTCAGGAACCACAATATTGAATTCAGCAAAAAGGTGGGTGTTACCTGTTCCAGAGGTACCTACAACCGCTATGGGATAGTCTGTGCCCATCTGGCGGACTTCATAAGGGAAGTCTATGGCAGGAAGGATATGGACTT
>JAGHST010000035.1 GCA_018065695.1 Candidatus Cacconaster caballi | reverse complement strand
TTCAGGGGGATGTCCGTCTCTTCCGGAACAAGGAGCTCGGCATCGTAGCCCCGGTCCTGAAGATCCGGGACTATGCGTCTAGCGATTTCACGATTGAATTTGTATTCGAGGAAGCTGCCGTCCGGACTGCGTTTGCCGGGAGTGGCGGAGCCGTGGCCATTGTCGATGAGAATCTTCATAATGCTGCAGGTGTTGTGCAGCTCGCCGATTCCAGGGGTAAAGATAACTCAAATAGATGGTTC
Source organism: Candidatus Cacconaster caballi (assembly GCA_018065695.1). Lineage (GTDB taxonomy): Bacteria > Bacteroidota > Bacteroidia > Bacteroidales > UBA932 > Cacconaster > Cacconaster caballi. The sequence goes on along the minus strand of JAGHST010000035.1, from coordinate 23,599 downwards.
GAGGAAATTTTTGTATCTTTGCCGACGACAAAGCGGCAGAAATGCCGATGTGTTTAAAATTCGTTGGGTCCGGCTTCAGTATTGATGTCCGGGCCTTTTTTATGTGGCGATTGTTTTAGTACAAATTTAGTACCAAAAGCCGAACATTCTTAAACCGAAAATGCCCCTCACGTATGTGAGAGGCATTTTGTAGCGGTGCGGAAGGGACTGCGAAAGGCGAAAATTCAAGAAATCCACTTCTAGCGAAGAATTTAGTACCATTTTAGTACCAAATCACGGAATATCTTAAATGAAAATGCCCTGCAATTACTTGTAGGGCATTTTTAAGCGGTGCGGACGAGGCTCGAACTCGCGACCTCCGGCGTGACAGGCCGGCATTCTAACCAGGCTGAACTACCGCACCGTTTTGGGACTGCAAATATACGCACAAATTAGATATATGCAAACTTATTTTTATATTTTTTTCGGTCTGAAATAAGAAAAATGGACATTGCCGTATTTCTTTTCCTTTACGAAGCATTCGTGAGTGCAGAAGGAGTATTCCGCCGGGTGCTCCAAAATCAGATATCCTCCTTCGTTGACCGTTCCGAGAGCCTTGTCCGGAATCGAGTCCAATCCTTCAAGCGAATATGGCGGATCTGCGAATACAATGTCGAATCTGCGGGAACAGATACCCAGAAAATCGAAGACATTGTTATGTACCACCTGAACCCGACCCTTCAATCCCAGAGAAATCATCGTACGGGAAATAAAGGCTGAGTTTGCCGGATTCATCTCGACGCACACGATGTCGCGGCAACCGCGGGAGGCGAATTCGAAAGAGATGCTTCCGGTGCCCGAGAAAAGATCAAGCACGGAAATACCTTCAAAATCAAACTCATTGAAAAGAGTATTGAACAGCCCTTCCTTGGCAAAATCAGTCGTTGGCCGCGCCTTGTAGCCTGCAGGAGGCAATATCTGCCTGCCCCTCAATTCGCCACCGATGATTCTCATATTGTCTCGACGGACGGGAAATAACGGAAAAGATCCTCTTTCATTGCAAAAGGAACCTCTCCGTGGAAATAGACTGCAGTGAGCTCGGGATTGATCTGGAACTGGCGGAGAGTTGCGAAAATGTAGTACTGCGCCGTCACGCTGTCCGGGACTTTGAATGAATTGACAAACAGCAACCGTGGACCCGAAACAAGTACAATGTCGATGCTGCCGGCTCCGTTTTCCTCCGGTTCCGTATATCGGGCCACAACGCGGTTGTATTTTTCGATATTTCCGGCCTCTTCCACCATTGCAGCGACAGAAGCGATGCCGGAAGCTGATGCAGGAACATCAACATAAACAAGAACTGCCTTATATTGAGGCAGTTCTTTGTATTTCACAACTTCTTCAGGCTCCAATTTGACCACACGGCCGAGAAGCTCGCGCGCGGCTTCCGGAGAAAAGAAGTCTTCCGGTACGAGAGTATATCTGAGCACTACTCCCAGTTGCCGGCGTTATTGTTAGGATTGTCGATGCTGCCGACCATAAGGCCAGGGTAGCGGCCGGTATCTGAACGCTCAGCCTTGAGGTTTACGATAAGCTGGCGGTCCATACCTTTGAGCAGATCGTCATACGGCATTTTTGCCTCGAAAAGAGGAACGTCAACACCGGAAACCTGCTTGGTGATTTCGTCCATCTGCACCTTGACACCGTCTGAGAACGGGATGATGCCGATGCGGTTGATGTCGAAATCCGGACGATCCTGAAGGATGCTTTCCTTTACCGGCACCTTGCTCTTGATGGAGAAGACGAGGCGCTTCTCACCTTTCTTGTAGAGTTCGAAGAGCTGCTCGTTGGTAATCTTTCTGTTCGCTTTTCTGATGTTCTCAGTATTGGCCACTGCCACTGAGTCATCGAGAGAACCGATCTGCATCACGACTTCCATCTCACCGTTGTTGTAGAACTCCTTGAGGGAATCGGGATCTGCGGTGAATTTTGCATAGACACTCTTGTAAGCCACTTCGAGGGTTCTGATGTCCTTGAGCTGCTGGATTGCAACGGCTTCACGCTGAGCCTTCTCCCTGTTGAAGCGGACAGGCTCCATTATGCTTGAATAGATAAAGTAAGCCAATGCGATGATGACGATTGGCAGAACGGCATAGGTTAAAACTTTTTTCATATTGTAAATTTGTATAATTATCCAATAAATTTGACCTACAAAATTATAATAAATATTTAGTCCTTGCAATAGATTTTATAAATTTGCATTTGGAAATTTTCGTAAACGCGGGTATGACCGTCTGTACAGAACAAATAGAAAGCATTCTCTCATCGACCTCCAAAGCCGTTGTGATAGGCCATTTCAATCCCGACGGTGATTCAGTGGGAAGTGTGGCAGCAATGTGGCATTATCTCGACTGCCGCGGAATCCGCGCCACTGCGATACTGCCCAGCATACATCCCCGGAGCCTTGCATTCGCCGACCCCGGAAACGTCAAGCCTGAAGGCGGATTCCTGATTGCCAAGGATTATCCGGATGAGGCCAAAACCGCCATCAAAGAGGCGGACACCATCATCTGCCTTGACTTCAATCGATTGTCACGTACAGAATATCTCGAAGAGGATATATCTTCCTCCAAAGCCAGGAAAATCCTGATAGACCACCATCTTTCACCGGACAGCGAACGGTTCGACGCCGTCTGCTCGAAGACGGACATATCCTCAGCCTGCGAGCTTCTCTTCTGGGTGCTGATGGGCCTGCCGGATATCGGCGGCAACGTGCAGAGGCTTCCTCTCAAGTGCGCCGAGGCTCTGTATCTGGGGATGATGACCGACACCAACAATTTTTCCAACTCTGTATATACCACTACATTCGAGATGGCTTCGCTGCTTCTTGAGCGCGGTGTGGACAAGGACGGACTGCAGGAAAAGGTCTTGCATTGCTATAGCGAGCAGCGCACAAGACTGATGGGACATCTGATAAGTGACAATATGGTATATCTGCCGGAAGAGCACACCGCCTATATGACACTCTCCAATGCGGAGAAGGAGGCATACGACTTCAAGCCCGGAGACAGCGAAGGCTTCGTGAACCTGCCACTGGCCATCAGCGACGTGCAAATCAGCGGACTCTTCACCGAAGACAGCGGCGGCGAGTATGTAAGGGTGTCGCTCCGATCCAAGGGGGACACGGACGTAAATCTCTTTGCCATACGCTATTTCAACGGAGGAGGTCACAAAAACGCCGCGGGCGGAAGGTTGTATATTCCTATCGGAGAAGTTCCGTCCTATTTCGAGAACTCACTGAAACAATATATCACCGAAGAAAATATTTTTTGAGGCACGGCATTTGTATTAACTTTGCCCGTCATTCACACTCCATCGATATGAACAAATTTCTGAATACTCTTCTATCCGCAGTTCTCCTGACAACGGTTTTCTCCTGCGCCAAGGATCCGGTGGAAGACACCTCCGGCATACAGGACGAAATCCTGAAAGCCTGGATTGAAATCAATCATCCTGACAAACTCGACGAGACCACCGAAAACGGCTCTTATATACTTGAACTGAAGCAGGGCAGCGGCGAGAAGGTCTCCGACACTGGTTTTGTCTTCGTCCATTATGTAATGAAGGATCTTGACGGCAACATAACAGACACCAATATGGCGGAATATGCAGACCAGCTGGGAGGAATCGATATCAGTTACGACTACGGATGCGACATTTGGCAAGTGGGCGCCGAAGCTGTTTACAAAGGAGTGGAAGACGTTCTCAAGACACTTCGCGCAGGAGGCCGTGCCGTCATTGCAGTTCCGGGCTCGGCAGCATCGTGCACGTATGACGTATATGATGCTTTCCCTTCCGGTGACGGGCTGAGTTTCATTATGGAACTCTCTCTCGAACGGGTTGAAACGGATATTTATGCATACCAGGAGAAGCTTCTTGAAGATTACAGCAATTCCCGTTTTGGTGGGATTGACACTGTAAATCAAGGCTTCTATTTCATAGACCAGACTCCTGACGGCGCAGTGACCGACACAATCGGCGACGGAGCTACCGTCAAGATATGGTATATCGGCCGGCGTCTGGACGGTTCCGTCTTCGATACCAATATCCAGGACACCGCAAAGAAATACAGAATCTACAACTCGGAGGCAAGTTATGATGCTCTTGAGCTCAACTGGAAAAAGAATGTCGCAGAAATGCTGGAGGACAAGGAAGTGGTATCCGGATTTGCAATGGCTGCCAACAAAATGAACAAAAACAGCACTGCCACTACATTTTTCTGGTCAAAACTTGGCTACGGCATTTCGGGACAGAACCCTAAAATAGGAGAGTACAGTCCTATGGCCTTCACCCTCACTATCGAACCGGAGAAATAGAAAAGCCCGGCCGGGCTTTTAGAGCTTTTAGAAGGATAGCGCTGAAACCACCTTTATAGCGGCAGGTACGATATCCACTGTCACCGGAGTTATGCCCACAGGCTCCCCGTCCACTTCCATATACGAATAGGGGCTTGCGAAAATTTCTATGTGACGGGCACGGGTGCAGAAGGCCAGTTTCTTCATTTTTATGACGGAGCCGTCGAAAAGTCTTGGGATATTGACCAACGCCCTGAGCTTGTTCATCTTGCGGATAACGGTCACGTCTATAAGGCCATCGTCAGGAACAGCACCCGGAGTCTGCATCATACCTCCTCCGCAATATTTGCCTATTCCGAGAGCCACCGAGAAGGCTGGGCCCGAAAAGAAATCGCGACCGTCCACTTTGACTTTGAACTTCAAGCACTTGTAGGCAAGAAAACTCTTAAGCAGGCACTTCAGGTACTGTTTGTCTCCAGCCCGCCCGTTGGATTTGGCGATATCGAAACGATGGCATACGTGCGAGTCGAAACCGAGGCCTCCGATATTGATCATATAGCGGAAATACGGCTTGCCGTCCATCATGGTATGGACGCAGCCCACATCCTGAAATCGTGTCTGTCTGTCGGAAGATGCAATCAGATCCACAGCCCTCTCGTAGTCGTGGGGGATATTGTGAAGCCTTGCCCAGTCATTTCCCGAACCTACGGGGATTATGGCGAGAGTGACCTCTGAGGTAGGAACTTCCGATTGGGAAAAAACACCGTTGAGCACTTCGTGCACAGCCCCGTCACCGCCGATTACAATGATTTTGCGGAATCCTTCCTTTACGGCGGAAGCGGCGAGTTCTATAGCGTGATATGCGTGGTCTGTGATTTTTTCAGAGAAAGAGACCCCCTTAGATGCCAGCAATTTTGCTATTGAAGGCCAGTCGTTCAGGGCTTTCCCTGCACAGGACATCCTGCTGACAATGACTCTCCAAGTGGTTTTTATCATAGGGTTAAGTTTTGTTTCGCAAAATTAACAAATTTTTCGTAAATTTGTAGATTATTATTCTGTGAAATGGGTAAAATCATCGCTATAGCAAACCAGAAGGGCGGTGTCGGCAAAACGACAACCGCCATCAATCTTGCCGCATCGCTGGCGGTCCTGGAAAAAAAGACACTCATCATTGACGCCGACCCGCAGGCCAATACCACTTCAGGTCTGAATTTCAACCCGGACTCAACAGAAAACGTCAGCCTGTACGACGTCCTCATCGGGGAATGTCAGGGAGAATCCAGAATAGGGGAGGCCATCAACGACTCTCAGGACGAAAACCTCAAATATCTGAAGGTCATAACCTCCCACATAAATCTCGTGGGAGCCGAGATAGAGATGCTGGAGATAAATGAGAGGGAGTCCGTTCTGAAAAATGCGCTGAGCCACATAAAGGATTCTTTCGACTATATAATACTGGACTGCGCTCCTTCTCTCGGTCTGATTACGGTAAATGCCCTCACAGCTTCAGACAGTGTGATAATCCCCGTTCAGCCCGAATTTTTCGCTCTCGAAGGTCTTGGCAAACTGCTCAATACAATCAGACTTGTCCAGACAAAACTCAATCCGGAACTCAAGATAGAAGGATTTCTCTTCACGATGTTCGACAACAGGCTCCGCCTGCACAATCAGGTCGTGGATGAAGTCCGTCAGCACTTCACGGATATGACCTTCGATACGGTCATCACCCGCAACATCCGTCTGAGCGAGGCTCCCTCTTTCGGCAAGCCGGCCATCCTCTACGACGCAGGTTCCACAGGGTCGGTCAATTACCTCAACCTTGCGAAGGAAATCATCAATAAGGACAAATAATCTCCAACCGATATGTCAGCAAAACGAGCAGCATTAGGAAAAGGTCTCGGAGCTCTTCTGGCAGAGGCCGACAAGATTAAGGGGACGTCCGAAATCCGCAACATGATTTCAGGCGGTCCGGCGGCAGTCAACGAGATTCCTTTGGAGAAAATCGTACCGAATCCGTTCCAGCCACGATTGAATTTTGATACGGAAGCACTTGAAGAACTGACTGAGTCAATCCGCACTCTCGGCATAATCCAGCCACTCACCCTTCGCCAGCTTCCGGGCGGCGAGTATCAGATTATCAGCGGTGAGCGCCGTTGCAGGGCAGCTTCCGCCGCCGGTCTTAAGAGCGTGCCCGCATACATCCGGAAGGCTGATGACGGAGCGATGCTCGAAATGGCCATTGTCGAGAATATCCAGCGTCAGGATCTCGATGCCATAGAGACAGCACTCAGCTTCCAGCGCCTGATAAACGAATGTAACCTCACTCAGGAGGGTATGGCGAAGCGGGTGGGCAAGCCGAGAGCCACGGTAGCCAACTACTTGCGCCTGCTCAATCTTCCCGAAGAGATACAAAAGGCCGTCAAGTTGGGCAAAGTCTCCGTGGGACACGCAAAGGTCCTGCTCGGAGTGGATGATGTGGAAAGGCAACTTTCTCTGTGTGAAAGTCTTATCAAGAATGAATGGTCCGTCCGCCAGCTGGAGCAGAAAATCGCAGCCGCAAGGCAGCCGAAAGAGCCGGCTTCCGACAATGTCGGGGAGATGCCGGAGATATTCAGAACTTTTGCGGCGGAAATAGGACGCCACTTCTCCAACAAGGTCTCCGTCAAAAGAAATGCAGACGGCACCGGTTCCATCACCATCAGGTTCGACAACGACTCTCAAGTGGAAAACTTCCTCAGCAAACTTTCAGATAAGGAATAGAAGAGAATGAGCCGCCGCCTGCCGATTACACTGTTGCTTGCGTTCTGCACCTTCTGCACAATGAACGCACAGTTCAGAGACTCCCGCATAGGCAGCGTGTTCAATCAGAACCTCAACGCTCCGCCCGGTGCGGAGGCCAATCAGGCCGCATCCGACACCACCGGTGCCGAAACCGACACCCTGCAAGGTTTTTCCTTCAAGCAGATGGTCCGCGGATATTTCGGCAAGGACACCCTCAAGCCTGGCTACCTGCTGCTTGGGTCTGTCATCGTCCCCGGTGCGAGTCAGGCATACAACAAGCAATATTGGAAGATACCGCTGACATATGCCGGCATAGGATCCGGCATAACCTGCGGCATCCTTGCAAACCGGAAATACCAGCAGACGGGCCTGAGCAAATACAAGACTATCCGCACGATAAGTTACATCGGAGCAGGCGCGGTCTATTGGGGCCAGCTTCTTGACGGAATAGTCAATTTCAAAACCGACATCAAGTCTCCGGTTCCCGCCAAATCGACCATCTATTCCGCCCTGCTGCCCGGCCTCGGCCAGGCCTGCAACGGAGATTGGTGGAAAATCCCCATCTGGTACGGCGGATTCGCGGCGTGCGGTTATTTCTACCACACCAACGATATGCAGTATCAGAGATTCCGCTACATCTACAATATGGACTCCACCAAACCTGGAAGCGGCTATACAGGCAACATCACAGCCACTCAGGCCGAGTGGTACCGTGACACCTACCGCCGATACAGGGACTACTCCATTATCGCCTTCATACTGGTATATGCCCTCAATGTCATAGATGCCAATGTCTTTGCCCATATGGCAGACTTCGACGTCTCAGACAATATTGCGGCTCTGGAAATGGCGCCTGCCGTCATCACCCCGATTATGCCCGAACTGCAGCGCCGGAATCCGGCTCAATTCGCGGCGGTGGGACTGAATATGAAATTAAATTTTTAGGAATATATGAAAAAAACTCTTATTCTTCTGGCAACTATCCTGCTGATTTCAGGTGCCGGCCAGGTACAGGCCAAAAGCCTGTTCCGCAGCAAAAAAGCCACCATTCAGATGTTGCAGAAGCGTCTGGACTCACTTCAGAAGGCATATGATGCCCTTTACAACGATTATCAGGCCCTTGTGGAACCTGTCAACGGAGACGGTGACATTCTGATGGACGAAGAGATGGAGAGCCTGCAACCGCACTCGGCCGATGATATCGATTCTCTCCTGAATCTGTATTACATCCAGAAGCAGATGGACATAAGTGATTTTGATATGGCTTCCATAGAGAGGGATTCCCTGACCAGCAATGTTCCGGACTCTGTTTACATTGCCCGTCTTCGCAAACTTAACTCCTTCATACCTATCGAGTTCAACCAGATTGTCAAGAATTGCATCATCCGCTATACTGAAAGAATCACGGCATCAACTTCGAGGATGCTGGGACTCGCTCCATACTATCTGCCTATGATAGAGGAGACTCTGGATGAATTCGGTATGCCTAAGGAACTCAAGGCAATGGCTGTGATTGAAAGTGCATTCAATCCCAAAGCCGTCTCCCGCGCACGCGCAAAGGGAATGTGGCAGTTTATGTACTCCACTGCAAAACGCTACGGACTGGAGATGACCTCTTATGTGGACGAGCGCTACGACCCTGAGGCATCCTGCCGCGCCGCAGTACAGTATCTCAAGGACAACTATATGATATTCGGAGACTGGGGCCTTACCATCGCATCCTACAACTGCGGCGAAGGCAACGTGATGAAGGCTGTCCGCAGAAGCGGAGGCAAGACGAATTTCTGGGACATTTACCCTTATCTGCCACGCGAAACACGCGGATACGTCCCTATCTTCATTGCGGCGCTTTACGTTCTGACCTACTACCCGGAACACGGTCTTACTCCGGCACAGGTCAACCTTCCGGCTCTGGTGGACACGTTCCACATCAGCCGCAACGTCCACTTCGAGCAGATTGCGGACAATATCGGCATTTCTGTCGAGACGCTGCGTGATATGAATCCCAAATACCTTCACGACATCATCCCGGGGCAGGAGCATCCGTATGTGCTCAATCTCCCGCATTCATATTCCGCATCATTCATAGACAAGGAGCAGCAGATATATACCTACAAGGATTCCGTTTACTTCAATCCTGTCAGCACAAAGAAGATAAAGGAAAGCGCATCGAACGAGGGCCAGCGCATAGCCCACAAAGTCAGATCCGGTGAAACCCTCGGTGGAATCGCCCGCCGTTACGGAGTGACCGTAACAAATCTCAAGAAATGGAACAACCTCAGGAGCAATACTATCCGTGTAGGCCAGAGATTGTATATCTACGGCAGGGGTGCAGAGCCTGCTTCTTCAGTTTCGACTCCGAAAGCCACCACTACAAGCGAAGGCTACGTCACCTATACTGTCAGAAAGGGAGATACCCTCTCGGCAATCGCACGCGCCAATGGAGTGACACTGACACAGATATATTCGCTCAACAATATGAACAAGAACTCCAAGATCTATCCGGGTATGAAAATCCGCGTGAAGAAAGCGCAGTAGCCCTGCTGGATCTTGAGCCACAGATCGACAGTATGCGTGGGGGAATACTTCAGAACGAGGTATTCCCCCACACCTTTTCCGTAATAGGCCTGAGTTGAGAAGCTCTCGGGCAGACTCCGTTCGTAAAGATAGATTCGGCCGTCCCATCCGTCGGTGTTATAATAGGTAACACGGGCTGAAGCCTCGAACTTCCGGGTGCGGAGAGATGCTTCCGCGAAGAGTGCGAAACCTTTCGGATTGGCTTCGACCTTAGCACCGAACTGGAAGGCCCCCACAGGTATTTTCATCTGGACCTTGCCTTTTATCATATCGCTGTACGATGCTTGCGCCTGCAGTGAGGCGCCGCCGGGCCAGGTGCGGACGGCGGCAGCTCTGGCTTTGAACGACACCCCTCCGGCCGGTTTCTGATAGCGGTACCAGGGATAGTAGCAGAAATCGGCATTCAAATTGAATTTCCACTTTCCGGCTATGAATTTGAGAGCATACTGTGCCCCTATCTGATTATACGCATCTCCTGCGGAATGAGTGGCAATATATGACGGAGAACAGGCGCGCAGAGCGAGGCTCATCTCAATTGCGTAGGATGGCGCCCACAGAGCTCCCGCTTTCACGGCAGGCGCTAGATGCGCATCCAAAGCAGCTTCTGCAAATATGCGCCACGTTCCGGCAATGCCGTAGAGGCTGGCACTTACGTTGCCCCACCAGCCGTCGTACATCTGAAGGCGGTTGTATTCCTGCACTTTGCGGCCATTAGGCTTCGTATAGGAATAGGCGATGGTGGTGAGGGCCACTTTCCACGTTCCGAATGTGCGCGCAAGACTGACTCCGAAGAGAGGCTCCCGCATCGAGTTCTTTTTCGCTCTTTCCGCTCCGGTGGCGTGCAGACCGTCTGTAGCGATGGAAGTATAGGCACCGTCGACAATGCGGGCGTCAACTCCGTTGAAAGATGCAAAGGCGGTAAGGTCGAACCTCTTCAGCGGCCCGTTCCACGCCACACCGCGCAGGAAATTGCTCTCCGAGGAAGATGTATGGCCGCGGTATGAATCACGTCCTATCTGTGAGCCTGGCTCGCCGAAAGCGCTGAGCGACATTCCGGTTGACATAACAAGCCCCTGACCCAGCCTCAGATCGTAATCGCCGGCAATCCATCCCTTGTATTTGAAATAGCCGCTTATGAAATCCGGAAACTTCTCGAGAGGATCGTTGTCGAGCGTCAATGCCGCATCAAACGTGCTCCCGGTCAGTTTGTATTTGGATGTCATCGAAAACCCTTCCGCATTCCAGTTCTTTCTGATGCGGACACTTGCCAGATGCTTCACCCGTCCACGGCCTGTCGAAGGTTCGTAGGTTACAATGTCTCCGAGAGCCTCCACGTCATCTTCAGTGAAGCCGTCCACAAGAGTCAGCTCCGTGGCGGAAAGTATGTCACCCCACTGCCTTCGGTAGTCCATCAGGCTCCGCACTTGAAATCTGGTAAGCAGGTGGAGGGAATCCAGCTCCCTCTCTGACAGATCATTGATGTTGAATTGTTTTGCGCTGCGCCCTGCGGCGGTGGCAATTGACAGAAACAAAAAAGCCGCTGCAACGGCGGCCAAAGGGGACTTCATCCCTTCAATCTTACGCCTCATAGTCCAAAATGTTTTTCTATTCACAAATATAATGAGTAAATTTGCAAGTTCAAAAAAATAATCTTGATGGCACGTATCCTCCTTAAAGACAAGTATTTTGTCCCATACATCCCGTACGAGCGCCTGGAAAGGGCCATTGACGGCGTCGCCGAAAAAATCAGGGCGGACTTCAAAGGCAGAGACGAGATTCCCATCGTACTCTGCGTTCTTAACGGCTCGATAATGTTCACCGGAGAACTTCTCAAGAGGCTCGATTTTCCGCTGGAACTTTCAAGCGTCCGTCTTGCCTCCTATATCGGAACGACATCGACCGGTGTCACCAGACAGATCCTCGGTCTGACGACAGCCATAAAGAACCGTTCAGTCATCATAGTTGAAGATATTGTCGATACCGGGAAAACCATAGTGGACCTTCGCAACATCGTGCAGGAAGCCGGCGCCAGGGAGGTGAAGATTTGCACTATGCTGTTCAAACCCGATGTCTATAAAAAGGACGTTCCTATAGACTATGTCGCAATGGAAATCGAGAACCGCTTCATAGTGGGCTTCGGTTTGGATTACGACCAGCTTGGAAGAAATTACAAAGATATTTATATTCTTGACGACAATCAGGAGAAAGAGTAATGAAAGACTATATTCTTTTCGGCCCTCCGGGCGCAGGAAAAGGCACGCAGGCTGCCAGATTGGTTGAAAAATTCAATCTTTTTCACATCTCGACCGGAGATCTGCTCCGCAATGAAATAAACAAGGGTACCGATTTGGGCAGGCAGGCCGCCGCCCTCATCGAAAAAGGCAATCTCGTCCCGGATGACATAGTCGAAGGAATGATTCGCTCCGAGTTCGTCCTGCATCCTGATGTGAAAGGTTTTATACTCGATGGTTTTCCCCGCACAACGGCTCAGGCCGAACATCTGGATGCCATCGCCCGTGAATTGGGCCACGACATCGGCTGTGTAATTTCCATAATGATTCCGGACATCATCGTCAAGGAACGCATCCGCCACCGCGCACTTATAGAAGGCCGCAAGGACGACACAAGCGACGAGATAATCGAGACCCGCATCAGAAACTACCACGCCAAGACCGAGCCTGTCATTTCCTATTATAAGGAGCAGGGCAAATATCGCGAGATAGATGGAGTCGGTTCAGTGGAAGATATCTTCGCCCTCATCTGCGAAAGCATTCGCGTCTAAAAAAAGAATTCAGGCAGTTTTCTCCCGGAGGTGTAATCGCGCTCAAGGATGGAAAGGTGGCGGAGGTATTCCGGGTCGGTGAATCTCTTGGCTCCGGACGGACACTTTTTGATGCAGGCTCCGCATTTGATGCAAATACCTTCCACTGACGATGGCTCCGATATGGAAATTGAGCCCATAGGACACACAGCAACGCAGATTCCGCAGCCGTTGCACAGAGAAAGGTCGGTCTCCGGTTTGGCCTTGCGTATGTCGAAAGGTTTGCCCTCGTCGTCGAGTGCTTTATAGAACTGCGCCGGACGACGGCCGGGCAGGGAAGAAGCAAGAGGCTCCCGAAGATGAGCCACCCGCTCGCCGAAGGATGCGGCCGCTTGCAGGTCTGCCGCGTCGGGACGGCCCGCACCTAGCGTCCGTGAGAATGAATGTTCGCCCACGAAAGCCGCTGCCGCAGTGCAGATGAAGCCGCAGGCAGTCATCATATCATAAAGCTCCAGCAAGGCGTCATCGTAGGCACGGTTGCCGTAAACCACTACCGGCACTCCGAATGCGCCTCCGCCCTTTATAGTTTCAAGCCAAGGCTTTATAAGGTTCGGCACACGGCCGATATAGACAGGGACACCGAAAATCACAAGGTCGCTGCCGGTAAATTCCAAAGAGCCCTTACGTGATGTCACAGGTGTGACGTCGTGGCACGCAACGTCCGCTGCGAGAGTCTTCGCCGCTGCAGAGGCTATGGCACCGACAACCTTCGCGGTAGTTCCAGTGGCGCTGAAATATAAACTGTGGACTTTCATCTCTTGCATAAAAAAGAATACCCGCACGGAGCGGGCATTCTTTCTTGACGATGCTAGAAGCAGTGGTAGTGAGGACCGAAGCGCTCGAATGCGGCGCGGTCGAGGGCCTCACGTGCGTCAGGATGGGCTACGCTGATGATTAGTTTTGCTCTCTCCTGAAGGCTCTTTCCGTAGAGATCCACAGCACCGTACTCGGTCACGAGCCAGTGGATGTGGTTGCGGGTTGTGACGACACCTGCGCCCTCTGTGAGGACAGGCGCAATTTTGCTGACGCCCTTGTTGGTCGCCGATGGCATTGCGATTATGGCCTTGCCGCCCTCTGAGAGGGATGCTCCATATGTGAAGTCTATCTGACCGCCGACACCGCTGTAGAATTTGGTACCGAGCGAGTCTGCGCATACCTGACCTGTGATGTCCACCTGAAGGGCGGAATTGATGGCGCACACCTTAGGGTTCTTTGCAATCACGTACGGGTCGTTGGTGTAGCCCACGTCCATCATTGAAACCATCGGGTTGTCGTCGATGAAATCATAGACTTCCTGAGAACCCATAAGGAAAGTGGAAACCATCTTGCCCTTGTCAATCTTCTTGTTCATACCGTTGATGACCCCTTTCTTCACGAGAGGGAGGACTCCGTCGGCGAACATTTCAGTGTGGATACCGAGATTCTTGTGGCCCCCGAGCTGTGCGAGCACTGCGTTAGGGATTGCACCGATACCCATCTGGAGGCAGGCACCGTCCTCCACGAGGTTGGCGCAGTTGATACCTATCTTCGTCTCGATTTCTGAAGGTTCAGAGAAGTGTGCCGGTTCGAGAGGAGTGTTGTCCTCGACGAACTTGTCAATCATGGACACAGGGATAATGGCGTCTCCCCATGCTCTCGGAACATATCTGTTCACTACTGCGATGACGGTCTTCGCACACTCGATGGCGGCAAGAGTGGCATCCACCGAAGTGCCGAGAGAAACGTAGCCGTGCTTGTCCACCGGAGATACCTGAATCATGGCGACGTCGCAAGGAAGGACACCGCTGCGGTAGAGCTTCTGTGTCTCGCTCAGAAAGATTGGAATGTAGTCGGCCCAACCTGCCTGCACGTTTTTGCGGACATTGCCGCCTACAAAGAAAGCCTGATGGAAGAAAGTGCCCTGAAAGCGCTCTTCGGTGTAAGGAGCCGCACCTTCGGTATGGAGGTGATGGATGCGTACGTCTTTCAGTTCGCCGGCTTCTCCGCGGCGGCAGAGAGCCTGAATGAGCACTTGAGGTGCGCTGGCAACACTGCTCAAATGAATGTGGTCACCACTTTTCACGCATTTTACAGCTTCGTCAGCAGAAATGAATTTAATATTTTGCATATCGTTTAAGATTTATGAATTTTCCAAAAGACAAAAATAGTAATTTTGCAGTTATGAAACGAGAAAAAGATCTACAAGCTTTCGAAAGGCTTCTCAACATTATGGATGATCTGCGTGAAAAGTGCCCGTGGGACCGCAAGCAGACAATGGAGAGCCTTCGCCCCAACACCATCGAGGAAACCTACGAACTGTGCGACGCCATAATGGCCTCGGATATGCGCAACGTTGCAAAGGAGTTGGGAGACGTGCTTCTGCACATAGTATTCTATGCCAAAATCGGCTCCGAAAAAGGCGAGTTTGATATCGCGGATGTGTGTAACCTTCTGTGCGACAAATTAGTGTATCGCCATCCTCACGTCTATGGCAACGTGGAAGTGTCCGGTGCCGGGGAGGTGGTGCAGAACTGGGAGCAACTCAAGAGAACCGAGAAGGACGGCAACAAGACCGTCTTGAGCGGGGTCCCGGTTTCGCTTCCGTCTCTGATAAAGGCATACCGTATGCAGGACAAGGCCCGCGCCGTGGGGTTTGACTGGCAGCGCCGCGAAGACGTGTGGGACAAGGTGACGGAGGAAATAGGGGAACTGCGGGCTGAACTCTCTTCAATGGCGGAAGAACTCTTTTCGGAAGACAGAAGCAGGAAAGAGGCTGCACGCAAGAAAGCGGAAGGCGAATTGGGAGACTTGATTTTCTCTCTTGTCAATGCGGCCCGGCTGTACGATCTCAATCCGGATTCCGCACTTGAGATGACCAACCGCAAATTCCGCAGCCGCTTCACTTACATCGAAATGAAGGCCAGGGAAACAGGTCTGGACCTGAAAGATATGACACTCGCCCGGATGGATGAACTCTGGGAAGAGGCCAAAAGAATGGAGTTTTGACCTATGTGGACCGACCGCACAGCCATACTGACAGGGGAGGAGGGACTTGCCAAACTGCGCGGCAGTTTCGTGGCGGTCATCGGCCTTGGCGGCGTGGGTGCCGTCGCGGCGGAAATGGTGGCGCGCTCCGGTGTGGGCCGTATGCTCATTCTGGACAGCGATACGGTCAGCGAAACGAACAGGAACCGTCAGACAATCGCCTTCTGCAGCACGGAAGGAAAAATGAAGAGCGAAGTGCTGTCGTCCCGTCTGATGGATATCAATCCGCAGCTCCGGCTCGAAGTTGTGAACGACTATCTTACAAAGGACAATACAAGCGCACTGCTTGGAGGGTATAAACCTGATTTTCTGATAGATGCCATCGACACCCTCGCTCCGAAACTCGCCCTGATCGAATATTGTATGGAAAGCGGTATTCCGCTGGTGAGTTCGATGGGCTCGGGGGCCAAGTATGATGTCACCAGAATTCGGATAACGGACATCTCCAAGTCGTTCAACTGTCCTCTGGCGTACATAGTAAGGAAAAAACTCCGACACAGGGGCATCAGCAAGGGTTTCCAGGCTGTTTTCAGCGAAGAGCTCCCGGTGGAGTCGGCGATAGTGGAGATGACGTTGCAGGAGCAGGAACAGGTCAGCAACAAGAAATCGCAGGTCGGAACGATAAGCTATCTGCCTGCTGCATTCGGCTGTGCCTGCGCACAGGCGGCAATCACCGCCATATTGAAGAAATGAATTATTCTCCCGCCGCTTTCAGGCGTTCCGCATTTTCGGCAATCTGAAGCTGGTCTATGACTTCCTGGATATCACCGTCCATAAAGACAGGCAGATTGTACATCGTGTAGCCGATGCGGTGGTCCGTCATTCTCGACTGAGGATAGTTGTACGTGCGTATCTTTGCGCTGCGGTCTCCGGTCGAGACCATCGTCTTGCGCTTTGCGGTGATGTCGTTCAGATATTTTTCGTACTCCATATTGTAGAGGCGGGTGCGGAGTTCCTGCATCGCCTTGTCGAGGTTCTTGAGCTGCGAGCGCTCATCCTGACACTGCACCACTATGCCGGAAGGTATGTGTGTCAGACGGATTGCCGAGTAGGTGGTGTTGACGCCCTGTCCGCCCGGGCCTGAAGAGCAGAAAATGTCTTTGCGGACATCCTTCATATCGATTTCAACGTCGAATTCGTCAGCCTCCGGCAGTACCGCCACCGAAGCTGCGGATGTGTGGACGCGGCCTTGCGTCTCAGTCTGCGGCACTCTCTGGACGCGGTGCACTCCGCTTTCATACTTGAGTGTTCCGTAAACCTTTTCACCGCTCACCTTGCACACGATTTCCTTGTAGCCGCCGGCAGTTCCTTCACTGACGTTGGTGACTTCGCATTTCCAGCCGCGCCTCTCGAAATATTTGGTGTACATACGGAAAAGGTCTCCGGCGAAGATTGCAGCCTCATCGCCTCCAGCGCCTCCGCGGATTTCGAGAATGGCATTCTTGCTGTCCTGAGGGTCTGCCGGAATCAGCAGTATCTTTATCTCCTCTTCCATCCGGGGCAGAGCCTCTTCGATTGCCGCCACCTCTTCCTTTGCCATTTCGCGAAGGTCTTCATCCTTCTCTGTCAGGAGGATGCTTTTTGCCCCCTCAAGGTCGGACACCATTTTCGCATATTTGTCTCCGGCTTCCACTATCACTTGGAGATCCTTGTATTCCTTGTTGAACTGCACATATTTTTTCATATCGGCAATTATCTCGGGGTCAGTGAGTTGTGTGCCGATAGAGTTGAATTTTTCCTTAATTTGGCCCAATTTCTCGAGCAAGCTGTTTTCTGCCATTTCGGTTGTTTTGCGTATTATCAGCCGCAAATATAAAAAATCCATTTCTATTTTTTGATTAATCCTTCGAATTTGCATAACTTTGTATGAAGTATCAATTTGGAAAATTGTGCATTGACTATGGCAAACAGACTTTTCGCCTTTATTAATAGATTCCTGAACAAATATCTGAATATTTGGGTCGTATATGTGATGGACATGATTCTGTCGGTGATGTCTTCATTCATTTCTCTCTCGATATTCTTTTACGTTTCGCAGGACACGATACACGGCAGCCGGGGTATGATATTCGCGTGGCTGACGTTCTCCATCGTAGGCGGTATCATAATGTTCGCTGCGGTCAGAAGCCACCATCTCGTCATCCGCCACTCCAGTATGAAGGATATTTTCAAGTTCAGCATCGCAATGCTGGGCAAGGTCCTTATTATGGGGGCGGCAGTCTATGTCATGGATGCCTGGCGCAAGGATATCTGGCTTTTTCTTGCCATTGATTTCGTTCTTTCCGTATTCCTCCTCTCGTCGCTCCGTTCCGCGATGATTATGGTCTATGACGCAATAAGCGACAGGACGAAGAAGCATTCGCACCTCCAGCGGATTCTCGTGTACAATACCAGTGACAAGGCAGTGGCGCTGCAGACAAGACTTCAGAATTCCAATCATTATAAGATTGTGGGCTTCATTACGCGTCAGAGCGAAGAGAAGAATCTCAATATTCTCGATCTGCCCGTATTTTTCTGTTCGGACGCTTCTCAGAACAAAACCCTGAAGCATATCGTTGAGCAGACCTTTGCCGATGCTGTTCTCTTTGCCACTGACGGAGATGCCCGGGAGGAGCGGCAGGGCATAATCCGGGAGGCATCTGCCGAGGGAGTCAAGGTGCTGATAGCCCCTATTATCGATGAGGTTGTCGGCGGTACGCTGGAAAAGACGAAAATCCGTGAAATCAATATCGAAGACCTTCTCGGACGTCCTGAGATAAAAATATCGATGGACAGGATTGTGGACAATTTCAACAATAATGTGATAATGGTCACAGGTGCCGCCGGCTCCATCGGTTCGGAACTGTGCCGCCAGCTGGCAGCCATCGGCCCGAAGAGACTCGTGCTTTTCGACAATGCCGAGACTCCTATGCACAGCCTCCGGCTCGAACTGGAGGAACGTTTCCCCGAACTTGATTTCGTGCCCGTAATCGGAGACGTCCGTCAGGAATTGCGGCTGGATTATGCGTTCCGCAACTGGCATCCGCAGATTGTGTTCCACGCCGCTGCCTACAAGCACGTCCCTCTTATGGAGGAGAACCCTTGCGAGGCCGTGCTCGTGAACGCCTGCGGCTCAAGGAATGTGGCTGACAAGTGCCTTGAACACAATGTGGAGAAGATGATAATGATTTCCACGGACAAGGCTGTCAATCCGACAAACGTCATGGGATGTACCAAGCGCCTGGCCGAGATATATGTTCAGAGTCTGGGACTTTCAGTGGCACAGGGGCAGCACCCCGGCAAAACAAAGTTCGTTACCACGCGATTCGGCAACGTTCTCGGCTCCAACGGCTCGGTAATACCGCGTTTCCGTCAGCAGATAGCCAAGGGAGGCCCTGTAACGGTGACACATCCGGAGATAAACCGTTTCTTTATGACCATCCCGGAAGCCTGCAGGCTGGTTATGGAAGCCGCCACCATTTCAGAAGGCAACCAGATAGTGGTCTTCGATATGGGAAAGCCGGTGAAGATAGCGGACCTTGCCCGTCATATGATAGAACTCGCCGGTTTTGTGCCTGACAAGGACATAATGATTGAATACACGGGTTTGCGCCCGGGGGAGAAACTCTACGAAGAGGTGCTCGCCACTGCAGAAAATACAGAAGGGACGTCACACGACCGTATCCGTGTGGCAAAAGTCAGGAACTATCCGTACGAAGAGGCGAAAAATAACATCGCACGTCTCGAAGCCCTCGCACGCAACGTCGATATACCGGCTCTTATCAGAGCTCTTCAGGATATTGTTCCCGAATATGACTGCAAATGGGGGAAGTAGCATCCAAGCAATTCTGGTTTGTGGCTATGACCAGATCCTGTCAGGAAAAAAAATCTGTTGAAGCTCTTGCCGGACTCGGGATAGAGTGTTATCTGCCTCTGCAGAAAGTCCGCCGCAAGTGGAGTGACAGGGTGAAGATTCTGGAACAGCCGGTTATGCCGCGCATTGTTTTTGTCCGCTGTTCTCCGGACAGACGCAGGGCTCTGGCTTCACAGGTGTACGGAGTGACGGGCTTTATGATGGATCGCTCTCTGCCTGCCACCTCTCCGCTTGTGGTGCCGGAAAAGCAGCTTGAACAATTCAGAAAGTTCATAGATGGAATGAATGGTATGGCGGAAGTCTCAATTACAACGTCTCCCATTCGAAAGGGAAGCAAGGTGCGTATTCTCAACGGACCGCTGCAGGGTTTCATCTGCGAATGCGTCGAACTGTCAGGCAAAAGACACGTCGTGGTCAGGCTTGGAATGCTTGGTACGGCAGTTGCGCAGGTTGATATCAAGGACATCGAGCCCGCTGATTAGTTCAGGATATATAATAGGTATAGAAAATGAACGTGACAGATATAATCGAAGCAATTGAAAACGTAGCGCCTCTTGAATGGCAGGAAGACTACGACAATGCCGGTCTGCAGGTCGGCGACTGCCGGCAGCCGGTTGACGCCGTGCTTGTTTGCCTTGACGTTACAGAAGATGTTCTGGCGGAGGCTGCCCGAAAGGGCTGCAACCTTATCGTGTCGCATCATCCTCTGATATTCAGTGCTCTGCGACAGGTTGCAGGACAGACTTTTCAGCAAAGGTGTGTGGAGAAGGCCATAAAGAACGATATAGCCATTTACTGCGCCCATACCAATCTCGACAATGCGAAGGGCGGCGTCAATTTCAGGATGGCGCAGAAAATGGGACTCGGCTCCCTGCGGTTCCTTGAGCCGAAGCTCTTCGAGGGATGCGGAAGCGGTTTGACCGGGGTGCTGCCTGAGCCGATGGAAGAAACCGCGTTCCTTGAGAAGCTCAAATCCGTTTTCGGAGTAGAGGATATGCACCATAACCGTCTGAGAGGCCGTGTTATTGAAAAAGTGGCTCTTTGCGGCGGTGCGGGGTCTTTTCTCATCCCTGTAGCGATGGAAGCCGGGGCTGACGCGTTTGTGACCGGAGAAATTTCCTATCACACCTATTTCGATGCCGATGGAGCATACGGAGGCCACGGCATTCTTCTGGCGGAGATGGGCCATTATGAAAGCGAAAGATTCACGGTGGATCTTCTGTCAGACATTGTTTCAAATGCTTTTCCGCATCTTAGAATAGAGAAAACCGAATTGGTAACCAATCCTGTAATGCATCTTTAAAAATGAATCGTAAAATGAAAAACAACAATAACAATTTGCCCAATCCCTGGCTCTCGCTGGTGCCGTTTGTTACACTGATAGTGCTGTTGATTCTGGTAATCAAAGTATTCGGTACCGACGCAATGGCTGGGGGAAGCCAGATAGCCCTGCTTACCTCATCGGCCGTGGCTGTTGCAGTAGCCGTGATTTTTTGCAAGGCCAAATGGCAGGCAATAGAGGACGGCATCGCGTTGCAGGTGAAGTCCATCACTTCCGCGTTACTCATACTGCTGATGATAGGAGCGATAGCCGGAAGCTGGATGGTAAGCGGCGTGGTACCGACACTCATATATTACGGACTGAAGATTTTATCACCGAAGATATTTCTCTTTGCCGTCTGTATAATATGCGCACTCGTGTCAGTGATGACGGGAAGCTCGTGGACAACGATAGCAACCATAGGCGTGGCCTTCATCGGCATAGGTTCCGTTCTTGGCTATTCGGCCGCCTGGACCGCCGGAGCAGTCATATCCGGTGCCTATTTCGGTGACGAGATTTCTCCTCTTTCCGACACGGCGGTCCTGTCCTCTTCGATGAACGACGTGCCCCTTTTCAAACATATCAGATATCTGCTCATCACGGCCGTGCCTTCACTTGTGATAGCGCTGATTATATTCCTTATAGCCAGTTTGAACCACGCATCGGCAAGTCAGGTGGACGTGGATGAATTCTCGAATGCTCTCTGTTCCACTTTCAATATAAGTCCGTGGCTGCTGATAGTTCCTGTTGTCACCGCAGTGATGATAGCGAAAAGAATGCCTGCTCTCCAGACACTTTTCCTTTCATCTCTGGTTGCCGGTATAACTGCTCTCATAGCCCAGCCGGATTTGATAGCCTTCATCGGTGGCGGCGACTCTCCTAAGGAAATGATTCGCGGTCTTTTCGTAACATATTATGGAAAAACGGCGATTCCTTCTTCAAACGAAGCATTGAGCACTCTGATTCAGACGCGCGGAATGAGTGGAATGCTGAACACTGTGTTTCTCATTCTCTCGGCTTCAGCTTTCGGAGGCGTCATTACCGGCAGCGGGATGGTTCAGAGTCTGACAAATGTGATGATGAAAGTCATAACAGGAAGAAAATCACTTGTTTCTACCACGGTGGCCACAGGCCTTTTTTCGAATGTCGCAACTGCGGACCAATATCTTGCCATTGTGCTTCTGAGCAACTTGTTCAAAAACCTGTATAAGGAGAAACAATTCGAAGGAAGACTCCTGAGCCGTACTACAGGAGATTCCGTAACGGTTACATCCGTACTTGTGCCGTGGAACACTTGCGGTATGACGCAATCAACCGTTCTCCGCGTGCCTACGCTTGACTATCTGCCTTACTGCTTCTTCAATATGCTCGCTCCGCTTATGTCTATAATCGTAGCCTTCATAGGGTATAAGATATTCAGAATCAAGCCGGAAACCGAGGAGAAGCCGGCATGGACCGACCGATTTCCCTCAATCTGACAAAAAATATTGAAGTTATAGTAATTTTATCTATATTTGCACAGGTTTTGAGGCTTTAGCTCAGCTGGTTTAGAGCGCTTGCTTGACAGGCAAGAGGTCAGCAGTTCAAATCTGCTAAGCCTCACACATTACGAATTACAATGCAACAAAAGATTCTGACGGACAGCCTGCCAGGTCTTTTTTTGCATTTTGGTTTTTTTTTGAAATTTATTTTTGAAATTGAAAAAAAACTCAATATATTTGCGACTTGAAGTATAGTTTGACATTATTAGTGTTTCTCGTTGCTTCCATTTGGCGCGCAGCCGCTTGGGACGATGTGGAAAAAGTATCGGAAGCCCTTGTGAAAGCGGGCTTTGCAGATGTCAGGGTGGTTGAGACAGAACCGGCTCTGATAGTCTCTGTAGAGAACGATGCACACAAGCTTCAGGCCTACGGAATAGATGCCGCGCTCGACATTATCGACAGCACCTACACCGGAGGGCGGGAGAAAAGGCTTGTCGTTACGTACTATGGTGTCCCACAAGTTCTTTTGACATATGATAATGCTGCCGGCAGATGGAATTCCACCTACCGCCTTGGCGACAATTGGAAAAAGGTCAGGAAAGCTGAAAAGGCCAACAGGTCCCTTTCGCACGTCAACCTCTTCCTGTATCCCCAGATTTCGCTGAAGAATCTGATAATAACTCAGGTCTATCAGTCTCTGTGGACAATCAACCCGTCTCTGGAGTACTCTCCTCTGCCGGGGTTAAAACTTACGGGAATGGTGAAGATTCCGATTTTCAACGACGGCTTCGGTTATACTGAAAGCAAAATTCACCCGGGGCACCTCACCATATCGGAGAGGTTCAGAATACCGGGGGGAGTGAATCTCTTCGGAAAGGCGACGGTCGGACTCTTTTCGGCAAACCAGTACGGAGCAGCTCTCGAGTTGATGTACCCTTTTCCGAACGAGTGCTTTTCTGCCGAGGCGACACTGGCTTATGTAGGGACGGGATATTGGGTAGGTTTCGTATATCATTACGATCCCGATATGCTTATGGTGGGAAACGTGGCGCTGAACTGCTACTGGCCGAGACTCGGAACGACATTCACCCTCAGGGGACAGCGGTATATCGGAGGCGACTGGGGAGCCAAGTTTGAGATGACGCGTCATTTCAAACATTGCTCGATAGGTTTTTATGCGATAAAGGGCTTTGATGGTTACGCCCATACGAACGGCGGGTTCCGGTTTTCGATAGCTCTTCCTCCATACAGGAACAAGCGCCTGTTGGGAGTCGCAAAATTCGATACCGGCAACGTGGGTATGATATACAATGCCAACAACGAACAGTATTATTACAAGGAATTCAAGGTTGAGGCAAGTGACAATATTTTTGAACACAACGGATTCAATCCGTACTATATAAATAA
>JAGHST010000022.1 GCA_018065695.1 Candidatus Cacconaster caballi | reverse complement strand
CTGTGAATGCGTTGCCGAACCCGCTCTTGGTCAGCACAGGCGAGAAGACGGCCTTGTGGATGAACCTTTCCGTATCTGAAAGAATCTCAGCATACTTTGCAGGTGTGACCTCTATATCAAGGTAAAATATGGTGCTCTTCTCCCCATTATACTCTGTTGTATTTGGCTCCCAGACTGTCCCGTCATCATAGTCCGGAACGATGTTAAGAGTGACCATTGACAGCGGATTCTGATAGGAGATGCGGAGCGTTTCACCGTTCTTCAACGTAAGTACTATGAAGTTTTCCTCTATCTCGACATCGGCTATGATTGCTTCGCCGTCTGAGCCGTTCTTACCGTTCGTGACAGTGTAAGATTGCCCGTTGGAAAGGGTGAAGGTGCATCCGTCCGCAGTCTTGTCAACAGAAGTAATGACGGCCCCGGCCAGAATCTGCGCCTTAAGGTCTGATACGGTCTGTTCCAGTTCGGTAAGTCTCTTGGCAATATCGTTGATCTTCTGGCAGGAAACGCTGCCTGCAATGATGGCTGCAACGGCCAGGATGATGAGTGAGATTCGTTTCATGATGAATGCTTAAAAAGATTCGCAAATCTACGCATTATTAACCAACAACGAAATGGAATCGGGCAAAACGGACATTTCCAGTTAAAATCCAAATATAATTTATACGGAATTTTTGGTCAAAATTTCATATTGCTAGTATCCAATTACTTACACGGCGTATTATCTTTCCTCTATTTCAAAAAGACGCACGTATCTCCCACGCCTGCTTGTAGGCAGACGGTATGAATGTTCGATAAAAATCCTCGGTAAACAGACTTTCCAAAGTGGACGCCCAGTCAACAAGCGCCACAAGTATCTGCATTAGTTTACAAAGGCGGGGAGTACAAACTCGGTTCTAGCGGACTTCAAAGCCGCATGTACGTTTAAGTATTCTTCCCCAGGAAAATCTGTTTACCAGACAGGATATCTTTCTATGCAACCACACAAGTCTCATATGGTTGATTTCGTTTCATTACGAAGTATATACGGTTGACCAACTTTCTGGCAATCTTGATGATAGCCTGGCTTGGCTTCATCCGCTTGCAGTAGTTGATATATGCCATGGACATCGCCGGATCATTCTTGGCGGCGACCCAAGCCGCTTCAACAAGCACATACCTTAGTTTTGAATGCTTGCGGACCGTGATGGAACCTGTTCCGTCATGCTCGCCGCTTGAATGGCACATCGGAATCATCCCGATATATGCTGCAAGTTGGTCCGCTCCTTTGAAGCGTTTGATGTCATCGATCTCCGAGATCAGTGCCATGCCCGTCAACTCTCCAATGCCAGGTACGGTCATCAACAGTTCGAGAGGCCTCTCAAAGCGCTCCGTCCTTGACAATTTCCTGATTGCCCGAACCATCTCCAAGCGCTGCCGCCGCAAGTCTTCATACTGCTGGATGAGAAAATCGAGTGTCTGCTTCCCATATGGGGTGGAAGACTCGATGCCCTTGAGCCATAAGACGAATCGGTTCGTCCAGCAGCGGCAACCCATAAACTCTTCCGGTATCTCAATGCCGAGATAGCGAAGGTGGGACTTGATCCGATTCTTCTGGCGAGTGCTATCCCTCGTAATCAAATCTCTCAGCCTTATCAAAGAACGTATCTCTACGGCATCGTTGGCGGGCACATAAATGCCCTTCAATTCACCTGAACGCAGGCTTCTTGCAAGTTTGCCGCTGTCGACGGCATCCGTCTTCCGCAACTTCTCGCTGGACATCGTCGGTACGTCAGCAGGGTTTACAACAATATTGTGTATTCCCAGCTCGTTGAACCTGTAGTGTATCCAGAACCCGCAGAAACCTGCCTCATATACGGAGTAGTACTCCGCTCCAGGGTAATTCCTCGCCAGATGTGCATACAGCGCATCCGGATCCGGATTCTGGCTGAACTTCTTTAATTGCAGTGTCTCAGACAACAATGTCACAGACCAGCTCTTCAAGTGGACATCGATTCCGATGTAAATGTTTTGTCCTTTAAAGGATAATTCCTTACTTTGCGTGTTCATAAGCTATGGTGTTTTGGGTTTTCTTTTGTTAGCTTTTAAAAGTAACCAAAATTCCGTAGCTTTTCTTTTATAAACTCATGAAAAACTTCGCGGGGCTTAGCCTTAGCGGCCGGGGCCGCCGGCCCCGTTGAGCGTTCCTCATGAGCTCTCGGAGCTCAGTCCGTTT
>JAGHST010000013.1 GCA_018065695.1 Candidatus Cacconaster caballi | reverse complement strand
TGGAGCCGATGGAGGGAGTCGAACCCACGACCTGCTGATTACAAATCAGCTGCTCTGACCAACTGAGCTACGTCGGCTTTTTTCGGGACTGCAAATATATGAGTTTTATCTCAATCTGCAAAATATTTTAAAAAAATTCACTTCAATATTTCCTCAAGGATGTCTGCGGTGTTGAAGCCGCACTCCGAATAGAGTTCTTCCGGCTTTCCCTGACCTATGAAAGAATCGGGAATGCCCAGACCGGAAAGCTTGCAGGAGAGGCCGTTGTCCGCGATATATTCTGCTACGGCACCGTGCAGGCCTCCGATAACGGAGCCGTCTTCCACAGTGATGATTCTGTCTGCTCTCGAACAGACATCCGCGAGAGCCTCCTTGTCGAGAGGTTTGACAAATCTCATATTATAATGGATTGCCTTCACTCCCTTTTCCGCTGCCTGCCTTATGGCTTGCGCCGCTTTCACCCCTGAAGGGCCTATGCTGAGCACGGCCACGCCACTGCCGTCGGAAAGAAGTGATGCTTTGCCGATGGCAATCTTTTCAAAGGGTTCGTTGCGCCACAGGGCGCCGCTGCCGCATCCTCTCGGATACCGGATGACAGTGGCTCCATAATCCGGAAGAGTGGCGGAATAGAGCATATTGCGCAACTCTCTCTCGTCAATGGGGGAGGCGATGGTGATGTTCGGCACCGAACGGTACGAAGTCATATCGAAGACTCCGTGATGGGTGGCGCCGTCTTCTCCTACGAGACCGGCTCTGTCAAGGCAGAGGATTACCTTCAGATTCTGAAGGGCAACGTCGTGGACAAGACTGTCAAACGCTCTCTGGGAGAAAGAAGAATATATGTTGCAGACAGGGAGCAGGCCTCCTGCCGCCAATCCGGCTGAAAAAGTCACTGCGTGCTGCTCGGCAATGCCTACGTCGAAGACGCGCTGAGGCATCCGGGCCATCATTATATCCATACTGCATCCGGTGGCCATTGCCGGAGTTATGCCTACGATTCTCTCATCCGAGCGGGCAAGTTCGAGCAAAGTCGTGCCGAATACTTCCTGGAATCTGGCTGTATCCGGCTTTTTGCCTGTCCTGAGGCCTGTGTTCGGATCGAAAGTGCCGGGGGCGTGCCAGATGGTCTGATTTTCTTCAGCCGGACGGAATCCCTTGCCTTTTACAGTGATGACGTGAAGAAGTTTCGCTCCGGGGATTGTTTTAAGCCTTTCAAGGGTTTTTGTGAGAAGTTCCACATCGTTGCCGTCTATCGGCCCGAAATACCTGAAACCCAGAGAGTCGAACAGAGAATACGCTTCACCGGTACCCTTCCCGAGAAAACGCTTCAAGTTCTTCACGTTCTTCTGTATCCTGCTTCTGAAACGTGTTGAGCCGAGTTTGTCCCAGATGCTCTTTTTGAGTTTGTTGTAGTTGCGGCTTGTCACAACCTTGAGAAGGTAGTTGTGCAGGGCCCCCGTGTTCTGGTCTATGGATATCTGGTTGTCGTTGAGTATTACAAGCAGATCGGTCTTGAGTGAACCTGCATTGTTGATGCCTTCGAAAGCGAGGCCTCCGGTCATTGCACCGTCACCTATCACAGCCACCGTGTGTGTGCTGCGACCCTGCATCTGCGCTGCAACAGCCAATCCGAGGGCTGCCGAGATGGACGTGGAGGAGTGGCCTGTGCCAAAGGCGTCATACGGACTCTCGTCGCGTCGCGGAAAACCGCTGATGCCATCTTTCTTCCGGTTGTTGCGGAATTCTTCGCGCCTTCCCGTCAGGATTTTGTGGGCATAGGCCTGATGGCCCACGTCCCACACTATCTGATCTTCCGGAGTGTTGAACACCTTGTGCAGAGCCACTGCAATCTCCACAGCACCCAGGCTTGCGCCTATGTGACCGGGATTTTCGGAGCAGCATTCGATGATATACCGGCGCAACTCTTCGCAGAGAGTTCTCAGATCCTCCGGGCAGAGGTTCCGAATCTGTGACGGATCGTCTATTTTTTCAAGAATAGCCAAATCTTTCCTATCTGATTATTGTCTGGTCACGGTCAGGACCGAGAGATATGACTTTGACAGGAACCCCTGTGAAATCTTCTATATACTTGACATATTCCCTGAATTCGACGGGAAGTTCAGCCTCGCTGCGGCAGCCCGATACAGGCTTGCTCCATCCCTTGAATTCCTTATAGACGGGCTCCACCTCCGCACGGACGTCGAACGGGACTCTGTCGGTAAGATTTCCGCCGACCTTGTACTGAACGGCCGCCTTTATGGTGGAGAAGCCGTCGAGGACATCGGCCTTCATCATTATGAGCTGAGTCACTCCGCTGAGCATTATGGCATATTTTAGCGCCACGAGATCTATCCAGCCTGTGCGGCGCGGCCTGCCTGTGGTGGCTCCGAATTCGTAGCCTTTCTGCCGGAGTTCTTCTCCGACTGAGTCGAAAAGTTCGGTAGGGAACGGGCCGCTGCCGACTCTTGTGCAGTAAGCTTTGAATATGCCGTACACATTACCGATGCGGCCAGGTGCCACGCCAAGGCCGGTGCATGCTCCGGCGCAGGCGGTGGAGCTTGACGTTACGAACGGATAGGAACCGAAATCGACATCCAGCATCGAACCTTGCGCTCCCTCTGCCAGAATCTGTTTCCCGCTGTCCAAAAGCGCGTTCGCTTCGTATTCGCAATCGACAATGTCGAAAGTTTTCAGATATTCGGCAGCTTCGAACCACTGAGCCTCGCCGGAGTCTGCATCGAACTCGAAATCGTACGCTTTGAGACGTGTGAGGTGTTTGCGCTTCAGAGTATTGAATTTCTCCTTGAAATCGGGCCCGAGGAGGTCTCCCACGCGGACGCCGTTGCGTCCGGTCTTGTCCGAGTATGCCGGACCGATGCCTTTCAGGGTAGAACCTATTTTGCCTTTGCCAAGAGCCGATTCGTCGGCCGCATCGAGAATGCGGTGGGTAGGGAGGATGAGCTGAGTCCTTTTGGCAATCTTCAGCCTGTCGCGGACAGGAATTCCGAGCTTTTCGATGGCAAGGCACTCATCGCGGAAGATGACGGGGTCGAGCACGACTCCGCTACCGATGATGTTGACAGTACCGTCTCTGAACACTCCCGAAGGAACTGAGTGGAGCACGAAACTTGTGTTGCCGAAATGTATCGAATGGCCTGCGTTCGGGCCACCCTGGAATCTTGCGATTACAGGGTAGCGCTCTGCAAGCACATCCACTATTTTACCTTTGCCCTCATCTCCCCACTGGAGTCCGAGGACAACGTCAAGTGTTGCTTCTTTCATTTCAAAACAGACTATTATCAGAACGGCAGGTCATCCGTACCTTCATCCGTAAGGTCCTGCGGATTTATGACAGGAGTTGTCGGGGCTGGGGCAGGGGCGGGACGCGGCGCTGCGCTGTAGGAAGGAGCTGCAGTACCTGCCCCTTGAGCAGGATTGTCGCTGCGACGGCCGAGAAGCTGGATAGAGTCTGCCTGAATCTCGGTGGCGTAGCGCTTCTGCCCGTTCTGGTCGTCCCAGCTGCGGGTGCGGATACGGCCTTCCACATACAGTTGCGTGCCTTTTCTGATATAGTTCTGAGCGAGGTCAGCCAGCTGTCTCCAGGCTATTACGGTATGCCATTCGGTAACTTCCTTCTGCTCTCCGTTCTTGTCTTTGTATCTTTCGCTTGTTGCTAATGTGATGGTTGCGACAGCTGTGCCGCTTTCGAGGTGTCTGATCTCCGGATCCTTCCCCACGTTTCCGATTAAAATGACTTTATTGACTGACATAATGCGTATTGATTGAATTGTTCTGTAAATTTAAGCTATGCGATTTCCTTTGACGGACGGTCTATCTTGAGTTCCGGGTGCTTTCTGGAGTTGAACTTCAGAAGTATTGCCACAGTGATGGCTACGATGCCCAGGCCGATGAAGATAAACTCAGAGTGAACTGACTTCTGTGTCTCTGCAAGGCTGCCGTTGCTCATTATGCGGCCCACAAAGATAGGGACCAGAAGCATACCCATATTCTGAATCCAATAGATGAGGGAATATGCGGTGCCAAGGTTCTTTTCCGGAACAATCTTAGGAACTGACGGCCACATTGCGGAAGGAACGAGTGAATAGCCGATGCCGAGAAGAATGATTGCAAGGTATCCGAAGAACGGAGCGGTTGCAAATGCGAGCATCAGATGGGCTGCAAATACCAGAACCGCGCCTGTAATCATCCAGGTGGTAGCCTTTCCGACCTTATCCACGAGAGCGCCGAAGAGCGGGGTGAAGACCACCGGAGCGAATGCTATCATCGAGATCATGATTGAAACGATGTTCGCATCGAGGCCGAAGCGGGGCATTATGATGGAGGTTCCGAACTTCTTGAAACTGATTACGCAGCAGTAGAAGAAGACGCAGAGCAGTGCAATCATTATGAAGCGAGGGTTCTTGAGTACCCTGATGATGTCGGAGAACTTGAACTTGTCCTCTTCCTTCTGCTCGCCGCGCTCGGTAACGATGCCTTCCTGACGGTCATACTTGGCGTCCATTGCCACGAAGATGGCCCAGAGGATAGCGCCTATGAAGATGAATGTCAAGCCCAGGAGTGCCGGACGGTTGGTTGCTGAGAGAGGATAGATGCCGGCTGCGTTCGCAAGCACGAGGCGCGGTGCGAGAATCATTGCCAGACCTGTACCGCAGCGTGCGATGGAGAGCTGGAGACCCATAGCGAGGGCTACGTTCTTGCCTTTGAACCATTTAGCGATGGAACGTGTCACTGCCACTCCTGCTATTTCACTGCCGAGTCCGAAGAGCATACATCCGACATAAGCGATAGGAAGAGACGTCTCAGGACCTTTTTCCGCAATTGCGGGAACCGTGATGGCTGTATAGACAATGGCGGCTCCTATTAGCATCAGGCCTACGAATACGGACCCCACGAGTCTGACTCCGAATTTGTCGAGCAGAATACCGCAGACGATCAGACCGCCCCATACACAGAGGAATGAATATCCTCCTGCATAGAAACCGAAGTTTGCGGAATTCCATCCGAGGGTGAGAAGTTCAGGTGTCTTGAAGATGTGTGACACCGTCGAGAACATGTCATCGAAGAAGTAGGATCCGAACATCGGCACTACCAGGCACGCAAGTGCGAGCCAGCAAGCTACTTTGCTTGCTTTCAGCGTTTTGGCTTTTTTAGTTTCAGTCATATTGTTGAGTGTTGATTATTTTTCATCGGTAATGTTCGGAAGTTCCAGTCCGTAACCTTTTCTGCGGTCTTCCTTCTTGAGAAGGAGGGAGAAGAAGAAGGCCAGAATGCCGAAAGAAGAGAATACTATCATCGGCACGAGATAAGAACCCGTCCCCTGGCGGAGCGAGCCGATAATCATAGGTACGAAGCACAGGCCGAGGTTCTGTACCCAGAAGATGAGGCAGTACGCGGAACCGAGAATCTTCTCCGGGATGATTTTGGGAACTGCAGGCCAGAGAGCCGCTGGTACGAGGGAGAAGCTTACGCCGAGTACCACGATAAGAGTGAGTGCCAGCCACTTCTCAGGAACTGCCGGAAGCAGGAATGCGAAGCAGAGATGGCAGACTATCATTATCAGGGAGCCTATCATCAGCATTGTCGCTCCCTTGCCTTTATGATCGAGGAAAATGCCCAGAACAGGAGTAAGGACCATTGCCAGGATAGGGAAGCAGCTGAACAGACGTGCTGCCACGGTTGCGTCTATGAGCAGCGTCTCTTCGAGAAAATTGGTCGCATATCTCTGGAACGGGAAAATGGCTGAATAGTAGAGCACGCACAGCAGAGCCACAATCCAGAACATTTTGCTTGAAAAGATAGCGCCGAGGTCGCTTATATGGAATTCATCTTCCGAAGAGTCCTCTCCTGCAACTTCACCGGCTTCCTTGAGCTGAGCGTCGAACTTGCGGTCCATCACGCCGAATATGATGAAGTTTATGAGACCTATGCAGAGAAGGGCGCCGCAGAATCCCACAGGTGCTAGGACGGAACCGTCAAACCTGCCGGAGATGACCGGTGCAATCCACATTACACCGAAAACGCCCAGACGGGCGATAGCCATCTCAAGCCCCATCGCAAGGGCCATCTCCTTGCCTTTGAACCATTTGGCGAGAATTTTGGAGACATTGGTGCCTTCCATTTCACAGCCGCAGCCGAATACCATAAAGCCCAGAGACGCCATTTTGGCGCTGCCCGGCATAGCGGTCCACCATGAGCCGAGCCATTCGCAGAGCGCCGTGGTCTGGAACCATTCGCTGATGCCTATGAATTTGATGCCTGCGCCTATCACCATCAGGGCGGCGGACAGGATACCGGAAAATCTTACTCCCAGTTTGTCGAGAATTACGCCGGCTATGATGAGGAAACCGCAGACATTGAGAATGTACTCTGATGCGGCATATGTACCGAACACGCTGCTGTTCCATCCGAGGCTCGACTCCACGAGAGATTTGAGAGGAGACATCACGTCGACGAACATATACGCGAAGAACATCATCGACGCAACGAGGATGAGGACACTCCAGCGTGCTAGCGGATTGTCATTCATTAATTTAGTGATTTTATCTGACATTTTGGATGTTTTTTAACCTACGAATTTAGTAATTTGGACTGAAAAACACAAAAAAAAGCGGCGGCAGACAAATTCCAGAAAATTGCCGTTTAAGTAAGACCTGCCGCCGCCATTGATAAATTGGAGTTCTTTAATCTTTCAAATCGACCAGATGCCGGTCTGCGGTGAATTTCGCCAGCCGCGAGAGGTGGTCTTCGAAAGATTCCATTGTTTCAAGATTCATCTTCTTGCGGATGCGGGTTCTTCTGTTGTAGAAAGTGACGGGATGCTCATAGCCGCAGGCAAGGCTGATGCAGGCGGGAGTTGCTCCGATGACTATCAGACAGCACATCCTGACGTCCGAGACGGTGAGTGAGGGATATTCCTCCGTGAGGTATGCGGCAAATCCTCCGTGGCAGGCATTTGCCAGAGCCATCGAGCCGTCGGCGAAGTTCCATTCTGAATCCCCTTGTGAAAAATATCTGCGGATGTGTTTATACAGAGTATGGCCGTTGCTGCCGCTTGCCGCTGCAGCGTTCATTATGTCCACAGACATTTTCACGCATTCGCCGACGTCGCGCGAGCGGCATTGCGCGAGCAGTGTCAGCCTGCGTTTTGTTTCGATAAGTTGTTTGCGTGTGCTATGAAGATTGACAGCCAGAAAAGCAATGGCGGACGATGCCGCCAAAGTGACCGCAACGAAAGCGGTCTGTAAAAAAAAATAATCTCATGTTTTTTGAAGGCAATCTCTCAGAACTTGCTCGTTCGGGGCCGAGCCTGTCATAAGCGTAAACCCGGCAATGGCCTGCTGCAGAAGCCATTCACGGCCTGAGACATAGATTGCTCCTTTTTCTTGGCATATCTGCTCCAGACAGGGCGTGACATAGTTGGCTTCCAGCACTACCTTGCCCTCGAGAGGAAGTTCCTCAAGCCATCCGACCGGCACGGGCAAAGTGTATATGATGATTCCTATATTGCTGAGAACAACCTGCTGCACAATGTTTTCAAAAGGCAGCGGGGCCATTCCTCCGTGCTTGAAACAGAACTCTCCGGCCTTTTTGACGGTGCGGTCCGCCACCATAGTGGTCAGGTGCAGGGAAGAAGATGCGATGGCGGCGCTTTTGCCGGCCCCTCCGCATCCTATCACCATCACGTTGGCGTCTTTGAAACGCACCTTATGAAGCCTCAGGATGTTGGCCACGGCCAGATAATCTGTATTGGAGGCGTGGATTGCTCCGTCCCGCTTCATAAGGAGGTTGGTGACGCCGAGACGCCTGCAGACGGAGTCGGCTCTTTCGGCTGCCTTGAAGGCGGATTCCTTGAAAGGGGCGGTCACGTTGACGGCATCGTACTCTTTTCTGAATATGTCGAGGGCTTCCTCCACGTTGTCCGTCTCGATGAGGTCGTAGGTCATATCGGAGCCGGGATACGCCGCTTTGAACATCAGAGGGCTCAGACTGCCGGATATGGGGGTGCCTATGAGACCGAATTTCTTCATTGAAGGTTACTTGGAACATCTCTGCCTTACGGCTTCGAAGCAGAGTATCGCGGCTGAAACGGAGACGTTCAGCGAATCCATAAGGCCGGCCATCGGAATCCGTATCTTCTTGTCGGAGCGTTCTCTCCAGAACGGGGAGAGGCCTTGGTCCTCGGCTCCGAAGACGATTGCGGTGCCGCATCTCATATCGGTGGCGTAATATGGTTCGGAGTCCTGCAACTGCGCTGTAAGAATGTTCAATCCCTTGGCCTTCAGCCAACCGTATGCTTCAATGGAGGTGCAGACAGCAACCGGGACGGAAAAAACCGCGCCCAGACTAGCTCTGATTATATTCGGATTGTAAATGTCGGTGAGAGGATCGCATATCAGCACGGCATCGATGCCGGCCGCATCTGCAGTCCTCAGGACGGCACCGAGGTTGCCCGGCTTTTCAACGCTTTCCAGAACGAGCACCAGAGGGTTTTCGGATGTCCTGACAAGGTTGAGGGAGAGGGTGCGCGCCTTCATTACAGCAATCACGCCTTCAGTGCTGCCGCGGTAAGCTATTTTTTCATAGACCGCATCGGAAACGTCAGTGCCGCGGCGGAAGGTTTCGACGGCTTCGTAGCCGCAGGCCAGAGCCCGCTCCACTTCACGCACGCCCTCCACTACGAAAAGACCCCTCTCGCGGCGTTCGCGGGATTTGGTCTCAAGTGCGACGATGTCCTTGATTTTCTGATTCTGAAGGGAGGTTATCATTTCTCCCCGGCTTCCTTTTCCGAGGTTTCTTCACTCTTGCGCACCTTCTGAGGCTTCATCTGAGGGAAGAAAAGTACGTCCTGGATTGCAGGGGAATCCGTCATCATCATAGTGAGACGGTCAATGCCCATTCCGAGGCCCGATGTCGGAGGCATACCGTATTCGAGTGCGCGGACAAAGTCCATATCGATATACATCGCCTCGTCGTCTCCGGCGTTCTTCAGCCGCACCTGTTCGTTGAATCTGTCAAGCTGGTCGATAGGGTCGTTGAGCTCACTGTATGCGTTGGCGAGTTCCTTGCCCTTGACAAAGAGTTCGAATCGTTCGGTAAGGTCCGGATTTTGCCTGTGGCGCTTGGTGAGAGGGCTCATAGCGACAGGGTAGTCTGTTATGAAGGTAGGCTGGATGAGATTCTTCTCGCAGTACTCGCCGAAGATGGCGTCGATGAGCTTGCCTGCTCCCATTGAAGGGGTGACGGGAACGTTGAGGTCCTTGCAAGTCTTGCGAAGCTGATCTTCGTCCATTCCGGCAATGTCCACTCCTGCATATTCCTTTATGGCTTCCAGCATCGGCAGACGGCGGTACGGAGCCTTGAACTCCACTTCGTCGCCCCATACGCTGATTCTGGTCTTTCCGTTGATGGTGAGGGCTATCCTTTCGAGCATCTGCTCCACGAATTTCATCATCCAGTTGTAGTCCTTGTAGGCTACGTAGATCTCCATACAGGTGAATTCAGGGTTATGGGTATGGTCCATTCCCTCGTTGCGGAAATCTTTGGCGAACTCGTACACGCCATCGAAGCCTCCCACTATCAGGCGCTTGAGATACAATTCGTTGGCGATACGCATATAGAGCGGAATGTCGAGCGCGTTGTGGTGGGTTATGAAGGGCCTTGCAGTGGCTCCGCCAGGAATTGACTGAAGGATAGGAGTTTCCACTTCAAGATAGCCGTGTTCGTTGAAATATTCGCGCATTGTCTGGATGATGCGGGTACGCTTGCGGAATACCTCCTTGGTTTCGGGATTCACTATGAGATCCACGTAGCGCATTCTGTAGCGGAGCTCCGGATCCGAAAAGGCGTCATATACCTCACCTTCCTTCTCTTTCACGATAGGAAGCACGCGCAGGGACTTGCTGAGCACGTCGAGCTTCTTCGCGTGGACGGAGAGCTGCCCGGTCTGGGTGATGAAGGCATATCCCTCTATGCCGATTATGTCGCCTATGTCGAGGAGCTTCTTGAAGACAGTGTTGTACATTGTCTTGTCCTCGCCAGGACATATTTCGTCGCGTTTCACATATACCTGAATCCTTCCTTTCGAATCCTGTATCTCGATGAACGAGGCGGCTCCCATTATGCGCCGGCTCATTATTCGTCCCGCTATCACTACGTCATCGAAGTTGCCTTTTTCCGGATCATAGCCGTTCTTTATATCTTCGGTGGACGCGTTTGTTTTGTATTCTGCAGCAGGGTATGGATTGATACCCAATTCGTTAAGTTTACGCAGAGATTCGCGGCGGTTCAGTTCCTGTTCGTTGAGGTCAGTGATTTCCATAACTTGAATTCGGGTGAAAAAATTTATCGTTTAAGCCACAAAGTTAAAAATTTTTAAGGACATCCCAATAAAAATGCTTATCTTTGTATGTTATGGGAATCGATAAGAAATGGGTGGTCAGAGAGCCGGGCAATCCGGCTACGGTGAGACAGCTTTCGCAGGAACTCGGAATAGATCAAGTCCTTGCGAATCTGCTTGTCCAGCGCGGCATCGATTCGTTCGCCAAGGCGCGCGAGTTTTTCCGTCCGGACCTGGGAATGTTGCACGACCCGTTTCTGATGACTGACATGGACAAGGCGGTGGACCGTCTTGACAAGGCCATCAAGGCAGGGGAGCGCATATTCATATACGGAGACTACGATGTGGACGGCACTACTGCAGTTTCTCTGGTCTATTCGTTCTTCCGCACAATAACCGACAATCTCGAGTATTATATCCCGGACCGTTACGATGAGGGCTACGGTGTATCCTACAAGGGAATCGACACCGCAAAGGAGCACGGATGCTCTCTTCTCATCACTTTGGACTGCGGCATCAAGGCCATAGAGAAAGTCAAGTATGCCAAAAGCCTCGGCATAGACGCGATAATATGTGACCACCATCTTCCCGATTCCGCTCTTCCTCCGGCTGTCGCCGTCCTCGACCCGAAGAGGGAGGACTGCCACTATCCTTTCGATGACCTTTCAGGTTGCGGAGTGGGCTTCAAACTGGTTCAGGCGTATGCTCAGTCCCACGGCATCCCTTTTGAAAAGATTACATCGCTTCTTGATCTGCTTGTGGTCAGCATAGCTTCCGATCTTGTGTCAGTAACCGGAGAAAACCGCGTGCTTGCATATTACGGTCTCAAGCAGCTTAATGAAAATCCTCGCAAGGGCCTTATGAGCATCATCAAACTCTCAGGCCTCGAGAAGCACCGTATCACAATCGACGAGATAGTGTTCAAGATCGGCCCGCGCATCAATGCCGCAGGTCGTATGGAATCGGGCCGCACGGCTGTGGATATGCTGACTTCCCGCGACGACGGAGATGCTCTGGAGATAGGAACGCATATCAACGAGCACAACAACGACCGCAAGAAGATAGACCGCGAGATAACCGAAGAGGCCCTCAAGATGGTGCTTGAGATTCCGGGCTTCGAACACAGGAAATCCACTCTGGTCTATAACCCCAACTGGCACAAGGGCGTAGTCGGAATAGTGGCTTCCAGACTTGTGGAGGCATACTACCGCCCTACAATCGTCATGACCAAGTCCAACGGTTTCATAACGGGCTCCGCCCGTTCGGTTGCCGGCTTCGACCTCTATGACGCCATTGAGAGCTGCTCCGATCTTCTGGAGAATTTCGGAGGACATATGTATGCCGCAGGCCTCACCATAAGGGAGGAGAATTTCGAAGAGTTCTGCCTCAGGTTTGAAAAGACTGTTGCAGAGAAGATTAAAGGTCTGGACCTCACGCCTGTGGTAAATATAGATTCTTATTTGGATTTCAATCAGATAACACCGAAGTTCTTCCGCCTTCTCAAGCAGTTCCAGCCGTTCGGACCTGGCAACCAGTCCCCGGTCTTCATCACCGAGAACGTATATGACAATGGCAACGGCCGCAAGGTGGGAGCCGCAGACAACGGAGACCTCAAGCATCTCAAACTGGAACTGATACAGGAGGACGAACCGTACCACCACATTTCCGCAATTGCCTTCAATCTGTCTGACCATTTCGACCATATGCAGGCCGGCAATCCGGTGGACATCTGCTATTCGATAGCAGAAAACTACTATCGGGGCATCGCAAATATCCAGCTTAGGGTGAAGGACATCAAAGAGAAGGAATTGTTCTGATAAAGTCGGCCAGTTCCTTTATGACGTTATCGTAGTCAGTCGTTTCAATTCTGAATACATAATCAGCCACTGATTCGTAGAGGGGCTTGCGCTTTTCATAGAGAGCCTCGACCTCTTCTCTCGACTTGCCTTTTACGAGAGGCCTGTCGCAGTTGCCTATCTCGCTCATAACTATGTCAATGGAGGTCTGAAGCCAGATGACTTCCGCTCTTTCCCGCAGGAGTGTGCGGTTGGAGCGGCTCTTGACAGTGCCTCCGCCCAGGGCGAGTATAAGGTCGCTTTCTGATGCAAGGGCTTCCGAGAGAATCTGCTCTTCGGCGCGGCGGAAAGCCTCTTCGCCGAGGATGGTGAAGAGTTCGCCGGCAGGGCGGCCGTAGCGTTCCTGAAGAAGATGGTCGGTGTCAGCGAACCTGCGGCCCAGCAATGCTGCCGCCGCCCGGCCGAATGTGGTCTTTCCGCTGGCCATAAAGCCTGTCAGGGCTATTGTCATCACTACGGTATATTAAAACAAGGTAGGTTCGTCTGTGCTGTCCCAAATCTGCTCTTGCTGTTCATCGGAAGTCCCGGCAGTTTCAGGCTCTATTTCATCTTCTTCCTGCCCGTCGTCCGGTTCTTCCTTTACGAGGGGTTCGATGAACTTTACATCCTTCACTTCAAAGTAGGATACTTTCTTGCCCATCGCCTTGTAGCTCTTTTTGCCGATATATTGTTCGACGTCAATCGCTTCCGGCTCCCTTTCCGCATTCTTGCCTGCGAATGTGACCAGCATCTGCGGATATTTGTCCTCGCTCAGGGCAATGAACGAGCTCTTCTTGTCTTCCGAAATGAACCTTACCGGAATGCCGTTGTTCGGCTCGAAACTGAAACGCTTGATATAGTAGGCCTTGGCTTCACCGTCGTAATAGAGAACTGAGACCGTCCTTTCAGGGTCCAGCTTCTCTATCTTCATTATATCTCCCTGATAGTGGTTGTTCAGGTCGAATGAGGTTGTATAATAGGTTCCGTCTGTGCAAATTACGAGAATCTTGTCACCTTCGGAGAATTCACCCAGATATAGCCCGCGTCCGCTGTCGACCAGACGGTTGATGTCGCTGTCGAACCATATCTGCTTGCCGGCGAGAGTGGAAACTCCCTTGCTCTTGAGAGTTATCTTCGAAATGACGTTCTTCTTCGTAACGAGATTTCCCCTTGAAGCCCTGCCTTTTATGGCGAGGGATGCAAAATTGAATTCTTCGGAAAGTTTTTTGAGTTTCGGTCTCGGA
Source organism: Candidatus Cacconaster caballi (assembly GCA_018065695.1). Lineage (GTDB taxonomy): Bacteria > Bacteroidota > Bacteroidia > Bacteroidales > UBA932 > Cacconaster > Cacconaster caballi. Next base: position 6,986 of record JAGHST010000013.1, on the reverse strand, counting down.
CGGTAATGCACCTTCAATATCTCAGCCTCACCGTTGCTGTTGGAGGTAAACCACATTACCGTTGAACCTGCGGTACCGGAGGTCAAATCGTATTCCTTGTCGCGGGTAATGCCGGTGATTGAGAAACGTTTGGCGTAATACGGAGCACCGACTTTACCGTCGCGGTAAATGACGTTGTATACCGTGCGCTCATCCTTGCGGTTGAATACCGCCACGTGGATTATGTCCTTGCCTATGAAAGCCTTGTCCTTGACCTTGGTGACGAGATACTTGCCGTCTTTCATAAATACCACAATCTCGGCGATGTCGGAGCAGTCGCAGATGAACTCGGCACCGTCTATCTTCTTCTGGTCAATGCCCACGAAACCGTCCGCCCTGTTGGCATAGAGTTTGGCGTTTGTCGTCACCACTTTCTCAGCCTGAATGCTTTCGAAGGTCTGTATCTCGGTACGGCGAGGGAACTTGGCGCCGTATTTCTTTTTGAGATTCTGGAAATATCTGACTGTAAAATCTGTAAGGTGTTCCAGGTTGTTCTTTACCTCGTCGATGTTTATCTCTATGCCGCGGATTTTCTCTTCGGCGGCCTTGATGTCGAAACGGGATATCTTCCTGACAGGCTTCTCCACGAGTTTTGCAATGTCTTCCGATGTTATCGGCCTGCGCAGAGAATCCTGATACTGCTTCATACCTTCCTCCACATCCTTGAGCTGCTGTTCCCACGAAGAAGCATCGTTTTCCAGAATGCGGAACACTTTTTTCTCGAAAAAGATTTTCTCGAGAGAGGAGTAGTGCCAGTCCCCTTCAAGTTCGTCAAGAATGATCTTGAGTTCCTGCTCGAAGAGGTCCTTGGTATGGAATGCGTTGTAAGTCAAGATTTCATCCACTCCCATAAAATGCGGCTTGCGATCTTTTATCACGCAGGCGTTGGGAGATATTGCCACTTCGCAGTTCGTGCAGGCGTAAAGGGCGTCTATGGTTTTGTCGGGAGAAATGTCGTTCTGCAGCTGGATGGCGATTTCAACTCCGTCCGACGATATGTCGTCAACCTTCCTGATTTTGATTTTCCCCTTGTCGTTGGCCTTTATGATGGAGTCTATGAGAGTATCAGTAGTCTGGCCGTAAGGAAGTTCAGTGATGGTGAGGGTTCTCTTGTCGGTCTTGACGATGCGGGCGCGAATCTTCACCTTGCCGCCGCGTGTGCCGTTGTTGTATTTCGAACAGTCTATCAGGCCTCCTGTCGGGAAGTCGGGATAGAGTTCGAAAGGCTTGCCCCTGAGGGCTGCAATGCTGGCGTCGAGAAGTTCGTTGAAGTTGTGCGGCAAAATCTTTACGGCAAGGCCCACGGCAATTCCTTCAGTGCCCTGTGCAAGCAGCAGCGGGAACTTGACGGGAAGAACCACAGGTTCCATATTCGTTCCGTCATATGACGGCACCCATTCCGTAATCTTCTTGTTGAATGCGACTTCCAGTGCGAATTTGCTCAGGCGGGCTTCGATGTAGCGGGAAGCCGCCGCCTTGTCGCCTGTGAAGATATTGCCCCAGTTGCCCTGACAGTCTATCAGATATTCCTTCTGCCCGAGCCCCACGAGCGCATCCTTGATGGAGGCATCACCGTGAGGGTGGTATTTCATCGTGTCGCCAACGATGCCGGCAACCTTATGGTAGTGTCCGTCATCAACCTTCTGCATAGCGTGAAGGATACGGCGCTGCACGGGCTTGAGACCGTCCTCAATGTGCGGAACGGCACGGTCCAGAATGACATACGACGCATAGTCGAGGAACCAGTCGCGGTACATTCCTGACAGCTTGTACCTGTTTTCTCCCTCGGCCACGAGTTTGTCGTACTTGTCAAGTTCCTTCTGGTCGATGTTGTCCTCGTCCAGCATTTCGCCTGCATCCTCAATCTCTTCTTCGGCGGCAATCTCTTCTTCTGCGGAAGTTTCCTCGAAATCGTCAATGTCTTCTGTAATCATAATATTCAATCTTGTATGTAACCGAATCTTTTCAGCATTTTTTTGTTCTCCCTCCAGTCAGGCTCCACTTTTACGAAGAGCTGCAGGAAAACTTTCTTCTGGAAGAAATCCTCCATACTGATGCGGGCAGCTGTTCCGAGTTTCTTCAGAGCGCTGCCTCCCTTGCCGATGATGATTCCTTTCTGGGAATCGCGCATCACGTTTATCACGGCGCTTATGTCGTAGCGTTCCTCACCTTCCTTGAAGGATTCCACCACCACTTCCGTGCAGTAGGGAATCTCCTTGTCGAAGTTGAGGAGGATTTTCTCACGTATTATTTCAGATGCGAAAAATCTCAAGGACTTGTCTGTAAACTGCTCCTTGTCGTACCACGGAGGGCTCACAGGCAGCAGTTCCACCACTTTTTCGAATATATTTTCGAGATTGAAACGCTCAATGGCGGAAGCGGGGAATATCTCGGCTTTCGGCACAAGCTTTTTCCACTCGTCCATAAGCTGCAGGACTGTCTGCTGGTCGCTGATGTCAATCTTGTTGAGGACGATGATGACAGGGCAATCCAGACGGTTGAGCCTTTCCACGTATTCGGCGTTCTTGTCTTTTTTCTCCACCACGTCGGTGACATAGAGAATGATGTCCGCATCGCCTATGGCTGTATCGACGAAATCGAGCATGCTCTGCTGCAGGGCATAACTCGGCTTTAGAATGCCCGGAGTGTCGGAATAGACTATCTGATAGTCGTCTCCGTTGACGATGCCCATAATGCGGTGGCGTGTGGTCTGCATCTTCGCGGTGACAATCGAAAGATTCTCGCCCACGAGAGCGTTCATAAGCGTGGACTTCCCGACATTAGGGTTGCCTATGATGTTGACGAATCCTGCTCTGTGCTGAGTGTGAGTGATTTCCTCCATTATTCGAATGCCCCCATCTTAAGCAGATTGATCTCTTTTTCTGTAAGGAAACGCCACTGTCCGCGGCGGATGTTCCTTTTTGTCAGTCCGGCGAAGCAAACTCTGTCAAGTTTTTTCACGCGGTAGCCCAGATGCTCGAAGATGCGGCGGACAATGCGGTTGCGGCCGCTGTGAATTTCGAGCCCCACCTGCGATTTGTCTTCCTCCACGTAGGAGAGGGCATCGGCGGCAATCGGGCCGTCTTCAAGTTCTATGCCTTCAAGTATTCTGTTGAAGTCTTCTCTGGTGAGATTCTTGTTCAGAAATGCGTGGTATATCTTTTTTACCTGATGGGAAGGGTGGGTGAGTTTCTTGTTGAGGTCTCCGTCGTTGGTGAAGAGAAGCACCCCCGTAGTGGCCTTGTCGAGACGTCCTACCGGTACCACCCGTTCCGGGCATTTGTCCGTGCTGATGAGTTCCATCACGGTATGGTCGGCGTGAGGGTCGGAGAGAGTGGTGACATAATCCTTGGGTTTGTTCATAACGAGATAGACCTTCTTCTCGCCTCGGATACGCTCGTTGTTGAAGCGGATTTCATCCTTCAGGGGGTTGACCTTCGTGCCCAGTTCGGTGACGATTTTGCCGTTGACGCTCACCAGCCCTGTTTGGATATATGTGTCGGCTTCCCTGCGGGAGCAGATGCCGCTGTTGGCGATGAATTTGTTGAGACGCACCTCGTCGCTTCCGACTGCCGGCTTCGAAGCAGGCTTAGTCACCGGCCTTGTCACCGGCCTTGTCACCGGTCTTGCCACCGGTCTTCCGGCAGGTCTTCCAGCCGGTCTCCCAGTCGGTCTTTCTGACTGTCTGTCGCTTCTGCCGGCACTCCGGCCACTGATTTTGCCTAACGCTCTGCCGACGGCTTTCGCTGTCTCCCTGCTACTGGATTTTCTGCCTGATTCCCTTTTCACTGCAGGCTTTCCGGTATATGTTTTCCTTTCCATAAACTCAGTCTGATTATCAATTTGATTCAAATTGCAAAAGTAATCTAAAAAACTGATTATTTGTTTCCGCCTGACAGGGAATCGAGTTCTGCAGCGTAGATTGTGTAGATACCGTTGAATTCGTCCATATATTTCTTGGCAAGAGGCTCGCTTGCGGGAGAATTCAGCGATAGCGGATCTATCGGCTTCTTGTTGTGCCAGATGCGGAAGTCAAGATGCGGCCCGGTAGCTGTGCCGGTAGCTCCCACATAGCCTATGAGTTCTCCTTGCGAGACTCTTGAGCCGGAGCGTATGCCCTTCGCAAATCCGGAAAGATGCATATAACAACTTTCATATCCCTGCATATGTTTGATTCTGACTCTGTTTCCTCCGCCTGTGCCGTCCCATCCGCAGAGTGTCACGGTGCCGTCGCCGATAGCGTGGACCGGAGTGCCCGTAGGAGCGGCATAGTCAACTGCAGTATGGGCTTTGACCTTGCCTGTAACCGGATGCTTCCTTCTGTATGAAAACTTGCTGCTGATTCTGTTGTATTTGAGAGGGGCCTTGAGGAACATTCTCTTGAGGCTCTCTCCGTCTTTGCCCCAATAGCCGGCCTTCTCCTGATCGAAGGGAACGTAGCGCAGGGCGGAAACTTCCTTGCTGCCTCCGTTGAAGACGCTGAAAAATACCGTATCTATGGAGATTATTTCATCTTCACAGACAGTCTGGCTGTAGATTACACGGAAACGGTCTCCCTGTTGGAGTGTGAAGAAATTCACGCTCCACTGGTAGATATCGGCCAGATTTACAATCAGGGCGGGTGAGGCTCCGGCGGCAATCATATCGTTCCACAGCGAACTGTTGATGGTGACGTCGGTGAATTTCCGCTCTGTTGAAGTGGGGCGGTCGAAATTCCAGACTGCAAGAGAGTCGCTGCATTTGAATACGGTGGAACGGATGCGGCTCTGTTCATATACCACATAGGCAAGCGGGCCGCTGCCGGTGGAATCCTGCTTGTAGAATGCGCGGAATACATTGTCGGCGCGAAGCCTTCTGACATCAAAGACGCTGTCGCACAACTGCGTCAGTTTGTATGCATCTGCAGCTTCCATACCGAGCCTGCCCATAAGAGTGGTGAAGGTGTCGCCTGATTTCACCTTGCCCTCTTCGCATATGTACAGACTTTCATCAAATCCGTAGGGACAGTATTTTTCCACAACTTCTACACTGTCCGTCTTCCGGCCGCAGCCTATGGCGCATAATGCGAGGAGCGCTGCAAGGACGATTCTTTTCTTTGACTTCATATCGTTATTCTGAAATGGTGAAACCGAAGATGGCCGAGTAGTCGAATTCGCCGAGTCTGGCAGGACGGAATACGAAACCGTACTCTCCGGGAATGAGATTGAGTACACGGATTTCAAAAGAGTTGTCGCTGATACGCTCCCATTCGAATTCCATCCTGTCCTTTACGGAAACATTTATTCCGGCGATGGTCTTGCCTTCTTCATAGACACGTTTGTTTTTGACTACGGTGAGGGGAAGAACCAGCATATCGTCCGGTGTAATTGATTTGATGAATGGATCATAGACCGTGATATTCCTTATGACTGCTTTCTTTTCAGGGTCGATCACCAGCACGAAGGTGTCTGATGCCAATGTGCCTGAAGTCGGTTTTTTGAACGTACATTTCTTCTTTCCGAGTTCTACTCCGAGAATACCTGTGGAGGCGTTGTGCTGTATGCCGCTGGAATATGTCAGCGGGACGGACTTTCCGTCAACGATGGCATAGATGCCGCTCTTGCGCTCGTCCAGCTGAGCATTGGCGTTGATGGTGAAAAATATGGCGCAGAATAACGATACGGCCAAAAAGCGGAAAGAAGTTCTCATAAGTAAGAAAATTATTTTAAAGATCATACATTTACAGGAGCCTATGACATTTGAATCAGCCACGGCTACAAAGATAGTGAAATCTATCGTGAAACTTTATCCCGGACGGCCAATACGAGAGCAAAATCCTGCCAAAATGCTCTTTTGGCACTATCTTTACGGGAAAATGAGCCCTGAAGAAGAACTTCTCCCGCCTTTGATTCGTGTTACGGGAGGAAAGATACTGCTTCTCAAGACTTCGCGCTTCGCGCTCATCCCACCGCTCGTTACACTCGCGGTCCCCCCGCTATCAAGCGCGGGTGCTTAGGTCCTTCGAAGCAGCATCTTTCCTCCCGGCCACGTTTTGGCTACCAAACCGTGGCCGGCGCGTCAAATAATGCGTACAAGATGCTTCCACCTTGCCCTCTCGCTTAGATTGTTCGTAAAAATTGCGTAAAACAGTGGACTTTGAGTATATTTGTGTTATGGTTCAGTTAGGGATATGCCGTCAGAAAAGATACAGAGAACTCTTGAATGGTTGGATAATCACGGAATAAACTATGAGATCCACTATCATCCTGCAATCTTCACTATTGAGGATTGCCTTGCCTATTGGAAGAATATTGAAGCGACCCATTGCAAGAACCTCTTCATGCGAAACCACAAAGGCAATCGCCATTACCTCATCAGCTACGAATGCCACAAGAATCTTGATATCCACGCTTTGGAACATATGTTGCGCCAGGGGAAGTTGTCATTTGCCTCGCCTGAGAGGATGGACAGATGCCTCGGTGTCGCTCCCGGCAGTGTCTGCGCTTTCGGCCTTATCAATGACATCAATATCGCCGGCTCAGCAGATCCGAAGGAACTCTTCGAGAACGGCCACCGGGTGAAATACTTCCTTGACAAAGAGTTGCAGGCCGCCGAAAAGCTCAGTTTTCACCCTTGTGACAATACCGCCAGCGTTGTGCTGACGCACGATATGTTCATAAAGTTCCTTAATATCTGGGGAGGAGAAATAGAATGGTTGGAAATCTGATATTGGCAGTACTCTGCCTGCTGTCAATGACCTCCTGCCCTGAAGACCGGATGTGACAACTTTTATTTGATGCGCGAAAAACGCGGTACAATCTACTTCAAGGAATGATAGCAGCACCCATCAAAATAGGCAGCGATTCCTTCATATGCGTTGTAGTGGTGATTTTCAACCTAATCGAAAAGAGGCTCTACCTCCACGAAACCTTCCTGACAGAAAAAATCCCTGAGATTGCTGCATCTAG
>JAGHST010000030.1 GCA_018065695.1 Candidatus Cacconaster caballi | reverse complement strand
ATTCAATAGGTGCGATGGTTCTGGAAGACGGCATAAAGGTGCCGCAGATTGGCGGCGGAAGCGAATATATTCACGACAATGTCCTTCGTGCTTTTTTACAGAAAAACTACAGCGGGGATCCTTTGGGGATAAAACAATATGGAGACAGGGACAGCGTGAATTTCAGTTTCACTGCGCAGCCGGAGTGGAATACCGATGAACTTAAAGTTGTTGTCTACATCATTTCCGACAGACCTTCTCATATTGTTTCCAATGCCAGGTCCCTCCAGCTATAACCAATGGATGATTTAAATGAAATTATGAATAAAACTCTGAAAATATCAGCGGCAATAGCTCTGACGATGAGCGTTGCATCCTGTGGCACCGCAAGGTCAGTGTCACAGGAGAGCAGCACTCAGCAAGCTGAGACTCAGCCTGCAACCGACACTCTTTCCAATCACGGCACTCCTATGCCGGAAGGATTTGTTCCGACACATCCTCCGGTGTTAGTGCCACACAGGTGGAACGAGTAATCCAAGGGTTCGATTCCCGTTAGCGCTACAAAAAAAGCCCGAAGCGAATAGCTCCAGGCTTTTTTCTGTGAAATTGCGATTATTCAGCAACGATTGCGCCCATAGGGCAGACACCTGCGCAAGTACCGCAGTCAACGCAAGCGTTAGCGTCGATTTTGTAGATGTCACCTGCTGAAATAGCGCCTACCGGACATTCGTCAATGCAAGTGCCGCAAGCTGCGCAATTTGATGTAATTTTGTGAGCCATAGCTTTATATTAATGTTTAACGTTAAATTGCTGCCGCAAAGTTAATCTCTTTGCGACGATTTACCAATTATTTTCCGGAATATTTTTCTATCAGTTCACCTGCAGCCGAGAACGACTCCAGATCGCCGCGAAGCACAGCTTCCTCATAATCAGGCAGAAGCTTTCCAATGAGCTCGTTTTCGTAGAACATATTCTTCAGGGACTCGTTGATGCTCTCATACATCCAGTAACGTGCCTGCTCGCGGCGCTTCTTCTCATAGAAGCCGTTACCTTGGACAAGAGCGAAATAATCCTCTATCTTCTTGAGAATTTCAGGCAGGCCCGACTTTGTGACGGCCGAGGAAGTGACGGCGGTAGGCACCCACCCCGACTCCGTCGGCGGGAACAGATGAAGGGCATTGGCATACAAAGCCATTGCCATATTGGCCTTGTCCACGTTGGTACCGTCGGCTTTCGTAATGGCGATAAGGTCGCTCATTTCCATAATGCCGCGCTTGATACCCTGAAGATCGTCTCCCGCACCGGAAAGCATCAGCAGAAGGAAGAAGTCACTCATAGAATGAACTGCCGTTTCGCTCTGCCCTACTCCGACTGTCTCGATGAACACCACATCGAATCCGGCAGCCTCACACAGAAGCACCGTTTCGCGTGTCTTGCGTGCAACTCCTCCAAGGGAGCCCGCGCTCGGGCTCGGACGGATGAAGGCATTGGGATCGTTGCAGAGAGTCTCCATACGCGTCTTGTCGCCGAGAATGCTGCCCTTGCTTTTTTCTGAACTCGGATCGATGGCCAGAACCGCCAGTTTATGTCCCTCCCCGGTCAGATAAGAGCCGAAAGCCTCGATGAAGGTGCTTTTGCCTGCACCCGGCACACCGGTAATGCCGATGCGCATTGTCTTTCTGGAGTTGGAAATCATCTGGCAGCGTTGGATAATCTGCTGCGCGATGACCCTGTGCTCGGGAAGATAACTCTCCACGAGCGTGATTGCCTGACTCAGAACTGTGCGGTCTCCCCTTTCTATGCCCTCCATATACTGGTCCACAGTCAGGAGCGAAGGCTTCTTCTTGAACGCCTTTTTTATGTAAGGATTTATGATTGGGGGCTGCTCCACTCCCTCGTTGATGACAAGTTTTGTGTCTTTGTTGTCATAGTCGGGGAAAAAATCCCCCTGATGTGATGCATCCATATTCTTATTTTTGTACTATTCCTGTAACAAACAGATTGACAAGCGGTTTGGCGGGCGAATCGGTCACCAGAGTGAGAACCTCCACCACTTCTCCCTCCAGAGACGAAGTGTCGAGGTGCACCTTCACCACGGCGCTTTTACCGCTTTTGATGGTAAAGGGCGTCCGGGAGACTACTGTCAAGGCATCCGACCTTGTATCGACCTTATGTATTACAAGAGGCTCAGCGCCTTTGTTTACAATTCTGAAAGTGGCGTCCACTCCGCAGCCCTTCCCGACTGTGCCGAACTCCCAATAGATTTTTTCCACCACAGGGGTTCCGGCCTTTTCAATCTGCGCTTCAGTGAGGGAGGAAAAATTATCCTTTATGACGCCTTTCACCGTCAATTTACCATTCTGCCTCTTGCCGTCCACGGAAAATCCGGCCTCGAAAGTCTGCCTGCCCCAGGCATCCGCCTTCATCTTTCTGGTATCGACACTGTAGATGAGACGTGCGCTGCTTTTTGCAGGTACGGGATTCGGCGAAATGTTTACCGTCAGGCCTTCCGTGACATCCAGAGGCTCGACCAGAACTGCCCTGCCTGAAAGATTGGCAATCTTGGCCTCATCTTCCTTCACAGTGCCCTTATCTATGTAACCTATTGAAAATGAACCTTGCCTTAGACCCAAAATACCTATGCGGACAGTATAGGTCTCCTCGAGAGGCTGTTTCTTTTCAAAAGACTGTCCCTTGATTTTCAGCACTGCCGGTCTGTTGCGGCCGCTCACGTACACCGTCAGCGACTTTTCAAAGGGATATGGTCCCTGGTCGTTGGAAAAGGTTACGTCTATTTTTCCGGAGTGACCGGGAAGAACGGGTTCACGTGTCCAGACAGGGGTGGTACAGCCGCAGGAAGATGCAATCTGATGGATGACAAGAGGCTTGTCCCCCACATTCCTGAAATGGAAAGTACAGGACACCGGCCCGTCAGAAAGCAGGATATCCCCGAAATCGTGGACTGTCCTGTCAAAAGAAATCACATCCTGCTGCGCCCACAGGACAGCAGAAGCCAGAAACGACAGTATGACGGCAGCCGTTCTTCTCATCCTTCGCTACAGAAAAAGCCTCAATACCTTGGAAAGTTGATCCGGGCAACTGGTCTTTTTGCCTCCGCAAGGGATTCCTTCCATTCTTTCAACAGCTTCATCCACATTCATTCCCTTCACGAGCTGTGTCACGCCGACAGTATTGCCCGGGCATCCGCCAACGATTTCAGCCTTCAAGACTATGCCGTCTTTGACGGAAACAATAATCTGTTCAGAGCATACGTCCGAACAGGTCTGTGCGGAAATGGTGCGCACACCGTCCTCAACGGTATCACTCAACACTTTGATTCCATAAGCCCCTCCGACAACATATCCCTTGCTGATGAAGGATTTGATATTTTCTGCAGAAGAGTCGTTCAAAAGAGCGGCTCCGCTCCAATTGATCTGAGGATACTGTTTCTTGAAAGCCTTGTATGCGCCATCGATGTCACTGCTGCCCGATGTTGCGAAAAACTTCACGTTCTTGCCCAGAAGATTGTTCTGTTCGATGAACGTATTGATTATCGTAGGTGCAGTGTACCACCATATCGGAAATCCGATATATACTGTTTCATAGCGGTCTATGTTCTTGATACCGCCCTTTATGGCAGGTCTTGAAGTAGGGTCCGCCATCTCCACGCTGCTGCGGGAGAGAGAATCCCTCCAATTCAGATCGGCATCCGTATAGGCCTCTTCAGGAGTGATTTCATAGAGTTCCGCCTGACTGGCGGCAGCAATTTTTTCCGCCACGGCCTTGGTGGTGCCGGTAGCTGAGAAGTAAGCCACGAGTGTGGTGTTTCTGTTGCAGGATATGCACATAATCATCAATGCTGCAAAAATGAATAATCTTTTCATTGTATTAATTGTTTGTCAGAGACTTAACCATAATGGCCTTGATTGTGTGGAGACGGTTTTCGGCCTCATCGAAAACGATGCTCGCGGGCGACTCGAAAACTTCGTGTGTCACCTCCACTCCGTCCAGACCGAACTTTTCATATATCTCCTTTCCAACTTTGATGGAGGTATCGTGAAAAGCCGGAAGGCAGTGCATGAATTTGCAGTTAGGATTGCCGGTGGCCTTCATCAGGGCGCTGTTGACCTGATACGGCTTGAGCAGCCTCACGCGTTCGGCCCATGCTTCTGCGGGTTCTCCCATTGAAACCCAAACGTCGGTATAGATGAAATCGCACCCCTTGACGCCTTCAGCCACATTGTCGGTGATGGTTATGCGTGCTCCGGTCTCGGATGCGATGGTGGCGCACTCTTTCTGAAGGAATTCCGACGGCTGGAGTTCTTTCGGGCTTACGGCCCTGAAATCCATACCCATCTTGACACAGCCCACGAAAAGGCTGTTGCAGGTATTGAATCTGGTGTCACCTACGAAAGCTATTTTCACCTGATTCATCGGCTTGTCGATATGCTCACTGATGGTCAGAAGGTCAGCCAGGAGCTGTGTCGGATGTGCTTCATCTGTCAGGGCGTTCCATACCGGTACACCTGCAAGTTCAGCAATGCGTTCCACAATATGCTGTCCGTAGCCGCGGTATGCGATTCCGTCGAACATTCTGCCGAGGACGCGCGCTGTATCGTCCATCGATTCGTCAATGCCGAGGTGAGAACCTACTGAACCGAGATATGTGGCATATCCGCCCTGGTCGCTTGCCGCCACCTCAAATGAGCAACGGGTGCGGGTGGATGCCTTTTCAAAAAGTATGGCAATATTCTTTCCGCAAAGCAGTCGCTGTTCCCTGCCGGCTTTCTTGTCGGCCTTCAGTTTGGCTGCGAGGTCCAGATACTCCTTTATTTGTGATGGTGTAAAATCGAGAACTTTAAGAAAATGTTTATCCGTATTTGTCATAATATCAAAATTTTATCGGTTTGACTGAAGGAAAGTCCGCAAGGGCCTTATCCATTTTTTTCCTTACTTCTTCAGTGCAGAGATTGCCGATGGAACCTTCGTGCGTATGATGAAGTTCTCCCGAAAATTCGAAGCTGCCTTCGAGAATTTCAGCCCCGACCTGCTTGTATGCATCGCGGAACGGCACTCCCTGCCCCACTCGTCGGTTCACCTCCTCCACGCTGAATGCAGTCTTGTAGAGAGGATTGTCCATCAGACCTTCGGTGACTTTCAGATTTTCGACGGCAAAAAGCGCTATGTCGAGGCAATCGTCAATCTCGTCGAACAGAGGCACGAAGATTTCCTTGACAAGCTGCATATCCCGGAAGTATCCTGAAGGCAGATTCGTCGTTATGTGAGAGATGGCCTCCGGAACGGAAACCAGTCTGTTGCAGTGTGCGCGGATAAGTTCGAATACGTCGGGATTTTTCTTGTGCGGCATAATGCTGGACCCTGTTGTAAGTTCGTCCGGAAGCTTTATGAATCCGAAATTCTGGCTGTTGAACAGGCAGCAGTCTGCCGCAAAACGCCCGAGAGTCTCGGCAACAGCAGCAACTCCTTGTGCCACAATCTTTTCACTCTTGCCCCTCCCGAGTTGCGCACAGATTGAATTATATTCGAGATCTTCGAATCCGAGAAGTTCGGCAGTCATCCGTCGGTCGAGAGGCGCCGATGAGCCATACCCGGCTGCGGAGCCAAGCGGATTGCGGTTGACATAGCGTGCGGCAGCTCCCAGAACCACCATATCATCGGAGAGTGACTCCGCATATGCACCGAGCCAGAGACCGAAAGAAGAAGGCATCGCCACCTGAAGATGGGTATAGCCCGGCATCAGTATATTCTTGTACCGTTCGCTGGCACTCTGGAGTGCATCGAACAGGGCTTTCACCTTGCGTGCGGTCTTTCCCGTCCTGTCGCGTGCAAACAGCCTCATATCCACCATTATCTGGTCATTCCGGCTGCGTCCCGTATGAATCTTCTTGCCGAGGTCTCCGAGCGCGTCGGTAAGACATTTCTCCACCTGAGAATGAACATCTTCCACCCCATCCTCTATGACGAACTCTCCGCTCACAGCTCTGGCATATAGTTTTTCCAGTTCAGGCAGGAGCTTTTCCAATTCGCTCTGAGCGAGGAGACCGACCTTTGTCAGCATCCTGATATGGGCTACAGTACCCTCAATATCATACGGAGCGATTCTAAGGTCCAAAACAGCATCGTTGCCTACGGTGAACCTTTCTATACGGCGGTCTGTGTCGAATCCTTTGTCCCAAAGTTTCATATCAATCGATTTTTAGTCCGTCCAGAAGTTCGAAATATATCCGTACGGCGTTCTCAATTTCTTTCAATTCAATATATTCGTCTGCAGTATGCGAACGTGCGGAATCACCGGGCCCTATCTTGACGGAAGGGCAGGACAGAAGCGCCTGGTTGCTCAGAGTCGGTGAACCGTACATCTGAACTCCCATAGACTTGCCCCTGACGACAATCGGCAGCGTCATATCCGCTCTGCTGCTCTGAAGTCTCGTCGAGCGCTCATTGACAAGACAAAGGTCTGCGACAGATTCCTTGATGAGGGAAAGAATCTCTTCGTTGGAATAGAGACCGTTGCTTCTGACATCCACCACAAACGAGCAGAGATCCGGCACGACGTTGTGTTGTGAGCCCGCCTGAATCTGCGCCACTGTGATTTTCACCGGTCCCAGAAACTCCGACTCCTTTTCGAAACAAAGCCTCCGTAGCCGCTCTATCGCCTCCACTGCCTTGTATATGGCATTGACTCCTCCGCTGCCGGCCGCGTGTGCGGAAACACCTTCAGCAGTGCAGTCCAACACCATAAGCCCCTTTTCGGCCACCGCCATACGCATTCCGGTAGGCTCTCCCACAACGGCAAGCGAAACAGGTCCTATCTCGGAGAAGACCCTCTCCAAGCCGTTCTTCCCGCTTACCTCCTCCTCCGCTGAAAGCGAAAGCACCAGCCTGTATGGCTGTTCACGAGCAGAAAGCCTGCAGAAAACTTCCAGCAGTGCCACCACGCTTCCTCCATCGTCGTTGGCGCCGAGCCCGTAAAGGCGTCCTCCCTCGTATGACGGAATGAAAGGATTTCTCTTCCAGCCGCTTACAGGCTTGACGGTATCTATATGGGCATCGAGAAGAAGAGTCGGCTTTGTGCCTCGCGGTTCGCTCTCAACCCACAGATTGTCGGCAGTTCTGTGGACTTCAAGGCCCAAAGAAGCCAGATGCCGCTGCAGCATATCGGCTGCCGCGGTCTCTTCCCTGCTCACGGAAGGGATGGATATAAGACTATTTAACAGGGTGTTTTGCATAATATACCCTCAAAGGTGTGGAGGTGACTTTTATGAAGCCCTTCGCATCTTCACTCGTCCAGCCCTTCTGCATCTCACCGTATTCGCCGAGTTTGGTCTTGACAAGATCGTCCGGAGAATCCACTCCGACTGTGGAGAAGCTCCGTGGACGGAGTTCCATTGTGACCGTTCCGTTCACGTTCTGCTGACTGCTGAGGAGCATTGCCTCTATATCTCTCATTACAGGCTCCATATATTGGCTTTCGTGCAGAAACATACCGTACCAGGTGGATACCTGGTCCTTCCAGTACTGCTGCCATTTGCTGAGAGTGAATTTCTCCAGAAACTTGTGAGCGGCGATTATCAGGAGAGCTGCGGCGGCCTCGAAACCCACCCTGCCCTTTATGCCGATGATTGTGTCGCCGACGTGCATATCACGGCCGATGCCGTACGGTGCAGCTATGGATTCGACCTTTCTTATGGCATCAACGCCTCTGGCGAATTTCTCGCCGTTCACTCCCACTATCTCACCGCGGCTGAACTCTATGGCGATGGTTTCGCTGCCTGTTTTTTCAACCTGCTTGAGATAAGCTGTCTCCGGCAACCCCTGACGGCTGTCGAGAATTTCTCCACCGCAGATGGAAGTACCCCACAAGCCTACGTTGTATGAATATTTCTGCTTCTCGAAATCTGCCGGGAAGCCGTTCTTGCGCAGATAATCGATCTCTTCCTGACGACTGAGGGCCATATCCCTGGTGAGTGTGATGATTTCCATACCCGGAGCAGCCACAAGGAAAGTCATATCGAAGCGGACCTGGTCGTTGCCGGCTCCGGTGGAGCCGTGAGCAATGGCCTGCGCACCTATTTCCCGCGCATAACGGGCCGTGGCCAGGGCCTGGAATATCCTCTCTGAGGAAACGGATATAGGATACGTTCCATTGCGCAGTACATTGCCGTAAATCATATACCTGATGCTCTTGTCGTAGTATTCATCAGCCACAGACAAGGTGACGTACTTCTTTGCGCCAAGCTTGTATGCGTTCTCCTCGTTTGTCTTGAGCTGCTCGGCTGAAAAGCCTCCGGTATCGGCGCAGGCAGCATACACTTCATAACCCTTTTCCTTTGTAAGATACATCACTGCAAAGGACGTGTCCAGTCCGCCGCTGAAAGCGACGACCACCTTTTTCTTCTCCATATTATTTTTCTTTTTTACCTTCTTTACATTCCCGTTCATAAACCATACCCGAGCAGAAGCAGTCGGAAAAACCGTTTTTGCACAGAGTGTCGTAGTGGCAGCAGGTGAAGCATCCCTTCCAGAAATCTATATCTCTTGTGATTTGAGTGTAAGGCACTTCCTTATACCCGAGAGAGAGATTTATCTTCTTCACGGCAGGACTTGTGGTCAGGCCGAATATCCTGGCGCCGGGATATTTGATGGTTGACAGTTCGAAGGCCTTGGATTTTATGGCCTTGGCCAGTCCGCGGCCGCGGTATTCCGGCTTCACGATAAGTCCGGAATTTGCCACGAAAAGGTTATGCTCCCAGGTCTCTATGTAGCAGAAGCCCGCAAAACTGTCTCCATCAAGGGCAATCACTCCTTTACCGGATTCTATTTTCTCAGCTATGTAATCGGGCTCACGGTGCGCAAGTCCGGATTTCTTGTCTTGTGCAGCCTGCGCAATGGCGTCTGAAATTTCCTGAGCATATTTCAGATGTGTCTTGTCCGCAAACAGCACTTTTATGTCGTGATAATTTTCCATTGAACTAAATTACAGCCATTATTGATTCCGCGGCACGCACTTCATCTCCTACCGCGACCTTGATTTCAGCTTCGAGCGGAAGGAAATAATCGACTCTCGAACCGAATTTTATGATACCGCACTGAGCGCCGGCCTCCACCTTCATACCTTCTTTCGCATAGCATACTATACGGCGGGCAAACCCACCTGCTATAAGTTTGAAGAACACCTCCTTGCCTTCTTCCGTTCGGATGGAGGCGCAGTGATGCTCATTTTCATCGGAAGCTTTAGGCTTGAATGCAAGAAAATGCTTTCCGGGATGATATTTCGAATAGGCAACCTCCCCTGAGACAGGCCAGAAATCCGCGTGAAAATCCCAAAAATCCATATAGACAGATATCTGCATCGCTTCCCTCTTCAGCCACTCGCTTTCGAATGCTTTTCCGATGTTGACAACCTTGCCGTCGGACACAGCTGAAACAAGATGCGACGAACCGTTCTTTTCACGGACAGGCACCATATGGAACAGTGTCTGCCAGCGGCAGAACCATATCAGGACTAAAATGACCGGTACATATATCCACCAGATGCCTACCAGACGCAAAAGCACCCATATCAGCAGGGCGCTGAACAGATATACAAGGGCGACCGTTCCATATGAATTTCTGTCCAGTTTCATCAGAAGTATGCTATGAGTTTGAGATACAGTATAACCAGCGGCAACACCAGAATCATCGAATCGAGACGGTCCAGAGCACCGCCGTGGCCCGGCATAATGCTGCCGGCATCCTTGACTGAGACGTGGCGCTTGATGAGCGATTCGAAGAGGTCTCCGAGAATGCCGAAGACGGATATGATAAGAGCTATGACAAGCCAGTGGACAAGTGCAAGAGCCTCGGAGCCGAACACCATACGGCAGGCTACTGCGGATATGAAAGTGAAAGCCACTCCGCCATACACACCCATCCACGATTTTTTCGGAGAAAGCGCCGGGGAAAGTTTGCGGCTGCCTGGCTTCTGGCCGAAAGACATTCCGAGAACATAAGCGCCTACGTCATTGAGACATACCATCATCCAGACAGCAAAGAGCATCCATCCGTAGAACTCCCCGCCGGCATAGACGAGCACAAGGCTCGATGTCATCGGAACCAGCACATATACAAGCGGAAAGAAAAGTGCCGCATTGAAATCCATATCACTGCTGCAGTCACGCAGCATAAAGACGTATGTCAGAGTGAGAGGGACAATCGACAGAGCCGCCCACTTGAGGGGAAGACTGCACTGGAAATGGAAAAACAGCAGTAGAAAGAACGAAATCTCTGCAACGTAAATGCAGATCTTCTCCTTTAAGTAGCGCTTTCCCGGGACCATCATCTTGAAGAGTTCCTCCGTCATCAAAAAGATAAACCACGTGAAGACGGCCGCATACACGTACGCGTTCAGCGCCGACGCCAGACACAGCAGTGCGAACAGCAGTCCCGCGATACTTCTCCTGACTAATCCTTTTCTCATATATTACAATCTGTTAGGGTCCTTGCCACCTTTTCTCTGGCCGAATATCTCTTCGAGGTCTTCGGAGAAAATGACTTCCTTCTCAAGAAGGAGGGCCGCAAGTTTCTCAAAGCCTTCGCGGTTCTCGGTCAGAACTCTGGTGGCAGTCTCGTGGGCCTTCTCTATGAGCTTCTTCACTTCGGAATCTATGAGTTCGGCTGTCTTCTCGCTGTAAGGACGATTGAAAGACATTTCGCTGCGGCCCGTCGAATCATAATACGACAGGTTGCCCACCTTGCTGCTCATACCGAAATATGTCACCATTGCGTAGGCCTGCTTCGTCAGTTTTTCAAGATCGCTCAAGGCGCCTGTGGAGATACGGCCGTTTACAATCTCCTCCGCCACGCGGCCTCCAATGGTGGCAGCCATCTCGTCCATCATCTGTTCCGTGGTGGTGAGTTGGCGCTCTTCAGGAAGATACCAGGCTGCACCGAGACTCTGTCCTCTCGGTATGATGGTGACTTTTAGAAGAGGATTGGCATTTGGCAGCAGCCAGCTGACGGTAGCGTGTCCTGCTTCGTGATGGGCGATTGTGTTTTTCTCTTCCTGAGTTATTATCTTGCTCTTGCGCTCAAGACCGCCTACAATACGGTCTATCGCATCAAGAAAATCTTGTCTTTCAACGACTTTCTTATTATGACGCGCAGCGATTAGAGCTGCTTCGTTGCATACGTTGGCTATGTCGGCTCCTGAGAAGCCCGGAGTCTGCTTGGCGAGGAATTCCATCTGGAACCCCTCTTCAAGCTTTATGTTATTCAGGTGGACCTTGAAAATTTCGAGGCGTTCCTTCAGTTCAGGAAGTTCGACGTGTATCTGACGGTCGAATCGCCCAGCCCTCATAAGTGCCTTGTCGAGAATGTCTGCTCGGTTTGTTGCGGCAAGGATGATGACGCCCGAATTGGAACCGAAACCATCCATCTCGGTAAGAAGCTGATTCAAAGTATTTTCCCTCTCGTCGTTGGAAGAAAATCCTCCGTTCTTGCTGCGCGCGCGGCCGACAGCGTCAATTTCATCTATGAATACGATGCAAGGAGCCTTTTCCTTTGCCTGTCGGAAAAGGTCGCGCACGCGGGAGGCGCCCACACCCACGAACATCTCCACAAAATCGGAGCCGGAAATCGAGAAGAACGGAACGTTCGCCTCGCCTGCCACTGCTTTCGCCAGAAGTGTCTTTCCGGTACCAGGAGGCCCGACAAGAAGTGCACCCTTCGGAATCTTACCGCCGAGGGCGGTGTATCTCTTCGAATTCTTCAGGAAATCGACTATCTCCATAACCTCCACCTTCGCCTCCTCGAGCCCCGCGACATCCTTGAAGGTCACCTTCACGTTGCCGGCGGTTTCATAGAGTTTCGCCTGGGATTTGCCTACGTTGAATATGCCGCCACCGCCTCCGCCCATATTGCGCATAGGCCTGGACATCAGTATCCAGAATACAATGAGCATCAGAGGAAACAGCAGCCACTCAAGGATGCCCAGATAGCTTTTGTGCTCGGTGATGACGAGTTTGAAGTGCTTGTCGGCAGGAAGTTGTTCCAGAATAGCTTCAAATTCTGTCTCCGCATCGAAATTGTCAGAAACGAGGAAATAGAAATGCGGACCTCCTTTCGGCTCCTTTCCGCCGAACTGGTTCTTGTATGAGGCAAGGACTTCCTTTTCCAGATATATGTCCGCCTTGCGTTCGTTGCGCACATACTCCACCTTTGCCACGTCTCCGCTGACAAGGAGCGTCCCCTTGAGGTCTATCCACTCTTTCTTTATCGGGTCGGACGACCCGGAGTTGAACCACATATACGCCAGTCCCACAAGAAGCAGAAGGTATATGAGCGATGTCCAGCTGAATCTGCCGCCCGGGGCATCCTGCTGTTTTTTATGTCTGTTGTGAGGTTTTTTCTCTTCCATATGGCATTATTCTGTGTATGTGGTTTTTACGGCATCTGCCCAAAGGTCTTCCAGACGATAGAAGAGTCTCTGGTCAGTCTTGAATATGTGGACTACGATATCTGTGTAGTCCAGAATGATCCAGAATGCGTTCTCTCTTCCCTGCTTGCGGACCACGCTGCGGTCGCAGAGCTTTTCCATCTGTTCTTCCACATAATCGGAAATTCCCACCACCTGAGTCGTGCTGTCGGCGTTGCATATTACAAATTTGTCGGCCACTGCCGTGCCGATGCGGGTCAGGTCGAGTGAAATCACGTCCTGAGCTTTCTTTTCAAGCATTGCTTGGGCAATGACATCTACTTCTTCAATTTTCTTCATCAATTTTTATAACTTTGCGGTGCAAATTGCAAATATACAAAAAAAATGCCTCTTGCCCATATTAAATGGTATAAAGAAACGGATTCAACCAACTTTCGTCTGGCGATGGAACGCGACACCGCTCCTCAGGGACAGATTTTCGCAGCCATGTTCCAAAGTGAAGGCAGAGGCCAGAGAGGCAATACCTGGGAAAGCCGCGCGGGAGAAAATCTCACTTTCTCTATTCTGCTGAAGCCCTCCGACATATATCTCAGAGAGCAGTTCTGCATAAGCCAGGCCGTGGCTCTGGGGGTAGTAGCCTGGCTTGGAGACAAAGGAGTGGATGCGCGTATCAAGTGGCCTAACGACATCTACGTGGGAGACAAAAAGATATGCGGCATACTGATTGAAAATTATGCTCAAGGAGATCTTATAGTTCAGAGCATCGCCGGTGTGGGACTGAATCTCTCCCAGACCGTATTTTCAGAAGATGTCCCGAACGCCACTTCCCTCTCGCTTCTGACAGGTGGGAAATACAGCCCCAAGGAGGAACTGCCGTCACTTGCTGCCCATATTCTCCACGAATACGGGCAGATTGCACAGGGAGACCGACATCTCTATCTCCGCACGGATGCTGAACGTCGCTATCTTGAACTGCTGTACCGCCGGGGAGAGTGGCATTTCTTCGAAGAGATGAATCCAAGCGAAATACCTGTAGATAAAAGAAGCGGACAGCGTTTCCGTGCCCGCATCCTAGGTATCGACAATTCCGCCTGCCTGCTGCTCGAAGACGAGGCCGGCTCCATCCGCCACTACTTCTTCAAGGAGATCAGATACATCCTCTAATTCCTGCCACGGTCCAGGAGCAGGGTTCCGTCCTGACTTTCACTCTTCACGGAGGCTGAATCCGCAGGCATTGCGGCTTTCATTCTTCCAATCAGTTCAAGGTCGCGAACTCTCGCCCTTTCAATCTTTTCGGGAATATCTTTAACCATAGGAGAATACCACCAGTCGAGAAGTCCTGCTTTGGCCTTTAACGTCAAGACCTTACGCACTTTGCCATCCAATTCTTCCATCGGCAGTTCCCCGTTCTCCACCAAAGCCGTTATGGCCTTGATGCCGGCAATGGGTTCTGCCGGCATAAGAAGCATATCCACTCCAGCCCTGTATGCAGCCACCATCACCTCCACCGGTGTGCGGCCGTTCGCCACACCGCCCATACGCAGGGCATCTGTAACGACTATCCCGTCAAATCCCATCTTGTTTTTGAGAAGGTCGGTGACGCACCTCTTCGAAACCGACATCGGAGTATCCTCTTCAATCGAACTGATGCAGTGGTGGCCCATCATCATCAATGCCACTCCGTCATCTATAAGGCGCTGGAACGGAACCAGATAGATGGAATCCATCTGAGCTGTCGAATAGTCGAACACGGGCATCTCGACGTGGGAGTCCACCATAACGTTGCCGTGCCCCGGAAAATGCTTGCCGCAGGCATATACACCACCGTCCTGCAGGCCACGCATATAGGCAGAACTGTAGTTGGAAATAAGTTCTATGCCGGGTCCGAAACGGCGGAAGAAATAGTTGTCCTCCCCCTCCTCGGCCACATCGGCCACAGGGGCGAAATTCACAAGAATGTTAAGATCCTTGAGTTCCTGTGCCACATTGAGGCCCATCTCGTAGAGAAGAGGTTCCGCATCGGGGATTGTGGTGATCTGAGACTGATATGGATAGTCCTCATATTCATAGAAGCGCATTGCGGCGCCCCACTCGGCGTCGGTACAGACAATGAGGGGTATCCGGCTGTGCGACTGCAACTCATTTGCCCGTTCCATAAAGGGAACCACCGGCCCGCGCATTATGATGATGCCGCCAAGGCCCATCTCCACCAGAGAGTCCTGCTCCGCACGCTCCTCTTCCGTATTGTTTCTGTCTATCTGGACCACAAACAACTGAGCTACCTTGTCCCGTACGCTCATCCGCTTCATGGCGGACTCAACCTTGCGTGAAATGCTCTTTTCGAAGGTTCCGTCGCAGGAAGAGGCCACGCACAGCACGGCAGCCATACAAAGTATCAGTAATCGTTTCATAGTTCCATCTCCGAGGCAAGGGCGGCTATGGCCTCTTTGGGAGAGCCGCCGGTAAACGCGGCGGAACCGGCAACGAACGAAGTGGCGCCGGCATCACGCAGCATCCTGATGTTGGATTTGTCCACACCTCCATCCACCTGAATCAGGACATTGGCTTCAGAAGCATCTATAATTTCCTTCAGCACAGCCACTTTCTCTGTTGTACACTCAAAGAATTTCTGACCGCTGAATCCGGGATTCACACCCATCACCACCACATAGTCGATATCGCGCAGGAATTCTATGACGCACTCCACCGGAGTGGCGGGATTGATGGCGAGGCCTGCTTTCATACCGTACTGGCGGATATGCGAGAGTGTCTTGCGCAGATATGGCCTGGAGCAGGCTTCATAGTGAATGCTGAGCCACTCCACGCCCAGGTCGGCGAAGCGTTGGACGTACTTGTCCGGCTCCACAATCATCAGATGCGCGTCCATCGGTTTTCTGGCAAGGGCAGCAATGGCCTTGCAGACAGGGAATCCGAAAGAAATATTCGGCACGAACACTCCGTCCATTATGTCGAGATGGAACCACCCCGCCTCACTTTCGTTTACAGTCAATGTCTCAGCGGCCAGATTTCCGAAATCTGCCGAAAGCATCGATGGAGCTATGAACGGTTTCATTTTCCTATAGTCTCAAGTACTTCAATCAGAACGTTGTAGAATCTCTCAAGAGACTTGAGGTCCATCTTTTCGCCAGGCGCGTGCACTCCGCGCAAGGTCGGGCCGAAAGCTATCATATCGATATGCGGAAACTTGTCTGTAAAGAGGCCGCACTCAAGGCCTGCGTGTATGGCGCGCACAACAGGTTCTTTTCCGAACAGCTTTCTGTATGCGGCGACACACACATCCTTGACCTTGGAGTTCATATTCGGTTTCCAGCCCGGGTATCCGTCAGACATCCTGGACTTTGCACCCGCCATCGCGAACACCGCGGCTACGCGGTTTGCAAGGAAAATACGCTCTGTATTGACAGAACTCCGCTGCATCGTGCCCACAACCACCTTGCAGCCTGAGGCCATCTTGACAGATGCGAGGTTGGTGGAGGTCTGGATGAGACCTTCGATATCTGCGCTCATCGCCACAACACCGTGAGGCAGAGCCATAAGCGCATTCACAAGATTATTGGCAGTGCGCCGGTCCATAGCTCCCTTCTTCCACAGCAGGGGCTCCGCCTTGAAGTAGAGTTCAGGGTCAGTCACTGCGAACTCGGCCTTGAGTTCTGCCGCAAACCGATTGAACAGTTCTATGACCTTCTCTTCGCTGCGGGCCGGAATGGCAAGCACCGCCTCACCACCGCGGGCGATGGCGTTGCGCTTGTTGCCGGCGTCTATGCTGCAAAGGTCCACATTGAAGGCGAACGCCTCGTTTATGAAACGTGCAATCTGCTGCACTGCGTTGCACCTGTTCCTGTCGATATCGTCTCCGCTGTGACCTCCGAGACCGCCGCCAATTTCGAAACGTGTCACGACGCTGCCCTTAGGCAGTTTTTTCGGCTTGTAAGTGAATGTACCTACAGTGTCGTTTCCTCCTGCGCAGCCTACGCAGAAATATCCTTCGTCCTCATCGTCGAGATTGATGAGAGTTTCTCCGCTTATGAAATCAGCCTTCACGGCGCGGGCTCCATCCAGGCCGGTCTCCTCACTCGTGGTGAAAAGACACTCCAGGCGGGGATGTTTTATCGTTTCGTCAGTTAATATGGCGAGTGCCGTTGCGATTGCAATGCCGTTGTCGGCTCCTAGAGTTGTCTCTTTGGCAATCATCCAGCCCTCTTCGATGACATAATCGATAGGATCTTTGGAAAAATCGTGGGAAGATGACGGCAGTTTCTCGCACACCATATCCGTATGGCCCTGAAGTATCACAGTCGGCCGGTTTTCATACCCGGCAGAAGCCTCTTTCACGATTACCACATTGTTGGCCTTGTCCTTGCGGAATTCCAGATTATGGGATTTTGCAAAATTGACGAGATATGCCACAATCTGCTCTTCGTGGCCTGATTCGCGCGGGATACGCGTTATCTCACTGAAAAAATCCAATACTTTTTCCGTGCTCTTCATAAAGATATGTGTTTTTGGGATTATTCGAAGGAAGTCAGGATACGCTCTATGTCGTGGACATAGCCGCGGAAACTGCGGTCGGTATCTATCAGGTCGCTGACGGTGTTGCAGGCATGCAGTACGGTCGCGTGGTCTTTGCCTCCTATCTGGGCACCGATTGAAGAGAGCGAGGTCTTCGTAAGGTTGCGGCTCAGGTACATTGCAATCTGTCGGGCCTGCACGATTTCGCGCTTCCTTGTCTTGGAGAGGAACATCTCGTTCGTGATGCCGAAGTAGTTGCATACCTCATCCTGGATGCGGGCGATGGAAATATCGTTCTGCGAATCCGTCACTATCTTGTCTATCAAACTCTTCGCGAGTTCGAAAGTAATATTCTTCTTTGCAAATGTAGCGTGCGCAATCAGAGAGAAGAGAGTGCCTTCTATCTCACGTATGTTGGCCTTCACGCTGTGGGCTATGAATTCAAGGACGTCATCCGGCACACTTACGCCTTCCTTCACGCACTTTGCCTTGAGTATTGCGAGTCTTGTCTCGTACGAGGGCGGCAGCAGTTCGGCGGAAAGACCCCATTTGAAGCGCGACAGAAGTCTCGGCTCCAGACTCTGCAGATCTGCGGGCGCCTTGTCGCAAGTCAGAACAAGCTGTTTTCCGCTTTGATGCAGATAATTGAATATGTGAAAGAATGCGCCCTGAGTGCCTTTCTTTTCGGCAAACTCCTGTACGTCATCTATGATGAGTACATCTATGAGCTGATAGAATCGCAGGAAATCAGCCACTTTGTTGCCGTTGTTGCTCGCTTTTGCCGAGCAGGATGCGCTGACAAACTGATTCTGGAAGGTATTTGCGTGTACGTAGAGAACCACCTTCTCAGGGAAACGCTCTTTCACGGCAAGACCGATTGCCTGCGCCAGATGTGTTTTGCCAAGGCCCGGACCGCCATAGATGAAGAGCGGATTGAACGTGCTCTTGCCCGGATTTGCGGAAATGCTGAGGCCGGCGGCGCGACCGAGTCTGTTACACTCGCCTTCAATAAGGTTTTCGAAACCGTACTGAGGGTTCAGGCCGGACTCTATGTTGAGTTTCTTGATGCCCGGGATTGCATATACGCTGCCGGTGTAGTTCTCTCCCGCCTGAGGAATCGGAATCTCGACATTCTTCGTGTTGCGGGTGCTTTTCGTCTTTTCGTTTATGAAGGTATCCCCCAGAATGCGGACCTTGTAGAGAAGATTGGCTTTCGGTCCTATCTCCTTGCGGAGAACACGGCTGAGAATACTGAGGAAATGTTCTTCGAGATATTCTCTCCAGAAATCCGACGGAACTTCAAGGGTGAGCACACTGTCAACGAGCGAGACGGGCTTGATCGGACCGAACCAGGTCTTGAAGCTCTCCTCCGGAATGTTGTCCTGGATTATGTCCAGACAACGGCTCCACACTGCTATGTGATTTGGCGTGCTCATTATTCTCTCTTACGGGAGCAAATTTGAGGAAAAAATTGTTGAAAAAAAAATTTATTTCGCTTGTAAAAACCAAAAATATCACAAGTCTCTTATTTTCAACAATAAAAATTTACAAAAAATTTTAAAAAATTATATATCGCTGATTAACAGAGTTTTAACAAATCTAAAAAAGTTATATGACTGAAAATAACTTGTTTAAGTTTCAGAAAAAATCCAAACAAAAATCACTGCTTGAATTTGACGATATATGCTCCGGGAAAAGATGCTTTCAACGAGCGCAATTTCTTCTCGGCTTCGGCCTTTGAGGCATAGTTTCCGACACTGTATTTGTACACTCCTCCGACATAGTCACAATTGTACTGCTTCAGACCTTTCAACTGCGGAGCTCCGGCTTTCAGCTTTTTGGAAAGGACAAAAATCTGCACTCTGTACACGGTCTGCGGAGAGGCCTCGACAACAGTGGTTGTCTCAGGTTTCGGAGCAGTCTCAGGTTTTGGAGCAGTCTCAGGCTCTGAAGTAGCCACTGGAGATGGAGAAGTCACCGGAGATGGAGCCTCTGCAGCTTCAGGGCCGTCAGAATCATACTGGCTCTTGAACCGGCAGAAGGCATTGAACAGTCGTGTGGCTATCACCTCACGCTGGTTCTTGTCCCGCAATATATTCCTATCCGCAGCATTTGACAGGAAGCCTATTTCCACTAGAACCGACGGCATAGTGGTGCGCCAGAGCACCATAAGAGGGGCTTGCTTGATGCCCCTGCTGGCCTTGACGGGTCCCTTCTTGAGTTCCTGCTGAATGCAGGCCGCCATATTTATGCTCTGTTCGAAATAGGCGTTCTGCATCAGATTGAAGAAGATGTAGGACTCCGGATTGTTCGGGTCAAAGCCCTGATATGTTGTGGAATAGTCCTCTTCCAGAAGTATTACGGAGTTTTCCGTTTTGCATACCTCCATATTGGAAGCGCTCTTGTCCGTACCCATCACGAAGGTTTCGGTCCCACTCGGCGAATTGCTTTTTCGGGACACGGAATTGACGTGAATGGAGATGAAAAGGTCAGCCTTGTTCCTGTTCGCTATATTCGCTCTTTCGGCCAGAGGAATGAAGACATCCGTCTTTCTCGTATAAATGACCTTGACATTCGGATATTTCTCCTTTATCTTGGCGCCGAGTTTCAGTGCAACGTCAAGATTTATGGTGCTCTCCTTGAGTTTCCTGTCCGGAGAGACGGTCCCGGGGTCGTGTCCGCCGTGTCCGGCGTCTATGACGACTGTGCTGAGCACCACTTTTCCTTTGTTCTGAGAAAAAGAGTGCCACGGCAGCCCCAAAAAGAGGGCGACAGCCACCAATATACTTATAATAGACTTGGATGTCATCCGAAATATAGAAAAAATTACTAATTTTGCCTTTCTGTGCAAAGATAGACAATTGTTGCGACTTTTACCGGATGTGGAGAAAACTTTATAGATTTTTCATCTGTCTGCCTGCCTTCCTCTGCGGAGCCGGCATCGCAGTCGCATCATCTCAGGTGGCGCTTCCCGCCGCTGCGGAACGGCAGTCCGACACCACTTCCGTCAGGATACCGGCATTGCTGGATACGATTTCCATTGAAACGGTGAATATGTCCGACTCTCTGGCGGTCGGCGGCTCCCGCACCAAAGAAGGGCCTATCGACAGGCCTGCCTTCTCCACTGCCCGTGATTCCATAATAGAGGATATGGAACGCAACATTCTCTACTATTTCGGCGACGTCACAGCCACCTACGGCACTCTTGAACTGAAGGCGGACTATATGGCATACGACGTTGACAAGAACATCGTCTATGCGCGCGGCACCAGGGACACCATCACCGGTGAAATTTCCGGTATGCCGGAGATGAAGGACGGAAACTCATCCTACAAGATGGAAGAGGTGTTCTACAACTTCACCACAAGGAAAGCCCGCATCAGGAATATGGCTACGGAGCAGCAGGAAGGCAAACTTGTAGGTGACAATCTGAAGATGATGCCCGACCGGTCAATCAACATTTCCGGAGGAAAATACACCGTCTGCGATGCGGAGCATCCTCATTACTACCTCCGTATGACCACAGCCAAGGTCATAACCAAACCGGAAAGGAAGACGATGTTCGGCCCGGCCTATCTCGTAGTGGAGGATGTCCCTCTTCCGCTCGCACTGCCTTTCGGATTCGTACCCAATATGCCTGACAGAGCAAGCGGCATTCTGGTTCCTTCTTATGGAGAAGAGACCGCCAGAGGCTTGTACCTCAAAGATTTCGGATATTCCTTCGTAATAGGGGAACATCTCGATCTGGCACTGACTGGAGACATATACTCCTATGGTTCATGGGCGGTAAGGGCCACATCGCGCTATAAGAAAAGATATTCTTTCGACGGAAACGTCGCTCTGAACTATTCCGTGGACGTCACGGGAGATCCGGACAGTCCGAATTACAGCAAATCCAAGAACTTCGGAGTACAGTGGAGCCACGCTCAGGACCCGAAGGCCCGCCCGGGTACATCATTCCGTGCATCGGTGAACTTCTCGAGCCCTTCGAACAACCGGTACAACTCTCACGACATCACCGAAAGCCTGCAGAACCAGGTATCGAGTTCCATCTCATATTCCAAGACCTGGAGCGGAGTGAGCCTGAGCGTCAACGCCCTCCACAGCCAGAACTCCAGAGACAGCTCCTATACCTTCACACTTCCGAACATAACGCTCAACGTCAACCGCTTCTATCCGTTCAAGCGCAAGGCCAGAGTGGGCAAGGAGAAGTTCTACGAGAAGATCTCTTTCAGTTACAACACTACGCTCCAGAACAAGGTTTCGTTCAAGGCCAGCGAATTCTCGATGGACAGGAAATTCTTCAACAAGTTCCAGAACGGCATGACCCACAATTTCAGCATAGGTCTGCCGGGCTTCACCCTGCTGAAATACCTTCAGTTCACCCCGGGCATCTCATACGGAATGAACTGGTACTTCCGTGACCGGCATATGGAATACGATGCGGACAAGGACAGGGCTGTCCTCGTGGATGGTGACGCCTTCGGCACCTTCGGCATCTCACAGACCTATTCCGGAAGCCTTTCGATGAGCACGCGCATCTACGGTATGTTCAATTTCGGCCGCAAGGCCAGGATTCAGGCCATCAGGCATATGATAACGCCTTCTTTCAGCGTGTCATACCATCCCGAACTCGGCACGAGGGCAAACGGCTACGAAACATTCACTTACACAGACAGTAAAGGTAATCTCCACACCGAGAATTTCAACAGATTCGCAGGCGGCGTTTACTCCCCTCCTTCCAAGGGCAAGAGCGCGTCCCTATCATTCTCCTTCGCCAACAATTTCGAAGCGAAAGTCAGGAAGAGTGAAAAAGAGATAAGCGAATTGTCCGAAGCGGACCG
The DNA here is from genome assembly GCA_018065695.1 of Candidatus Cacconaster caballi. Classification (GTDB taxonomy): domain Bacteria; phylum Bacteroidota; class Bacteroidia; order Bacteroidales; family UBA932; genus Cacconaster; species Cacconaster caballi. The sequence continues at coordinate 11,874 of JAGHST010000030.1, read as the reverse complement.
GGACAACCCTAAAAAGAATACGGAGAAGATAAAGCTTCTGGACCAGCTCAACATCAGCGGCTCATACAACTTCCTGGCCGATTCCCTCAGACTATCAAACATAGGTATATCTGCAAGCACCACCGTATTCGGCAAACTCGGCATCAACGGGAATATGACACTGAATCCTTATTCGGTGGATGAAAACGGCCGTACAATCGGCAAATTCTGTCTTATCCGAGACCACCGTCTGGCACGTCTGACCAACGCCAGCGCCTCCCTCTCCTACTCTTTCAGCGGAGGCAGCGACTACAAGGGCAACGACGGCAAGGAAGACAGCGCCAATAAGTCGGCGGATTACTATAGGGTTTATTATCATCCGATTACAGGGGAATACATTCCAGGAGGTTGGCTCTACTATCTTAACCCGAACGCGCCGTGGTCCGTTAACCTCAACTACAGTCTGTCATATTCCGGAGCATTCCGCAGAGAGAACGACAAACTTGTCAAGAAGAACACATTCACACAGACTCTGGGAGTCTCGGCACAGGTCCAGATACACAAAGCGCTGAAGTTTTCCATCAACACCGGATTCGACTTCACCCAGATGAAACTTTCGACCACTCAGGTAAGCGCCTCCTACGACCTCCACTGCTTCGGCATTTCCGTCTCCTGGGTGCCGAACGGCCAATGGGAGAGCTGGAGTTTCAGGATTGCTGCCAAAGCTTCCGCTCTTGCAGACTTGCTCAAATTCAAAAAATCTTCAAGTTATTGGGATAATTAGCGATTGTTCCGATAATTTTCATTACATTTGCACATCATCATTGAAAACTCCGATACGGGAGTTTTACTTCCAATTTATAAATGTACGACAAAATAGAACTTAGCAAGAAAAATCAGGAAGATTTGATTGCTATCGCAAAGGAACTCAGCGTAAAAAAGCCTGAGTCAATCGACAAGGAAGCTCTGATATACGCCATTCTCGACGAACAGGCTATCCAGAGCAGAGAAAACCCTGCAAAGAAAACCCGTAAACGCACTGCAAAATCCGCAACAGCCAAAGAGTCTGCGGCGCCAGTGGAGAAGCCGGCTGAAAAACCTGCGGAGACTTCTGTCGCAGAGGCAGAAACTGAGCAGAAGCCTGCTCCCAAGAAACGCGGCAGGAAGCCGGGACAGAAGAAGGCTGGACCGCAGAGCCAAGAGAAGCAGGAGCCTCAGCCTCAGACAGAACTGCAGGCAGAAGCCAAGCCTGCAGAAGATTCCTCTTCAGACTCCCAGCCTGCAAAGAAGATGAGGCCGCGCAAAGGGCGCAAGGAGGCTTCGCAGGATCAGCAGGCAGAACAACAGGCTGAACAGCCGAGACAGGAGCAGCAGAAACAGCAGAAACAGCAGTCTCAGCCTCAGTCTCAGCAGCCAGGGCAGACTCAGCCTCAACAGCAACCTCAGCAGCCGCAAAGGCCCAAAATAGAATTCGAAGGCATCGTGGAAGCTACCGGAGTGCTTGAGATAATGCCTGACGGATACGGATTCCTCCGTTCATCCGACTACAACTATCTGAACTCCCCTGATGACATCTACGTATCGCAGAATCAAATAAAGGCTTATGCTCTCAAGACGGGAGATACCATCGTCGGAGAGATTCGTCCTCCGCGCGAAGGCGACAAATACTTCCCTTTGGTCAAAGTGAATAAAATCAACGGACGTTCTCCTGAATTCATCCGCGACAGGGTGCCGTTCGACTTCCTCACCCCTCTCTTCCCTAATGAGAAGTTCAATCTCACCGGCCACGGACACAACAGCAACATCTCCATCCGCGTGGTGGATATGTTCACCCCTATCGGAAAAGGCCAGCGAGGCCTCATAGTGGCGCAGCCGAAGACAGGTAAAACAGTGCTGCTCAAAGATATAGCAAACGCCATTGCAGACAATCACCCGGAAGTTTATATGATTGTCCTGCTCATAGACGAACGTCCTGAAGAGGTGACCGATATGGAGCGCAGCGTGAAGGCGGAAGTGGTGGCATCCACATTCGACGAACCTGCCGAGCACCACGTGAAGGTTGCAAGTATGGTTCTCGAAAAAGCCAAGAGACTTGTCGAGTGCGGCCACGACGTAGTGATTCTGCTCGACTCCATAACTCGTCTGGCACGTGCATTCAATACGGTTCAGCCGGCTTCCGGCAAAGTGCTTTCAGGCGGTGTGGACGCCAACGCCCTCCACAAGCCAAAACGCTTCTTCGGCGCCGCCCGCAACATTGAGGGAGGCGGTTCGCTCACAATTCTGGCAACAGCCCTGACGGAAACAGGTTCGAAGATGGACGACGTAATCTTCGAGGAATTCAAAGGCACCGGAAACCTTGAACTTCAGCTCGATCGCAAACTTGCCAACCGCCGCCTGTTCCCTGCAGTGGATGTCACCCTCAGTTCCACCAGACGCGACGACCTTCTCTACAATCCTGAGCAAATCAACCGCATCTGGATTCTCCGCAACCATCTTGCGGATATGAATTCCGTCGAAGCGATGGAATTTATGAAGCGCAACCTTGAGAGAACTGTTTCAAACGAAGAATTCCTCATTTCTATGAACGGAGACAAACTCAGCTAATAAAACTGTCACAATATGTCAGAATTCGAAAAATATGCAGTCAGACACTGCGGTATCAGTTCGATGAACCTCCACAGGTACGGTTCCATAGTTTCAAGTTATATGAATCCTATGATCATTGAGGAGCGCCAGCTCAATGTCGCACAGATGGATGTATTCAGCCGTCTGATGATGGACCGCATCATTTTTCTGGGCTGTCCCATCAATGATGACGTCGCCAACATAATCCAGGCTCAGCTCCTGTTCCTTGAAAGCAACGACCCAAAGGCTGACATCATGCTCTATATCAATTCTCCGGGCGGTGTGGTTTATTCAGGGCTCGGCATCTACGACACTATGCAGACCATACAGCCTGATGTAGCCACCATCTGCACCGGGATGGCCGCTTCAATGGCTTCGGTTCTGCTTGCAGCCGGCGCAAAAGGCAAGAGATCGGCTCTGCCGCACTCACGCGTAATGATTCATCAGCCGATGGGAGGAGCCGAAGGTCAGGCATCCGACATTGAAATCACGGCCCGCGAAATCCTCAAACTCAAGGACGAACTCTACGACATCCTTTCCAATCATACAGGCAATACTGTCAAACAGATAGCCAAAGATGCCGACCGCGATCACTGGATGACCGCCCGCGAGGCTCTTGAATACGGAATGGTGGACAATATCGTCAGAAAGAAGAATGGCAAAGAATAAAAACAGCGACCGGGAAAAAGAACACTGCATCTTTTGCGGCAGAAGCCAGGACGAGGTGGAACTTCTCATAAGCGCCGGCGGGGCGTCCATATGCTCCGACTGCGCGCAACTGGCTTATGAATATTCGAAGCAGACTCTCAATCACAACAATGGTGAGAATATACGCACCAACGGCAAGACAGTCGGCGAGGCGAAACTCTTCAAACCTGTGGAAATAAAGGCTTTTCTGGATGAATACGTGATAGGTCAGGACAGTGCGAAGAAATTCCTTTCGGTGGCAGTGTACAACCACTACAAGCGCATCAACCTGAAGGAAGATCTCATCGAGAAGAGCAACATTCTTATCGTGGGCCCGACAGGAACCGGAAAAACGCTGCTTGCCAGAACAATTGCAAGGATGCTCAACGTACCCTTCGCCATTGTCGATGCCACCGTCCTCACTGAAGCCGGATATGTGGGCGAAGATGTGGAAAGCATCCTCACCCGTCTGCTTCAGGATTCCGACTATGACGTCTCCAGGGCGGAGAAAGGTATCGTATTCATAGACGAAATAGACAAGATTGCCCGCAAGAGCGACAATCCTTCCATCACGCGCGACGTTTCCGGCGAAGGTGTCCAGCAGGCTCTTCTCAAGATACTGGAAGGAAGCATTGTCAACGTTCCGCCGCAGGGAGGCCGCAAGCATCCTGAGCAGAAGATGATTTCGGTCAATACCGAAAACATTCTCTTCATCTGCGGAGGTGCGTTTGAAGGCATCGAGCGTCATATTGCCCAGAGGCTCAACACTCAGGTCATCGGCTACGGCGCACGCGAAAAACATCAGTCCATCGACACCGACAATCTCATCCAGTACGTTGCTCCTCAGGATCTCCGCTCATACGGTCTGATTCCTGAAATCATCGGACGTCTGCCGGTACTGGCACATCTCGACCCTCTCGACAGGCCTACCCTGCTCGCCATCCTGACGCGTCCAAAGAACGCCCTGATGAAACAGTACGAGGAACTTTTCGCACTGGACGGAATCAAGCTTGTCGTCAATGACGACGTTCTGGAGTATATCGTAGATACATCCATCGCATACAAACTCGGAGCCCGCGGCCTCCGCTCGATTTGCGAAGCCATTATGACCGATGCTATGTTCGAGGCTCCCAGCGGCAACAAGAAGTCGCTGACCATCACCCTCGATTACGCGAAAAAGAAAATCGAGCAGTTCTCCGGCCGCTTCCAAGGTCTTGAGGATTAGATCCTGCCGACAGAATCAATAATACTTGTAGAAGAGGGCGATGGATTCCATTCCCCTGAAGAACTGATCGAGGAGGAAACTCTCGTTCGGAGAGTGGATTACATCGCGTTCAAGGCCGAATCCCATAAGAAGCGGATCTGCGTGCAGGATGCGCTGCATATCGGCGAGGATAGTGATGCTGCCTCCACCGCGGCTAGGCACCGGCTCAATGCCGTAAACCTCTCCCATCGCCCTGGCTGCGGCCTTGTAAGCCTTCGAAGAGATAGGAATCAAAAAGCCGTTGCCACCGTGTACGGCCTCAACCTTGACGCTCACGCCCTTAGGCGCGATTGATTTGAAATGCTTGGCGAAAAGGCGGGCTATCTTGTCGCAATCCTGATTCGGCACAAGTCTCATCGATATCTTAGCGTATGCCTTAGAAGGAATTATGGTCTTGCTGCCTTCACCGGTGGCACCGCCCCAGATGCCGTTGACATCCAGACAAGGACGGATACCTTCCCTTTCAAGTGTCGTATAGCCTTTTTCTCCTGTAAGAGCCTTAACTCCGATTGACGCCATATACTCCTCCTTGTCGAACGGAGCCCTGGAGAGCATTTTCCTGTCGGAGCGGCTGAGATTGACGACGTCGTCATAAAATCCCTTGACGGTTATGCGGCCATCTGCATCGGTAAGAGAAGCAATCATCTTGCAGAGAGTGTTGCAGGGATTGAATACCCCGCCTCCGTAGTGGCCCGAATGGAGATCCTTGTTAGGGCCTGTCACCTCCACCTGCATATATGCTATTCCCCTCATTCCGCAGTTTATGGAAGGTACCTTGTCCGAAATCATCGTGGTGTCGGAAACAAGAATTATGTCACACGCAAGAAGTTGTTTATGCTCACGGACCCACTTCGGCAGCGAGATGGAGCCTATCTCCTCCTCTCCCTCGAAGATGAATTTGATGTTGTGGCGGAGTTTGCCTTCGCGGACAAGATATTCGAACGCCTTGACGTGCATAAATGTCTGGCCCTTATCATCGTTCGCACCCCGTGCATAGATTGCCCCATCGCGTATTTCAGGCTCGTATGGTTTTGATTTCCAAAGCTCTATCGGATCTTCCGGCTGCACATCATAGTGGCCGTAAACAAGAATTGTCGGGGCATCCGGACTGAATTTCTTCTCGCCAAAAACCACCGGATGGCCTTCAGTGGGATATACAGCGGCGTTGTCGGCACCTGCTTCCAACAGCAATTCCACCCAGCGCGCCGCGCAGCGGGCCATATCTTTCTTATGTTCCGGAGCGGAACTCACGGAAGGAATACGCAAAAGGCTGAAAAGTTCTTCAAAGAAGCGGTCCTTGTTTTTTTCGATATACTGTTTCATCATTGAAAATTATTATTGTTCAAGATTGTTTTGTTTCAGGCAATTCATACAAAGATAACAAATTTTTACTACTTTTGCGTGCTTGATTGGGAAGTAAAATAAAAATAAACATAATTATATGAAAGTTACACAGAAGAAGATTGACGAGCTGAACCTCACCGTCACCATTGCTATCGAGAAAGCGGACTACGAAGAAGCACGCAAGAAGAAACTCAATGAATTCCGCCGCAAGGCAGACATCAAGGGTTTCCGCAAGGGAATGGCTCCTATGGGCCTCATCGAAAAGGTGCACGGCGGTCAGGCTCTCGCAGAGTCAATCAACACCATCGTCAGCGACGAACTCAACAAATTCATCGAATCCAAGAAGCTCAACATCCTCGGCGAACCCCTCCCGAGCGAGAAGGAAGACAAGAACGACTGGGACAACCCGGACAAATTCTCATTCAGCTTCGACATAGCTGTCGCTCCGAAGGTGGAGATGAAACTTTCCGCCGAGGACAAGATTCCTTACTATACCGTAACTACAAGCGCAAAAGCTGTGGAAGATTACAAGAACGGGCTTCTCAAGCAGTTCGGCCAGCTTCAGAGCACAGACAAGGCCTCAGAAGAAGATTTTATGATTGTTGACTTCACATCCGGCGATCAGAAAATCGAAGATGCCTACGTAGCTCTCCGCACCCTCACTTCCGCTACCGTCAAGAAAAGCTTCCTCGCCCTTGCAAAAGGCGGCGAGAAAGACGTTGACATCGCAAAGGCATTCACTAACGAAGCCGACCGCGCCGCAATGTTCAAGGTGAAGAAGGAAGAACTCGACACCCTTCCGAAAAAGTGGCATATGACCGTCAAGGATATCAAGACTTTCGTCAACGCTCCCCTCACCCAGGAGACTTTCGACCAGATATTCGGCGCAGGCAACGTCAAGGACGAGAAGCAGTTCGACGCCAAGGTCAAGGAGCGCCTGCAGCAGGAATACGAGCAGGAGAGCAACTACCGTTTCATGATAGATGCAAAGGAATATCTCATCGGCAAGGCGGCGATAGAGCTTCCTGACGCATTCATGAAGAGATGGATTCTCACCGCCAACGACGGCAAGTTCACAAAAGAGGACATCGAAAAGGAATACGACCTCTTTGCAAAGGATTTCCGCTGGAATATGATTCGCACCAACCTTATGAAGGAAGGCAAGTTGAAGGTCACAAAGGAAGACGTTACCGCAGAAGCCATGAAGGTCGCTTCGTACCAGTTCGCAATGTATGGAATGCAGAACGTTCCACAGGAGCATCTCTCCAAGTTCGCGGAGCAGATGCTTTCAGACCGTCAGCAGGCAGACCGCATCGTGGAGAAGGTGGAAGATGACATCACCCTCGCATATGTGAAGAAGAACGTGACCGTAGAGAACAAGAAGGTCACTCTCGAGAAGATGAGAGAACTCACAAAATAATCTTCTCCAGCTCAGCGGGGCGGATATCCCCGCAGAGGCGGTACAGGCCCGGACGGCCGTCTCCGTCAAACAGAACCACCAAAGCGGTGAAGGTATCAGCACCCTCTCCCCTTTCAAGATAGAACGAGTTCCCGCCACCTCCGGCGGGAACTTTTATATATGAGTCCCCGTCCAGAAGAGCACGCGCCTGTTCCATTACCGCAAGGCGTACCTGCGCCTCGCATTTTTCCACCAGAAGCATATCCATTGAATTGACCTTCAAGGACTTCATCAGAGCTTTCCCTTCCCTGTCCATAAAAGCACGGGCCATCCCGAGAAGGACTCCGTCCACATGGACGAACTCCACTCCGTCTGTTTCAGACGCTTCCCGGCAAAACTTCGTGAAACAGTCCTCTCCACCGGAAGATCCGCTTTTCTGACAGACCGCCAAAGCTGTCACGACCACTATCAGCAATTGTTTCATAATCATTATTTTCCGGCAAAGGAAAGAAACATTGCGTTAAAAAAAAACTACCCGGGAGAGAAATACCCGAATACAGAATTTTCAATTATAAGTTATATTTGCAGCGTGAAAAACATTATTCAACTTTTCCTCACTTTTTTCAAGGTCGGAGCCTTTACTTTCGGCAGCGGCTATGCTATGATTCCGATGATAGAGAAGGAAGTGGTGGACCGTAAGAAATGGATGGGAAAAGATGAATTTTACGACCAGTTCGCGCTGGCCACCTCCGCTCCGGGGCCGTTTTCGCTCAATACAGCTGTATTTGTAGGCTACCGTGTATGCGGCTGGTGGGGCTCGCTATCAGCCGTCATAGGTTCGGTTCTGCCCTCTTTTCTGATAATTCTGCTCATCGCCGTATGTCTCGCCGATTTTCGCGGCAACACATACGTCGAGGCTGCCTTCAAGGGCTTGCGTCCGGCCGTGGTGGCAATGATTGCCGTACCGTTTGTCCAGATGCTGAGAAGATTGAAAAAATGGTATTTCATCGTTCTCTCTGCAGCCGTAGCGCTCTCGATTACATACGCAGGTATTTCTCCTATCTATTTCATACTTGCCGGGGGATTTACCGGAGCAATTCTGCCGTTTTTTGAAAAAGGAGGGGAAAAATGATATATCTCCAGCTTTTTCTTTCCTATCTGAAGATCGGTTTCTTCGGTTTCGGCGGCGGATACGCCATGCTTTCACTCATCCAGAGCGAAATCGTCACCCGCCACGCCTGGCTCACCGGCACACAACTTTCAGACATAGTGGCAGTTTCCCAGATGACACCCGGCCCGATTGCCGTCAACTGCGCCACTTATGTCGGCTATTCCGTGACAGGCTCCTTCTGGGGCTCTATGCTTGCCACCACCGCTGTATGTCTGCCGCCTCTGACACTGATGATCATCATCACCATATTCTACAACCGCCTGCGTTCCAACCGTACGATGGAAAGCATCCTGAAGTGGCTGAAACCTATGATTTGCGGTATGATAGGCGCAGCCGCCCTCATGTTCCTCAATCGGGAAACTTTCGTGGATTGGAAAAGCATTGCTATCTTTGCCGCCTGTTTCACCGCCATCTGGATGAAGGTAGATTCGATTCTGCTGATTTTCCTTGCAGCGGTTGCGGGCATATTGATTTATTAGATGATAAAGCTCAAAAGTTACGTTCTTCCTTTCGCCATCTTGATGGGCATCCTTTTCCACCATTGGCTCACGATGCTCAAGGATGTCACCCCCTATATTATCTTCACAATCCTGCTGCTCAACAACGTGGCAGTGGATGTCAGGAAATTGCGCCTGACAAGGCTTGACTGGTGGATTGCTTCTTTCCAGATTGTTGTCAGTCTGGGCAGCTACTTCATATTCAGAGCTTTCGGGGCTTCTGAAATTGTAGCGGAAGGCGTCCTTTGCGGTATTCTCTGCCCCGTGGCCGCTTCTTCAGTGGTAATTGCCTGCATTCTCGGAGCAAACCGAGAGACTATGACCACCTACACCATTTTCGGCAATCTGATGGTCACAGTCGTGGCTCCCGTCTATTTTTCCTTCATCGGTATTCAGCAGGATATGCCTTTTCTGGACTCATTTTGGCTGATACTCAGAAGGATATTCCCTATCATAGCTCTACCTTTCTTTACGGCTCTCCTCCTTCAGAGATTTGCACCGAAAGTCAGCGGCTTTCTTTGCCGCTACAAGGGGGCATCCTTCTATCTGTGGTCCGCCGCCTTGACTCTGACTTTGGGCCAGACCATCGATTTCATGTTTCTCCACGGAAAAGAGCATATCGGAAGCATATTGCTGATGGGGGCCGCGTCCATTTTCTTCTGTGCCCTGCAATTCCTGCTTGGGAAGAAGATGGGCGAAAAGTGCGGTGACCGCATAGCCGGAGGGCAGATGCTGGCGCAGAAAAACAGCGCTATGGGCATCTGGATGGCCAACACTTATCTGCTGCCGCTCGCTTCTGTCTATGCAGCTCTCTACAGCATCTGGCAAAATCTTTTCAACAGTTGGCAGATGTGGCGTCACGACCACGGAAAAAACATTTGATTTCGTACAGTTATGGACAAGCGCGAACTGAGAGCTTATATCAAATCTCACAAATCTGTTGAAGATGCATCTTCCCTATGGGAAGCTGTCGAAAAATGCGAGGCTTTCTCACAGGCACGCTGTATACTGCTGTACCACTCCCTGCCGGACGAAGTGCCCACCGCCGGGTTTCTCGCACGGTGGCACGGACGAAAGCGCATCGCACTGCCACTGGTCATCGGAGACTCTCTCACCTTGAAGGAATATAACCCTTCTCTCATACGCGAAGGTTACAGGGGCATAATGGAGCCTTGCGAAGCTGCCACTGACATTCTGCCTTCCGAGATAGATTTCGCCATCATTCCGGGCGTGGCATTCGACGAGTCAGGTCACAGACTCGGACGCGGCAAAGGCTTCTACGACAGGCTTCTGCCACTTCTTTCCTGCCCCAAAGCCGGCGTCGCATTCCGAAGCCAGATGGTGGAGTCCGTTCCCTGCGAGGAGCACGACGCACCGGTGGATATGGTGTTCCACACATAGCACCATTTGTAATTCACGAAAAATTTCTATCTTTGCACAGCCTAAGCGGGCGTGTTGTAATTGGTAGCCAAGCCAGACTTAGGATCTGGTGCCTAGTGCGTATGGGTTCGAGTCCCTTCGCCCGCACCTATCAAGGGGGCTCTGCCCCCTTTATTCGTCGCTGTCGCGACGACCCCCGCCGCTCCCGGCCTTGCCGTCCTGCTGCGCAGGACACGGCCTCCGCTATACCGCTGATGCGGTATTGTTAACTCTTTTGTTTTGCCACTTGCACAACGCTTGCACAACCAAATTTTCTGAAATTGCAAAACGAACCCGTTTTTTCTCCCTCCCGGTTGTGCAAATTTTACCGGTCGGTGTGCAGAAGAACTTCCAGAGGATAAAAGTACGAAATTCTGATGAAGGAGACAATTTTCGAATGATGTTACAGCGGCAGAGAGGACTATGGTGTTGCGGGGAACTCAGTCGCTTCGCTCCTTCGACCCTCCCATTGTCTCCTGCGTCCTAGCTGTCGCGAGAACTTGTATCCAACGGGTCCCTCCCACTCTGCGAGGCCGTGGAGACACCCCAAAAACGAAATGTTTTCGGGGGCCCCGGGTTGGCCACGTCCCCGCAGCCCCATAGTCCTCGCACGCCTTGTTGTTACCTTGATATAGTTCAATGACTGGAATCTTGCATTTAACCTGGCTTTTCGGGGGAATATAAGGTGATTTCTCCCCCGATTTTGTCATTGCTGACCGTTTCGGGGGAATATAAGGTGATTTCTCCCCCGATTTTGTCATTGCTGACCGTTTCGGGGGAATATAAGACCGAAATTCCCCCGTATTGGAGTTTGATGGCGTTGAGATTACCCTTGCGAGCCGAAAATTGATTGCAGTATCCCCTGGTCCAGACGTAGCATCCGCTGAATTTGCTTCTGTGTCGCATTGTACTCATAGCGCATTACCTTTGCCATAGCGATTTTTGCATCAGAAGGAGTCTGGGCCGGGTTGGCCGTTCCGTATTCGCTTTTGCATTTCCCACAGATTGCCGCATAAAGCTCATCTTCGGTATATGATACGCTCTCTCCGATTTCCTTTGCTATTTCCTTGTTGCTCTCGATGTTTCTGCCAAGCATATAGAAATAGTGCACCGCATCCCGGAAGAGACTCTCTCCAGCCGCAATATCGCAGAAAGAAAAAGGAGAGAAACAGCCATCCAATATTCTCAGTCCCTGAATTTCGTCTGAAATATGAGAGTGGTACACTGAACGGCGATCCTTGATAGTGGATGGTACGGATGACTCCAGGAACCTCTTTTTCGCATCAGGATTGAAATAACAGAAATTCGCTCCCCAGGGATATGAAAACGGAGTATAGATGTCGTGTACAAGGAATCCGTTTCTGTTGTCATATATCAAGACGTTCCTCGCATCGGTAAGGTCGTTCAACTGCCGTATCCCCGGTGTGAAGGAAGTCCAGTTAATCGTTCTTCCGGCATCTGAGGCCATTCGCATCAGGAGTTTCTTTAT
>JAGHST010000011.1 GCA_018065695.1 Candidatus Cacconaster caballi | reverse complement strand
TTGAATGTTGTTATTGAAAGGGCAGAGGGGAATTTCTCGGCATATGTTCGGGAGGTGGATGGTGTCGCAGCAACCGGAAAGAGCATCGATGAGATCAAGGCATCGATTATGGAGTCTGTCGATGAGTATAAGTATTCTTGCAAAGAACTCGGACTTGATGTCCCGTCGGCGTTAAAAGGCGATTATGAGTTCGCATTTGAGCTTGATATACAGAGTTTTCTTGCGATTTACCAGGGGATATTCACAAAGTCCGGTCTTGAAAAACTGACGGGTATCAATCAGAAGCAACTTTGGCACTATGCAAAAGGGACTTCGAAGCCCCGGCAGGCGCAGAGGCAAAAGATTGAAGGTGCTTTGCACCGCTTGGGCAACGAACTGATATCACTCACTCTGTAGAAATGTCGCATAGTTGTGGGTTGGGACGCGGTTGAAGGGGAGAAGTCGGAACCGTGGAAGGTTAAGAGCCAGTTCCGAAGCGGAAATTATCTTACGGATATCTCCGAGCTGCTTACCATTCACATCTGCTGCCTGGCCTTGCGGTATTTGCCGACCTTGGAATTTTTATAGCATAAGGCTTAAGAAGCTGTTTTGAAATGATTAACTTTACGTCAAAATCAAATCATTTTATGAAAAAACAGGCAATATTTTTGATGGCGATGCTCTCGGTGCTTGCAGGATGCAACGAAAGCATAAACCCAATACTCACAGACAGCTACGCTGCTGACCCCTCGGCAATTGTGTTCGGTGACACACTGTTTGTCTATCCCAGTCACGACCAGACAGCCAGTCACGGTTTCGACATGAAGGATTATCACTGTTACTACACCACCGACATGAAGCATTTCAAGGATGGCGGAGTGATTTTCAGGCCACTCGAGCAGACAACCTGGGCCAAGGCAAATGCCTGGGGGCCTCAGTGTGTGAGAAAGATGGTACCGAAGAGTGAATCGGACTCCACTATGGTGATGAGGTATTTCTTCTATTATTCGGCCAACACAAATCAGATAGGCGTTGCGGTCAGCGACTCCCCCTTCGGCCCCTTCAAGGACCCTCTTGATAAGCCCATGTTTACGCCGGAAACCCCCGGCATAGCCATGAACCGCGATTTCATAGACCCCCATTGCTTTATCGATGACGACGGGCAGGCATACCTCTTCATGGGGCAGAACATAGTGAATGTCGTCAAGTTGAACGATGACATGATATCCTATGACCACAGTGGCGGCGTGCTCGACGGGAACGGCAACGAGACCGGAGTTTACCACATAGACGCACCCCATTTCTTCGAGGGAATATGCTGCCACAAGTACAACGGCAAGTACTATCTCTCATACGCAACCTCCTATCTGGACTATCCTGCATACGAACTTCACTATTGTATGGGTGACAACCCCCTCGGGCCTTATGAATACAAGGGCAAGTTTATGGAATCAATGGACAACTACACCAACGAACACACCATCGTGGAATTCAAGGGCCAGTGGTGGGTGTTCTACCACAACCCCTATGTCAGCATCGCCGCAGGGGCGGGGGAAGAAGCGTTCCACCGTCGCAGCATGTGCGCAGACAAACTCTACTACAATCCCGACGGCACCATCAGACAGGTTATTACCACCAGAAACGAGTGCAAGTTCAAAAAAGCCGTGAGAAAGCTCCGCCTGAAAAAGAAGCATCAGCGGGTCACTCCGGATGAAATGGCGAAAATCTATGAACAGGTGGCCACCCCGATAAAGCACGGATTCGTTTTGCGCCCTTCAAATCCGGAATATCTGGCCGACAGCCCGAGCGTTTTCAGGCACAACGGCAAGTGGTATATGACCTGGATTCAATTTGACGGCAAGGGATATGAAACCTGGTTGTCAGACAGCGATGACCTCATCCATTGGAACACCCTCGGTAAAATTATGAGCATCGGCGGAAATGGCTGGGACAAATTCCAGAAAGCAGGATACGTGGCGCTTCAGGATATTCAATGGGGCGGCAGCTACGAAATGGAGCAGTATCAGGGAAAATACTGGATGAGTTATCTGGGCGGCAGTAATCCAGGCTATGAGACCGCACCCCTTTCCATAGGACTGGCTTCCAGCGAAACTCTGGGAGAGGCAGTGGAATGGGAATGCGGCAATGAGCCCATACTCTCCCCGAATGATGAAAAATGCCAGTGGTTCGAGGATTACAGCCAGTACAAAAGTTGCATTATCGAGGACAAGGAGAACCTTACCGGTCACAGATTCGTGATGTTCTACAACGCCTGCGGGACCAATCCGACCAACAGATACAAAGCCGAGCGCATAGGAATGGCAGTCTCCGATGACCTCCAGAACTGGGAGCGGCACAGCGGCAACCCTATTTACGGATTCGAAGATCCGGGTACCATCACAGGAGATCCGCAGATTCAGAAGATTGGCGACATCTACGTGATGTTCTACTTCCGCGCATTCGATCCTGACCGGGCATATCAGGCATATAACAGTTTTGCCTGCAGCCGCGACCTCACTCTTTGGGTCGAGTGGAAAGGCGCAGACCTGATATATCCGTCAAAATATTACGACAATCTGTTTGCACACAAAAGTTACGTCATTCGCTGGAATGATGTGACATACCACTTCTATTGTGCAGTGAATGAAAAGGGAGAGCG
>JAGHST010000021.1 GCA_018065695.1 Candidatus Cacconaster caballi | reverse complement strand
GACAATCGAGGAAGAGCAATGGCTGGCGGATCTGGAGAAGGACCAGGTTCTCCGTGCGGGATATCGTCTCGCAAAGATTCTCAATGATATATTCTCCGAGTAATCGAAACTCCGCAGCCGCATATTGCTTTTGTCTGTTCCCTGTCTCTTCGCTTTTTGCAGCAAGGAGCAGGCCGATGGAGGCGCGATATCGCCTGATCCGATTCCGGAAATAATTGTAGAGCCTGAAGATGATAGCAGTGTATATGGTCTTGTGAGCTGTGACGGTAAAGGAGTCAGCGGCGCAGTGATTTCAGATGGTGTGGAAGTAGTCAGGACCGACAGCAAGGGAATATATCAGATGAAATCTCTAAAAAAGAACGGTTTTGTTTTTATTTCCGTGCCCAGCGGGTATGAAGTGACACTGGACGGCATCGTACCGCAGATAAAACTTCCGTTGTACAAGACGGCCGCGGTGGCGGAAAGGGTGGATTTCAAACTGTATGCCTCCGGCGGCCAGACAAATCATACGATGCTTTTTTTCGGGGACATCCATCTGGCGGGAGGACGGTCGAATGACAGAACACAGTTCAGGACATTCACTTCGGAAATCGCAAAATATATCGCGGATCATCCCGGCGAAAAGATATATGCAATGACTCTTGGGGATATGACCTGGGATTTGTACTGGTACAGCCGTTCGTACGGTTTCGCCCAGTATCTTGCAGATATGACTCCGCTCAAAGGACTGCCTGTCTTTCACACGATAGGCAACCACGACCACAATATGCGGACAAACGTGGACGGCAATGCCTCCGGCTGGGATGCCGTCGATTGGGATACCGGCAAAGCTTTCAGACAGTCCATAGCGCCTTCCAACTATTCATTCAACATAGGCAAAATTCACTATGTCGTTCTGGATGACATCTATTGCAGGAACACTACCGGAGGAGAATCGGCAGACCGCATTTATGACAACGCCCTGAGCGATGAAGCCCTTGCGTGGCTGAAGAAAGACCTAGCCTTCATTTCCAAAAGTACGCCTGTCGTGGTGACGATGCACTCGCCTGTCTTTGACAAGCACGGGGAA
The DNA here is from genome assembly GCA_018065695.1 of Candidatus Cacconaster caballi. Classification (GTDB taxonomy): domain Bacteria; phylum Bacteroidota; class Bacteroidia; order Bacteroidales; family UBA932; genus Cacconaster; species Cacconaster caballi. The sequence goes on along the minus strand of JAGHST010000021.1, from coordinate 2,314 downwards.
TACAATCTGAAGAATTCCGAAGAACTCGTCAGGTGTTTTACCGGATATGTGTCAGCGACCTTCGTCTCCGGTCACAGCCACAAATTCTGGAACATAATCAAAGGAAATGTGCGTGAGTACAATTCCGGTGCAGTATGCGCGGCCTGGTGGGATACCGGATACTACACCCCGACTTTGAATATAGGGCAGGACGGAGCCCCGGGCGGCTACAGAATAATGACGGTGACTGGCAAAACAATGAAATCCAGGTTCAAGGCTACCGGAAAGCCGGATGACTTTCAGTTCCGTTCATACGACCGCAACAGTATCAGTCTTACTCCGGAGGCATACGGCATCAAGGATGCCGGAAATGCCGCCGCTTTTACTGAGGATATGAAGAAATACGGCGCATACTATTCACCGAGTTCCGAAAACAGGGTTATTTTGAATGTCTGGGACAAAGACGATAATTGGAAGATCGAGGTGACGGAAAACGGCAGGGCGCTTGATGTCACAAGCGTTTCATATTACGACCCTCTTTATCTTATCGCCTACGTGGCGAAAAAATATGCGTCCGGAAAGTCGGTCAGCCACCTGCCTTCCAATACGGGCCACTTTTATGAGATAACTGCGTCATCGGCCACTTCCACTCTCGAAATAAAGGTCACGGATGATGAGGGCCGGGTATATACCGAGTCGATGAAGCGCCCCAAGCCATTCTCCATTGACGAATACAGGTAAAACCGCAGGCGCGCAACACCACTTTCAAAAGTCTTATTCTGCTATCAGCCACTTCCAAACCGGAACCACATATATGGTATAACCATTCACGACGAGAGTTTCTTCGTCGTCGTGATCGGTAATTATATATGTTTTTTCAGAGTTGGTTCCTTTGGTCCCGGCAACAGCTCCGCGAATCTCCCGGCGGCGTGTTTTTTCATTTTCCAGGCTGAATGTCACTTGATAGACCGCCTGTGTCTTATTACCGTCACATACCACAAAATCGGCCTCAGATGTTCCGTTGTTATAATAATACAGATCCAAGCCTTGTCTTGAACAGCGCCGGCGGAGCTCAAGATAGACGATAGTCTCCAGGCGGAACCCCATATTGGGTCCCGAAAAAGCATCCTGACGTTTATCCATAAACGCAACATCTATTGCATATGCTTTTTCGTTCCGTATTCTTTCCTTGCTCTTCGTGGAGTATTTGCTTAAAGTAGAAACCAGATATGTTTGTGTGAGATATGACAGGTATTTGTTTACTGTATGGTCACTTTTGACAGCAAAATTCTTCTGAAGATTTTCCTTAACGATAAATGTCGGAGCTGTGTCCAGGAGATTAATAGCCATTTTTTTTATGGCATCTACATTACGGACTTTGAATCGCTTCTTGATATCCTGGCTGATGATATTGTCGAAAAGGGTATTGATGTAGTCTTTCTGGTCAGTTTCATACAACAACTCGGGAAAACCGCCCTGTTTCATATAACGTGCGAACTCACCTTGGAGCAGTCCACGGTTTCTGGTTGTCAGGTGTTCTGTTTCCACGCTTTTGTATCTACACCAGTCTGCAAAAGAGAACGGGAAAAGTTCAATTTTATGGTGTCTGCCGGTAAGATGGGATGCCAGTTCTCCACTTAGAAGTCTGGAGTTGCTTCCGGTTACCACGATATGCAGTTTCTGGCGAAGAAGCCTGTTCACGAAAAGGTGCCAACCTTCTACATTCTGAATCTCGTCGAGGAACAAATAGTCGAACTTGCCATATATCTTATAAAGCAGTTCCAGTATCTTGTCAAGATCATCAGCTGTCAAGCCCTCAAGGCGATCATCGTCGAAGTTTGCATAAGCGTAATTTACTCCTGCCTTCTCAAGCGCATTGAAACATAGCGTGGATTTTCCGCTTCTCCTCACGCCTATTACCACCTGCGCCAACTTGCTCTGCAGGTTGATCCTGTCTTCTTCGGGGCGGTGTATCAGCACATCCCCTCGCATTCCCTCAAGTTCATCCTGTTGCTCCAAAAGGACCTTCTCGATTATACTTGCATTCATAGAATTCATCGTTTTGTTGGAATGCAAATATATTGAATATTTTTCATTTAGTGCGACTATTTCTAAAAGATATGACAAATCTAGTGCGAATAATCACTGTAATTGAGAGAAAAATAGTGCGAATAATTCGCCTTGAAGGTAGAATAGAACATCCCAGCCTCCGTTTCCGCGGAAACGGTTACTCGAGGCGGAAGGCGTCGGCGATGCGGTCGGTGCTGTCGATGACCTCCCAGCCGAAGAACTGAACCTCCTCAGTGGTCTTGACACCATTACGGATAATTTCCAC
>JAGHST010000033.1 GCA_018065695.1 Candidatus Cacconaster caballi | reverse complement strand
CAATATATGACAGCAAATTTTTTAAAAAGAAATCTCCGGATTTTCTGTGCGGCAGCCGCACTTTCACTTCTTTTCGCTTCCTGCGACAAAAACGTCTCTCCATCGGAAAAGGAGCCATCCGTGCCTGAAGTCAAAAAAAACAATGAGGCTCTCATCAAGTCATTCACTTTCAAGACGGTGAACAATCCGGACATGGCCGAATCGATAGATGCATACATAAGCGGCACCAATGTGATGTTTTCCGTGCCGGAAGAGACTCCACTCACCAAACTCGTGCCTGCCATCACCTGCTCCGGCGGAGCGACAGTCACCATCAACGGCCAGCCTTATACCAACGGCACTGCTTATGATTTCACCAATACGGTGAACGTCACCGTGACTTCGGAATCCGGAACAAACAATGCGGTTTATACCGTAAAGTGGGAAATCGGAGACAATTTCATAGACAGATACTTCTGGAAGTTTCTGGACAAATGCAAAATCCCGGGCATTTCGTTCTCTGTCATGAAGGGTACGAAGGTCGTCTATTCCAAAGGATATGGTGTGGCGGACAAGAATTCCGGTGAGAAGGTCACCCCTGACCATCTTTTCCGTATGGCCTCCATATCGAAGCAATTCTGTGCGATGTGCATAATGACTCTCAAGGAGCAGGGCAAACTCAAACTGGACGATCAGGTATTCGGCGACAAAGGCATCCTCAATGGGCTTTACAAAAATATAACGGCCTACCATCGCGGAATAACCGTCCGTCATCTGCTCAGCCACAGCAGCGGCATCTGTGCAGGTCTCGACGATCCGGCCTTCAACAATTCATACAGGTGCTACGATGGCAACTCATCCAGACCGGTGCCTACCGACACTCTGATTCAGAGGACAATCGACAAGCGCCAGAACGCTTATAAGAGCGGCTCGTCCACATACAGCCCGGGTGCACTCTACAACTACAGCAACGTAGGATACTGTATTCTCCACAGAATCGTGGAAGTGGTAAGCGGAAAAGATTACGAAACTTTCCTGAAGGAAGAAGTGCTTTCAAGAATGGGCATTACCGACACTCATATCGGTGGATATCAGGAGGAAAGACGTCCGAACGAGTGCGTCTATTATTCTCAGGGCGGCGGAAACGGATATGCCAACCCGTTGAGGAATCTCGCCGGTGCGGCCGGAATCATCACCTCCACGAACCAGATGATGAAGATTCTGACATATATGGATGGGGATGATACCGTGCCTGATATTTTCACCAAAGAGACTATCGCTGAAATGTACACTCCTTTCAAATATTCTGCAAGCGATTATAATGCATACGGCCTGGGATGGCGTATGAACAACGCGAAGAGGTTCTTCGGGAGCCATATGCACGGAGGCAATCTCGCCGGTACAGCCACTTTCTGGGTAGGAGGTGCCACCGGGGATGCCCTTCATAGCTACAAGGAGCCTATGAGTGGTGCAATAGTCTGCAATTCACGCTCATATGACGATTCCATCACTTGGGATACAAGTTGGGGAAGCAGTTCGGGCAATGATATAGACGATTCGTTCTATATCGTTCTCGGTGAGGCTTTCATCCATTTTTCAAAATAGGGGATATGGCAGAGGGCGACATCATAATCATCGGTGGCGGGCCTGCCGGAATGATGGCTGCCATCAAGGCCGCTGAGACTCTTGGAAGCGGCACTCGCATCAGACTGTATGACAAGAACGAGCGTCTCGGTCGCAAGATATATCTGACGGGCCGCGGGCGCTGCAATCTGACGAATTCCAGGCCGTGGAATGAGTTTTCCGAACATATCCATCCTTCGGCCGCTTTCTTCGAAAGCGCTTTCCGTTCGTTTTCCAACGAAGCGACTGTCCGCTTTTTTGAAAGTATCGGAGTCCCTTGCGTGGAGCTTCAGGGAAAGAGGATTTTCCCGTCTTCGATGAGGGCGGCCGATGTGGCGCAGGCTCTTGAACGCAGGGTGGAGGAGTCCGGAGTCGAGGTGCTCAGAGGCATAAGCGTTTCACCGTCCGACCTTCTTCTGAAAGAGGCGGGAGCTCTGATAATAGCAACAGGCGGAAAATCCTATCCCGCTACCGGCAGCACCGGTGACGGATATGCGATGGCTGAGACATTGGGCCATACAGTGACAAGGCTTTTCCCGAGCGAGACGGCTCTTCATCCGCGTGAATACAGTTCCATATTTTCCGGAGAGGATTTCGCCTCCGGAGCTGTCGAAGTAAAGAACGCAGGCCTCAGCCTCAGGGTTGACAAGGATATCGTGCAGACCGAACAGGGCGATTTCAACTTTACCGGTGACGGTCTTGAGAGCGGCATAGCTTACTGGATAAGCCGCAAGGCGGTGTGGGCTATGCTCAATGGGCAGAAAGTCGAGGTGACCCTTGATTTGAAGCCGGCCTTGTCGCACGAGAAACTTGCAGCCCGCATAGCGAGAGACGTTTGTGAAGCACACGGTAAACCTCAGATGGCTAAAATACTGCGAGGGCTTCTGCCGGAGAGTCTCATTGATGCCTTCCGCAGGGCTAATCCGGACCTCTCCTTCGAGAATCTTGCCTCCCGCCTGAAAAACTGGAACTTCCGTATCGACGGATATAAGGGGTATGAGAGAGCGGTGGTTACCGCAGGAGGAGTGTGCCTGAAGGAGATAGTGCCGAAGACTCTTGCCTCAAGAATCAGGAAAGGACTTTTCTTTGCCGGTGAGGTGCTTGACCTGGACGGGGATACCGGAGGTTATAATCTGCAGATTGCCATATCCACCGGTGCCCTTGCCGGAGTCAGCGCAGCGAAATACATTCAAAGGAGTCGCCTTTGCGAAGAGTGACGCCCTGAGGCTCCTCCACGATAAGAATGTCCCCGATGCGGATGCTTGTCCGCTTTGAAATTCCGACCAGTGCTTCTGCCAGAGAGGCCGAGGCCTTCTCATCCAGAGGTCTGACGTTTCTCATAAGTATCGAAGAGCCGTCAACCCAGGGAGAACCGTTGCAGTAGAGAAGATATCCTTCTGCGAATGATTCGATGTAGCGTCCAACGAACTTCGGTCCGACAGCTTTTCCGGCCTTGATTATCCTCGACCAGATGCATTTGTGCACCTCCACCTCCAGGCAGCCGTCAGGGACATAGAAATCCGTGGCTTCCCGTTCGAGTGTGGTGTCGGGGCGGACACAGTAATCTCCTTCACCTCGATGGACCAGCAGATTCATCTCGTTCTTGCGGCTGTGTAGATTTCCGAGATGATGCGCTTGGTGTCGCGGGTGAAGTCTCCATCCATCATCCAGCTATAGTAGGACGGTTCGCTGCAGAAGACATCCTTCACTTTTTTGCCTTTGTGCTTGCCGAAGTTGAACACCGCTTCATCCTTGTCGTTCAGAACAATGCGGCCGGCATAGTCCAGAAATCGGTTCTGGCAGGAATATCTGGCAAGAAAATCGACGTCATTCACGAGAGGGTCCACATTGTCTGCGGCGTATCTGTCCAACTGTGCCTCCAGGACTTCATAGGTGGCCATCGTATCGGCCTCGGCACTGTGGGCGTTCTTAAGGTCCTTGTCGCAGTAGAATCTGTATGCAGCCTCCAGAGTGCGGCGCTCCTTCTTGTGGAAGATGTTCTGGACATCCACCAGTTTGCGTTTGCGGAAGTCGAACTCTACGTCCACTTTGAACTCATCTTTTGCGCGCAGAAATTCTTCTGCGAGAAGCGGAATGTCGAACTTCAATGAATTGAATCCGGCAATGTCGCAGCCTTTCATATAGGCAGCCAGCGATTTGGCATATTTGTAGAAAGGCTCGCAGTCCTTCACGTCCTCGTCGCTTATGCCGTGGACGGCCTGTGCTTCCGGAGATATCGGAATCAGCGGGTTGAACCGGCGTGTCTTGACATCTACATTATTTGACTCCCCGGGAGCTCCAGGGGATACTTTCACTATTGAAATCTCGACGATGCGGTCGCGGGATACATCCAGCCCCGTACTTTCTATGTCGAAGAAAATCAGGGGATTCTTGAGGTTGAGCTTCACGGCGGAAGAGTTATGCGTTTATCATGACAGGCATCAGAAGAGCCTTGATTTCCTGCTCCGAGGCTTCTTCGTCAGCGGAAACGATGAGGGCGGCCCTTGCCGGGTCTGCCAGTTCCATACATATCTGACGGTAAGGGAGATTGCTGAGTATTTCAAGCAGGAAAGGAGCCTTGAATCCTATCTCCATCTCATGGCCGTCATACTGGCAAGGTATCGATTCGTAAGCGGACATTGAGAAACTCAAATCCTGGGCGGAGACCAGCAGCTCGTTGAGAGAGAGTTTCATCTTTATCTGACTTGAAGCCTGATTCGAGCAGACGGCGATGCGCTTTACTACACCCAGAAGTTCGCTGCGGCCGATGATCATTCTGTTTGAATTGTTCTTTGGGATCACGCTGCGGTAGGCAGGGTAGTTGCCTTCAATCAGGCGGCATACAAGGATGCTGTCGCTGAAGGAGAAATATGCGTTTTTGCTGTCGTATCTGATGGCGATGTCTTCATCGCACTTAGCCAGAATGCCGCGAAGTATTGCGGCCGGCTTCTTGTGGAGAATGAAATTCGACTTCTGTGAGCACTCGGCACCGGTAAAGCCGTAGCAGATGAGCTTGTGGGCATCCGATGCGACAAGTGTGACGCTCTCGGGCTCTATGTCGAAGAAAATGCCGTTCATCACCGGACGAAGTTCCTCTTCCGCTGTGGCATATATGGTGTTGTTGATGCCGTCGAGAAGCCTCTGGGCAGGTATCACGACACTTTCGGAGATTTCTCCGATTGACGGCAGTTCGGGATAGTCGGCCGCAGAGAAGCACGGAAGTTTGGATGCTCCGCTTGCCCATACTATGTCCATCACCGAACTGTTGTTTTCATTGCTGAAGGTCAGCGGCTGGTCGGGAAACTCCTTGAGAGAGTCAGTCAGAAGTTTTGCCGGCACCGCAACGGAACCCTCTTTCTCCACCTGGGCTATCTCAACGTTGGTCCTGAGCGTAGTGCCGCCGTCGGATGCGGTTACGGTCAGGGTATTGCCTGTCAGTTCGAAGAGGAAGTTTTCCAGAATCGAATTGGTGGGTTTTGCTACAATTACTTTTGAAACCGACATCAGGCCGCTCAAAAGTTCTGAACTTGATACTGCAAATTTCATATTATATACTTTTTGACTATTTTTGAGTTTGGTAAGCGCCTTTCCGCGCCTGCGGACGGTACACTATTTGAATTACAAATATAATAAATATTGAAGATATGGCTAAAAAAATTCTTTACTTTATTCTAATTGCCGCAATATCAGGGGCTATGGGCTATTTCGCCGCAGATGTGGCCATAACAAGGAGGCTGGCTTCGGAGGGCGCGGTGATAACGGAAATCGTTTCGAATAATGACAAAACGTCAGGCACCCAGCGGAAAATAGTCCTGGCCAACGTTCCTGATTTCTCGGATGCAGCCGAAGCTTCGGTGGAAGCGGTGGTATATGTCAAGGTGACACAGAAGGCAAAAGGGCCGCAGCAGCCAAGTTCCATATTCGATCTGCTGTTCGGATTCGCCCAGACTCCGAAAGATCAGGTGGGGCTCGGCAGTGGAGTGATAATCAAGCCGGAAGGATATATTGTGACAAACAACCACGTGATAGCCGGGGCGGATGTCATAGAGGTGACGCTCTCCGACAACAGGGTATATCAGGCGACTCTCGTCGGTGCCGATCCTGCCACCGATCTGGCACTGCTCAAGATAGATGCGGACCGCCCGCTATCGGCTATACCGATTGGCAACTCGGATGACTTGCGTCTCGGCGAGTGGGTGCTGGCCATCGGCAGTCCCTATGATTTGCGTTCTACCATCACGGCTGGCATCATCAGCGCCAAGGGACGCTCTTTCCCGAACTACGACGGCCAGTACAGAGTGGAATCATTCATCCAGACAGATGCTGCCGTCAATCCGGGCAACAGCGGAGGCGCTCTTGTCAACGCGGTCGGCGAACTTGTGGGTATCAATACTTCAATCATCTCGCAGACGGGAGCCTATGCGGGTTATTCATTTGCCGTTCCGGTCAATATAGTCAGCAAGATTGCAGAAGATTTCATACAGTTCGGAGCGGTGCAGCGTGTCATGCTGGGCGTCAGCATAACGGACGTGACTGCACAACTTGCCGCTCAGGCGGGCGCAGCGGAGGTCGAGGGTGTATATGTGGCGGAGATTTCGAAGGGCGGAGTGGCTGACAGAGCCGGCATTGTCGCAGGTGACATCATCACTGAAATCAATCTCAACAGAATCCGCAATGCGGCCGGTCTGCAGGAGCAGATAAGCAAGCTCAGACCCGGCGAGTCCGCAGTTGTGACCGTCATCAGGGCAGGAGCGCAGAAAGAATTTATCGTAACTCTGTAACTCTTGTTCAAAAGAATGACCTGAGTTCAAGTACGAAACGCTGGTCGGAGAGAAGAATCTGAGCCGGGCGGCTTTGCCGATTGTTTATAACACGAAGATACGACCTTTTTTCCGGAAACAGGATCTATAACATCCAAATACCCAATTCAGTTTTGTATTGAAAAGTTGTATCTTTGTAACTGCTAATGTGCAGCAGTATATGAATTCCATCTTTTCCAAAGAGAGGGTCAACTCAGGCAGGCAACTGGAGTTTGATCTAGCTAAGGCCGCAACTATTGTCTTGATGATCTGGACTCATACGTATGAAGCCTTGTCCACCGGGTTTGAACCATCTTTGAGTGCAATTAATTCATATGTGAGAGGATCGATTGCCGGTGCTGTCACTTTTATGTTCTGTATGGGCATAGGCCTTTCTTACACCAGACATAATTCAGTAAAGGATTGCCTTCAGCGCGGAATAAAAATCATTACTATAGGTTTTGTTCTCAAACTTTTCCAGGAAATCATCCCAGCGTCGCTTAGCAGCCTGATTTACAGCCGACCCGAAAATCTGGTATATCTGGTTTATGGATTAAGCGGAGATATACTTCAGTTTGCAGGTCTTTCATACCTGTTCATCGGCTACCTTAAGAAGCTGAAAATCGGAAATGTCGGGATGTTGTTCATATCCATTGTCTTAAGTATCCTGGGTACATTGCTTGAGGGGGTATCCACCGGTTGCTATCCGGTTGACCAGCTTTTAGGTTTTATTTTTGGGACCCCGACTGACAGCTATTTCCCGCTTTTCAACTGGTTCATCTTCGTGGCCGCCGGGCAATGGTTCGGTGACAAATATCAGTTCCTGCAGGACAAGAAAAAGTTCCACGCCATATCTCTTCTGGTCGGGATACTATTGTGCGCGGCCTATATCTACGTATCATTCAATACTGAGCAGAACATCTTCAAAGGCTTGACAAATAGGATCTATCTGGGACATCGTCCGTTTTTTGATGCTATCATTTGCTTGCTCATCAATGTGGGAATGATAAGTTTATTCTATTATATCGGCTTGCTGATTCCGAAAAAAATAGTCCCGGTAATTACACATCCTTCCAAACATATCAATCAGTATTATTGCATATCCTGGGTGTTTATTCAGCCGATTTCTTATTTATTTCCCGGTTTCGACCGCTTGTCTTCAGATCTACAGGTTATTCTTTACTGGATCTGCATCCTGGCAGTAACGATACTGACTGTAGTCATATACTCAAAATATCTTAAAGAGAGAATAGAAACCTTCTTTGGAAAGCACAGGGTATTCTGGACCGTCCTTGTGTGGGTTACGTGCATTGCCTCTTTCATACTGGCGATGTGTCTGTTTGATACATACCCTAATCTGATGAACAACTACGATATCGGGATCTGAAGTCCT
>JAGHST010000031.1 GCA_018065695.1 Candidatus Cacconaster caballi | reverse complement strand
CGTCACATTATGTCCGTGGCCGGACAGAGCAAGGACCTCGAAGCCGAGTATGCCAAATACGGAGTGCGCGTGGAATGGGTTCCGCTCGACAATCTCATCGGGGGCTACGGTGCCGCCCACTGTATGACTCAAGTGCTCAATCGAGGTAAATAAACAATAACAGAAATATGGCAGACATTTTAATACATTAGGAACTGTAATCGGAGCCGTTGCAGGAACTTCCACCACTACCACCTATGTTGAAAGTGCGGCCGGTGTGGCGGATGGTGGCCGATGTTGTACCAGAACTGCGGTTCTGATAGGAATACGAACTTGTCTCCAGCTGACCCCAGGTAGCCGTCCTCTCCCCAAATATCGACAAAGCCGCTGAAGCATAAGCCTTTGGCATCGAAGATGTCCTTCAGGCTCGAAACTGCCGAAACAGAAAGGGTTGTCATCCCTTACGCGAATTCCTCTGTGACATTGCAAATGTACAAAAAGAGTTGTAAAAATTCTTACCTTTGCAGAAATTGATAGTTTTGAACATAGAAGGCTTCTGCAGACGGTTTGTCTGCGAAGGTTGACAAAAAGAAGATATATTATATGAAAGCAGCGGTTTTTCCCGGTCAGGGAGCTCAGTTTACAGGTATGGGGCAGACTCTGTATCAGGAATCTGCCAAGGCTCGTGATATGTTCGAACAGGCCAATGGGATTCTGGGGTTCAGAATCACCGACGTGATGTTCGAAGGTGATGCGGATGCTCTGACAGCCACAAAGGTGACTCAGCCGGCAGTATTCCTCCATTCGGTCATAGCGGCCCTGTGCAACGGCATAGTGCCTGATATGGTCGCGGGCCACTCTCTTGGCGAATTTTCCGCGCTTGCGGTGGCCGGTGCCCTGAAGTTTGAAGATGCCCTGCGTCTTGTCGCGCTCCGCGCCGAGGCGATGCAGAAGGCTTGTGATAGCAATCCGGGCACTATGGCGGCAGTTATTGCCTGTGACGAAGATGTGATACTTGACATATGTTCAAAAACTCCCGGAGTAGTGGTGGCTGCCAATTTCAACTGCGACTCGCAGATTGTGATTTCAGGCGAGAGAGCATCTGTCGAGGCTGCCTCCCAGGCAATAAAGGAAGCCGGGGCGAAGAGGGTGCTGCCGCTGAAAGTTGGCGGAGCCTTTCATTCCCCTTTGATGGAGTCTGCCCGTCAGGAACTCTCCCGCGCCATCGGCAGCATTTCTTTCTCGGAGCCTTGCTGCCCTGTATATCAGAATGTCGACGCGTTGCCTCATACATCTCCGGAGGAGATTAAAACCAACCTGCTGATGCAGCTTACATCTCCGGTGATGTGGACCCGCACCGTGCGTAATATGGTCTCTGACGGCGCTGATATTTTCGTGGAATGCGGTCCCGGTGACGTCTTGCGGGGGCTCGTCAAAAAAATCGCTCCGGATGTGGCGCGTGAAGGCGTGGAATAGCTCAAATTAGAGAAGATTTTCCTTCTTTTTCCGGATAATTATGACTATTTTTGCGGAATTGTTAAAATGCCGTAAAAAGGCATCCTCATACCATTTGAGTTAGACAGGAATTAAAATATCATAATTACAAACTATCAATATGGCAAAAGAAAAGAAATTCATTACCTGTGACGGTAACTTTGCCGCAGCTCACGTGGCATACCTCTTCAGCGAGCATGCAGCAATCTATCCTATCACCCCGTCCTCCACAATGGCAGAGCTTGTGGACGAATGGGCGGCTTTCGGAAAGAAGAACATGTTCGGTGAAACCGTAAAAGTCACTGAAATGCAGAGTGAAGCCGGTGCTGCAGGCGCAGTGCACGGCTCTCTTCAGGCAGGTGCCCTCACAACCACATACACGGCTTCCCAGGGCCTTCTTCTGATGATTCCGAATATGTACAAGATTGCCGGTGAACTTCTCCCTGCAGTGTTCCACGTATCCGCACGTACACTTGCAGCACAGGCTCTCTCCATCTTCGGAGACCACCAGGACGTTATGAGCGTCCGTCAGACCGGTTTCGCAATGCTTGCTTCCGCAAGCGTGCAGGAAGCGATGGACCTTGCCGCTGTGGCACATCTGTCAGCAATCAAGTCAAGCGTACCGTTCGTGCACTTCTTCGACGGTTTCCGCACATCACACGAAATACAGAAAATCGAAGTTCTCGAGGCTGAAGACCTCCGTCCGCTCGTAAGCGACAAGGCTCTTGCCAAATTCCGCGAAAGAGCTCTCAACCCGAACAAGCCTGTAACCCGCGGTACCAACCAGAACCCGGATGTCTATTTCCAGGCACGCGAGGCTTCAAACCCTTACTATGATGCCGTTCCCGATATCGTAGCCCGTTATATGGGAGAAATCAGCGAAGTTACCGGCCGTCACTATCTGCCGTTTGACTACTACGGTGCTCCGGATGCCGAAAACGTCGTCATCGCAATGGGCTCCGTCTGTGAAACCATAAAGGAAACCATCGATTATCTCGCTTCCACAAAGGGTGAGAAACTCGGTCTCGTGACAGTACGTCTCTACAGACCTTTCTCTGCAAAATATTTCCTCCGTGTTCTTCCGAAGTCAGTAAAGAAGATTGCAGTGCTCGACCGTACAAAGGAACCGGGCGCAATCGGAGAGCCTCTCTTCCTGGATATCAAGAGCATCATTGCAGATATGGGCGAGAATGCTCCTATGATTGTAGGCGGTCGCTACGGTCTTTCTTCAAAAGACACAAGTCCTGCACAGATCATCGCCGTATTCGACAATCTGAAACTCCGCGAGCCTAAGAACGGCTTCACTGTCGGCATAGTGGATGACGTTACCTTCAAGAGCCTTCCGGTAAAGGAAGAGGTTTCCATCGTCAAGAAGGGCACAACAGAGTGCAAATTCTTCGGACTCGGCTCTGACGGTACTGTCGGCGCAAACAAGAACACCATCAAGATCATCGGTGACCACACACCTAAATACTGCCAGGGATATTTCGACTATGATTCCAAGAAATCAGGCGGCTACACCTGCTCACATCTCCGTTTCGGAGACCAGCCGATTGCAGCTCCGTACCTCGTTTCGACTCCGGACTTCGTAGCTTGCCACGTTCCTTCCTACCTATATAAGTATGATGTCCTCAAGGGCATCAAACAGGGAGGTTCGCTCCTTCTCAACAGTATGTGGGACACCGAAGAGACCTTCAAGCGCATTCCTGACTTCGTCAAGAAGACCATCGTGGAGAAGAATATAAGGCTCTACCTTATCAACGCCACCAAGATTGCATCTGAAATCGGTCTGGGCGGACGCACCAATACTATTCTGCAGTCCGCATTCTTCAAGATTACCGGCATCATCCCTTACGAAGAGGCTGTATCTTATATGAAGAAGGCAATTGACAAATCATACGGTAAGAAGGGTGAAAATGTAGTCAAGATGAACTACGCAGCCGTTGACCGCGGTGCCGAATATACCGAAGTCCAGATTCCTGCAGAATGGAAGAACGCAACTGGAAAGTTCGTCAGTGCAAACTATGAGCGTCTTGCTCCTGAATTCATCCGCAACGTGGCTGACATCGTAACTGCTCAGAACGGAAACGATCTTCCTGTCAGCACATTCGCCGGTGACCTCGTGGACGGTACAATCCCTGCAGGCACTGCTTGCTACGAGAAGCGCGCAATCGCGGTGGAGGTTCCTGAGTGGAATCCGGCAAACTGCATCCAGTGCAACCAGTGCGCATTCGTCTGTCCTCACGCAGCAATCCGTCCGTTCCTTATGACGGCTGAAGAGGCTGCAAAGGCTCCTAAGGGCGTGAAGAGAGTTCAGGCAAACGGCGCATTCAAGGATTACACCTTCACAATGCAGGTTTCTCCTGCAGACTGTACAGGCTGCGGCAACTGTGCCGACGTCTGCCCTGCAAAGGAGAAGGCTCTCACAATGGTTTCATACGAATCACAGCAGAGCGAGCAGGCAAATTACGATTATATGCACTCGAATGTGGGCTATAAGGACAATGTAGCTCCGAAGGAGCAGAACGTCAAGAATCTCGGCTTCGCACAGCCTTTGTTCGAGTTCTCCGGCGCCTGCGCAGGTTGCGGTGAGACACCGTATATCAAGACCATCACCCAGCTCTTCGGTGATCGTATGATGGTGGCCAATGCAACAGGATGCTCATCCATCTACAGTGCGGCATTCCCATCAAGCCCGTATTGCAAGAATGCCGAAGGTCACGGCCCGGCTTGGCAGAACTCCCTCTTCGAGGACAACGCTGAATTCGGTCTCGGTCTGCATCTCGGTTCTGACCGCGTCCGTGCAACAGTCGCATCCCTGATGCAGCAGGGCCTGGAGTGCAGTTGCTGCACTTCCGAGATGAAGGCTCTCTTCGACAAGTGGCTTGCAAACCGCAACAACTCAGCAGTGACCCGCGAGGTCTGCGACAAACTCGTTCCTCTTATGAAGGAATGCGGATGCGATACCTGCAAGAAACTTCTCGAACTTCAGAATTTCATCCCTTGCCGCAGCCAGTGGATATTCGGTGGTGACGGTTGGGGTTACGATATCGGATACGGCGGAGTTGACCACGTACTCGCATCGGGTGAAAACGTCAACATTCTCGTTCTCGATACGGAGGTTTATTCCAACACAGGCGGACAGTCCTCCAAGTCAACTCCTGCAGGTGCAGTCGCAAAATTCGCAACTTCAGGTAAGAGGGTTCGCAAGAAAGACCTCGGAATGATGGCTATCAGCTACGGTTATGTTTATGTTGCTCAGATTGCTATGGGAGCTTCACAGGCTCAGACACTGACGGCTCTCAAAGAGGCTGAGGCATATGACGGCCCGTCTCTCATCATTGCATACTCTCCTTGTATCAACCACGGTCTCAAGGCCGGTATGGGTCACAGCCAGGTTGAGGAGAAGCGCGCGGTCGAGTGCGGCTACTGGCACCTCTACCGCTACAACCCGGCTCTCGAGGAGCAGGGCAAGAATCCGTTCATCCTCGACAGCAAGGAACCGGACTGGAGCAAATTCCAGGACTTCCTCAAGGGTGAGGTACGCTATGCATCTCTGATGAAGTCATTCCCTGAAAGTGCAACTGAACTTTTTGCGAAGACCGAAGAGTTTGCAAAGTGGAGGCTCAATACCTACAAGAGACTTGCAAATAAAGAATAAATGATTACCTTTGCAGTCCGTTTCCCGTCAAGCGGACTGCATTTATGGTGGATGTAGCTCAGTTGGCAGAGTATCGGATTGTGGTTCCGAGTGTCGTGGGTTCGAGCCCCATCATCCACCCGAAGAGGAAACCGGCAGCGGTTTCCTCTTTTTTTGATTTAATACCAAAAGTTATGAAAAACAGCATTTACAGAGCGCTTGGAGCGCTGGTTGTCGGACTGGTTCTTCTCATCTGGCCGGGTTTCGTGGCCGGGAGTTTTGTCAGAATCATCGGGGCCGTCATAGTCCTGATGGGCGTGCCTTCCATCATCAGGTTTTTCAGGGACAGGAACAATGCGGCTCTCATAAGCGGAATCATCGAGGTCCTCATCGGAATGTTTCTCCTCTTCTGGCCGGAGGCTGTGCTTCGGACAGTTTTCATCGTATTGGCTCTGGTGATTATAATCTTTGCAGTGGAGCACATCGTAAGGATTGCCCGATCCCGTGGACGCTGGCCTCTGTATATTCTGCCGGCTTGTATGACGGTGATCGGCATTATCATTCTGTGTCAGGCTGAAGACGCTGCAAAGTTCGTAGTGATACTCTTCGGTGCAGCTCTGGTGGCTTATTCTCTGTCTGAATTGTTCACGGCATATTTCGCCGGAAAGATAACGGAAGGAGACGAAACAAGATAAAAATCGTCTTTTTCTTAAAAAAGATTGCAAAAAGTTTTGGTGATTAAAAAAATTGCCTTACATTTGCAGCCCGTTTCGGAAGGAACGGCAGTTCATTGAAAGAATAGGAAGAAACAAGTACAAGCAAGTACCGATTTTAACACGATTAAAATCAGAAGAGCAA
>JAGHST010000006.1 GCA_018065695.1 Candidatus Cacconaster caballi | reverse complement strand
CCGGAATACGAATTCAAGGCGGGAGAAGTTCCGCTTCCGGACGCATTTCCCCGGAAGGGGCTTGCCTGCGGCCGGAGTGGAATCTTCTCCGCCTTGCAGCCCGCGGCGAGACTTCATTCAAGGCGGGAGAAGTTCCGCTTCCGGACGCATTTCCCCGGAAGGGGCTTGCCTGCGGCCGGAGTGGAATCTTCTCCTGCCTTGCGGCCCGCGGCGAGACTTCATTCACGATGGAAGCAGTATCTTTCCTCCCGGATTAGCAAAAAATTCATCCGTCTGCATAGATGAACCGGAATCTCTGCGTATTGTGCCTACTGGATTTTCCGCACGGAAAGCGGATGGATGAAGATACACGGGCAGTTGTCGAGGATGCCCCTGGCGGAGACATTGGCCTCTATCCGATCACCGGAGCCGATATATTCACACATCGCCGAAACAAGTCCATAGGGCTTTTCATAAATTGCCGTAAGAGCGATGTTTTCTCCCTCAACGTCCACAATCATCTCAGCAACTTCCAGATTCCAAGGGTTTTCACTATACATGGAGGTTTGGGCGGGCGCCAGCGGATAGACAAACAGGCCGCCACCCCCGGCCACTCCATCGAACTGCTTCACCGGCCCGACAGAAACAACCGTACCCCGTACATAATGCTGATTGCTTTTTCCACACCAATTCCAGCAAGTGGTATGGTCACGATTGAAGGCCCTCACCTCCTCCGCACTCAAGCACATTGTCCCGTCCTCCCCTCTCTGACGGATGAGAACTGGATAGTTGAAATGATTGAATCCCTTGATACTGCACAATTCAAGCGGCCGCACGTGCACAAGGATATCTCTTGTCAGACTGAGATACTCTCCTTCGACGCGTATCTTTTCAATTTCGTTGGCAGTAATCACGAATTCGGGACGGGCGCTGTTGTCACAACTGCAATCCGCCGATTCCCCGTCAACGATGGTGCATTCAAATGGAAGATTGGCCTTCAGATTGATTTCCGTTTCCACTGAAAGTCCTTCGAAATAATTGCAGGAAACTGATTTGTCCACGTCGAAAGAGTATTCGTACTCATTTTCTTCAATTTGCGGAGTGATGTCACTGCAGGAAATGCTTGTCATAGATGCAATCAGACAGATTGCAACAATCGGATTTGTTTTCATAATAATTCAATTTGTTCAGTTAAAGTACCATTTTCCGTTTTCCGTCCATACGAGTCTGCCGTCTTTGAGTGCTACACCTATCTGATTGGTATAGAGGATTACTATCTGTCCGTAGAATCCGTTGTAATATGCAGCCTCGGCTTCGTTTCCCGGACTGAGTTCCTCACCTCCGACAAGCCATCTGTCGCAAGCGGCATTTGTCTTGGAATCCCATTCCCCCGTATCGTTCCAACGCACCCGGAAGCCCGGCTTTATCGTTTTGCTGCCGTTGGTTATGGAAGTCATTTCAATTGCACTATAATGTCTTCTGCCTATGATGAATGAAAAAGAAACCGTCCTGCCGCCGAACGTGGCCGTACCATTCAGTACCACATCCGACGTCTGGTACAGTTTGTTGTGTGTAAACGTTGAGCCGCTTAAGGACGTATAGGCGTCCGCCCCTGCGACACTTATGACTGAAAGAGCCGTAACGTCCTCCGAAGAACCGTCAGTATAATTTGCCTTCACACTGACAGTTGTGCTCTGACCATAATATATGACGGACGAACTTGCCGATACTTCCACGGATGCCAGACCTATCTGAGATATGGTCACGCTGCTTGTCGCGCCATTGTTCGAAGCGAAATATGTGACGCTTCTGCCTGACTCCGTATAATTCGGGCTGACGGATACGGAGTTGCCGCTCCGCGTGAATCCTGTCGCCGAACCGGAAATCGACGGGGTATCAGAGACGGCAGACCAGGGAGAGCAGTCGGTTCCTGACTTTGGAGTACCCTCCTCCGTTACGGTTTCCGTACCGCTCTCCGTTCTGACAGTTTCCCTACCCGAATCAGTTCTGACATAGACCTTTTCCGTAAGGTCCCTCGTTCCTGAGACAGACTGGGCGTTGCGGGAAAGATCCGTGCCGCTGTCGGAAGAAGTATCGATTCCGCTGTCGGTGCCCGTATCGGTTCCCGAGTCGGAGAAGCCGTCCGAACCGCTTTCTGACGAGGATTCATCGCTGTGTACAGACTTCCCGGATGTATAGACATCTGTGCGGACCCTGGATTTCACCCGTGTCCAGGCTGTCGTGCCGCCACGTGTCCAAGGGGTGGATGTGCTTCGTGTCCAATTTCTTGTCATAGTCCGGGTATAGTCTCTGTAATATGGAGTCACAACGTTCCGGACATAGTGTTTCACATCATCCCTGTACACGGCTTGTGTCCAGTCTCTATAGACCGGTATCGTCCAAGGCTTGCTTACGGTTCTGCTCACACTCACGGTGTACGGAGTAGTTGTACGGCTCTCGTGCGAAGCGGACCAGTAGAGAGTAAGGGTGCCGCCAGACGCGGGAACAATCGTCCTGTCGGCAGATATGGAAGCAGTATGACCGCGAGTCTCTCCGGTTGGGGAGCCATAATTCACGCCTCCCTCGGTCCAAGCCCCATACACAAAAGCGCCATAACTCTTATCTCCATAATATTCACTGCCATAGGACTTATCAGCCTTATACTCCGCACCTGTCGTGGTATTGGCAAGATACTCGGCTCCGAATGTGGCGGTGCCGGCATACTCCGGACCATATTGTTTTTCCCCATAGGACCACTCTCCGTAACTCTTTTCCCCATAAGAAACCGAGCCGAACGTCTTCGGACCGTAGACAGTTTCGCCGTACTGCTTCTCTGCGAAGGTCCATTTCCCGTATGATGTGGACTCTATCCTGTTCTCGGCCTGAAATATATCCGCCACCGCTACAGTCGGACGTCCGTTGGCCGTATATGTAAGAGATATCGTTCCTACCTTGGAGCGTGCCTTGACCTCGGAAGAGAGTGAAGGTATCGTGACTGCCGGACTCCACTGAACAGAATAATCATCGACGACGATTTCCTCCTCTTTTCCCGAGGCGTAATATGCCTTCTGCCGGCAGATGCCAAGAACGGTGGCAGATGTCACTGTGCCGCCGGATGCCGGAATATCGCTGCATGAGACGGAAAGTCCGTACGGATTGCCGTACGAAACTATGTAATCGTCATAACCCACATTAGCCGTTATGTTGTTCACGGCATTGCCTGTAAATTCAGCCGAACCGCTGCGCACAAGATTCTGCTGCAGCATTGTACCGTTTGTAATATCGTAAGTAATTGAAATTTCGCAGCTTCCCGGAATAACCCAGACATCGTTGGAAGCATCGAGCCGGATTTCTTTTTTTTCGGAAACCGAATGCCAGGCAGCCTTGTTCATATCGAACACACCCTCGCTGGAGGCATAAATGACAGCTGATTTGAGAGTCGCCCTCATCCCCTGCGGGGCATTCAATGTCAGCTCTCCTATTCTTGCATATAAGTGGCTGAAAGATAGATTATTGGTCTGCCTGTATCCGGGAGATGCCAAAGAAGCCCATATTATGTCTTTTCCCGCAGAGCACTCCACCATACGGCAATCCGGATTCAGGAGTTTCACGTTGGATGCGTAGAAATGGTATCCGCAATCCGTCGCAGGCCACAGCAGGCCACCCGTGTAGAGAGAACCGTCATTGTTGGAAAAGAATACGTTTTCAGCGACGGGAATCTCCTGATTGCCTGAAGTGACATTCAGATAGAATCCTTTCAGATTCTGTCCGGTCACGACGGAGGTCCTTGTAGATGGGGCTGCTGCCGAGGGAGCAATCTCCCGGCAAGTGACCATAAAAAGCGAATCGGCGCCGTGCCTCGTACTGCCGTCACTTTTGGTCATAAACAATTTATTTTCGGTGATGCTGAAGGACAATTCTCTATGGCTGCTTTCCATATCTTCAACCTCATCCAACTCCGAGCAGGAAACTGCCGCAATGAAAGCGGCAATACAAAAAAATATCCTCTTCATCATAAATCTAAAAAATCTCTATCAATTCTTCCTTCCAATCCGAAATACGGATTGCGATTGTCATTTCGGACAAGTCCACCGCTATGTCTATATCACCGAGGCTGTCGGCGTTCCAGTCGTAACCCGCCTTTGTGATATATTGTCCTATCTCTATTGCGGCACTCTCCACCCCTGTCTTTTCATCCAGCAGAAACAGCATAATAGGGTCTTCCTGCTGTTGCCTCGTAAGAACAAACTCGGTTTCCAGAGACTCACCCATCCGGGGCATAATGACGCACCTGCCCTCTTCTGCTGCGAGAGTCAGCAAATTGAAACCATTATGCTCACCGTAAAGTCTTATGAAATATGGGAAACCGGTCCCTTCATCCACTGTGAAACGGAGCTTTACCAAAGCGTGCTGCTTCATAAGCGGTCCGTCTATCACGATTTCATCATTCGGATAATTGTCCGATGGTATATGATGCAGGCTGTAGGCGTAAACGGGAGCGGCCTCTCTGCCTTCAACCATACAGACCACCTTGTCCCCGCGAAGCTCCATATTCCACTTGTTCATCAAAACAGACACGTGGAAGTCTCTGCGGGGAATCTGCGTCCGATTGTTGCCCGATCGCATATCCTCCGCTGCAATCATCCGACTGTCAAGAAGATCGCCTCCGGCAGAAAAGAAAGAAACGAGACAATCGCTTTCTGTCTGTGCCTTCACCGAAACATAGATAGGACACTCTGCCCTGTCTTCGAGGACTGAACAGGAAACAGAGATAACGGAGACTATCAGCAATGATTTCCAGAGTTTCATGGATACGCGCGTGTGGGGTTAGTTCAGTTCAAATCAAGCGTGATGTCATTGGCGCCCCACGGTTCAACAGTTACACTTAGACTGAGTCCGACTGCGTTTCCTCCCACTGCTGAGCCTTTTATTGAATTCAGGCACCCTTCATACAGAGATATGTCTGCGCTTCTGGTGAATGATTCCCGATAATCTCCCTTCGTCAAGGTGTAAGAGACAGTAACAGTGTATGTGCCGGGAATGAGATAGAGGTCGGATGTGCCCGAAAACTCCCTCTCCTCAAGCGGTGCCGTAGAATTCGCAGCCCATCCGGAACCTATCGTATAAAGGCCGGCCGTTCCACTTTCCTCTCCCTTCGATTTGATTTTCCACACAATCTCCGATATTTCATATCCGGCCTGCGTGTCAAGTGTCAGAGAGGATGTGCGTGCGAAAATATGCTTCATATCAACGTTGCAGGAATTGTCTCTCACGCCCGGCATCGTCCCTACCACCGCGTCTATGTCGTTGGATGCAGCTATGACACCCGTTCCGGTAAAAAACGGCACGTTTGACACCATATAGTCATATACGGCACCCAAAGGCCAGTACTTTCCGGTGCTCACACCACCTCCTTCCACCGGATATGAGGACACCGGGTGAATTACGACGCCATCCTGACAGGCTTCCCAGTAGATGGAGGAGAGTGACGTCACCTCGGAAGCCTTTGTCAGCACTGAAAAATCGATACCTCCATTAATGTGAAAGGCAATCTCCACGCCTTCACCGGCAGAAGCCGCTTCTTTTTCACAGCCGCACAGAACCGCTGCAACGGCAACCGACAGGAAAAGTAAAATAAATCTCTTCATAAAATACTGTTTTAGAACTATTTGTAAAAGTTATTACTGTTTATTAAGACCGTATTGACGTATGAGGACGCTGATTTCAGGGTCCAGATTGCCTCTATGTACATAGGAAGGATCCTGCCGGCAGGAGTTCAGATAACATTCCACGGCATCGCGATCTCTTCCCTGACGCGAATAGACGAGGGCAAGAAGGTAATTGACCTGCGCACTCCTTTCCATATCTTCCAATATGGCCAGGGCGCTTGCATTGTAGTCCATTGCACAGTAGGCAACTGCTGTGTTGAAGTCTGCGTACGGTTGCAGGAGTGTTACGGCCTTTTCGTAATCCCTGTCCCTGATAGCCTGAACACCGGCCATATAAACACTATCCGGGACTGTAGTCAAGACAGATTCCGAGATCATGCCTTTCCTGTGAAGGAAAAAGTCAAACCTGACGGTACGCGTTTTCGGATACAGCACTTCCCGATAATATCTGTAGCGGCTGTCACTCTGCATCGCCTTCTCCCTTGCATCCGGATCGGATATCTGCCGGTGAGAGAAATATTCCGCCTTCTGAGCGTCGTCAAGGACAATGTCGTTGCGTACAAGTGCATCCAGAGCAGACCAGTTTTCCGGAATCATCTTTGGAATGAACACTATACTGTCCGCTTCCAGAGGCCCGGTCTCTTCAAACGTGTCATCCAGATTATATGAGATGCTTCTGTGCCTTTCGAGCGAATCGGCGTATGAAGAGAGGAACCTCCTGAAATAGTCTGATACCGACCGGCTCCTGCGGTCACATAGCGACTCGTTGTAGAGATACTGTCCCTCGGGTGAACCTGATGCCGTAATTACCACCGAATCAAGGTCATACTCCACATTTTCAAGAATGGAGGCAAAATTTTTCCGTATCCGTTCCATTTCCGTCCTGTTGTTCGACAGAGTGTCCTCTATCTTCGCCGAACCTTGTCCGAATTCGATATAGCAGGCAGTATTTTCTTCGTGTCGTCGGTAAACCGTCTTGGAAAGATACCTCTGCTCATCCCGGACAAAGGAGGATATTGAGGAAATGTAGAAAGTCAGCGGATCCGCCTCCGGGATGGAATATATTATGTTTCCCCGTTTCAATATGGAGCCGGAAAGCAGGATATCGACCTTGCGGAGATTGGAACGCGCCGCCACGGTCTGGACATAATTGTACACGAAGCCGCCCTGCAAATCGTTCACTACCGTGTCGAGTCTGACTCCGGTGGAATAAGGAGTCTTCACGAGCCTTCTGAACATCCGCTCCCTGTTGGCCATTTTCCACTTGTTGTGCATCAGAAGCAGGCGGTAGGTATAGTGTTCTGCAGCCTCCTTTTCCGTCACTCCGAATACGGAAGGCATATTCCTTTCAATGAATTTTTCCAACTGTCCTTTGGCAATGAAGGCGGAAGTGTCGCTCACTATCGAGTTGACGAAACGGCGGTATTTCATATACCCCCTGTCCTGATCCCTCCTGTATCCGCTGCCAGTAATATGAACTTCCTCCAGAGGTATGGTATCTTTCGAAACGACCATCCTCGGAAAGAATCTCAGTTGCCAATCGGTGTCAATCATCTCCTTGGGAATCCGTATCTGATACTCCAGTTCAACTTTTCCGTGCCGTTCGGCAACATTGCGGAAGCGTGCCGTGACAACCGCCGCCTCTATGACGTCGTGAGCGACCATCTCCCCGGAAGCTTCCTCCCTGATTGCATTCATCACGATGGAAGGCCTTCCGTCAATATCCACTACCATAAGAGTGTCTTGCCGCCTGCAAATGTCTTCTGTTTCACGGAAGTCCGCCGGCTTCTCACGGGGCAGCGCCAGCTCGGCCCTGGCTTTGCTCTCGACCAGCCTGCCTATCTTTCCGCCTGTTCCGCACGCCACCGGAAGAATGACGGCCGCTGCAATGCACGGTATAACAATCTTTCTCATAATCAGAACACGAATGCCACCGACACCTGACAGTCGGCGGACGGTGATATGAACTGTTTTCTTCCCTCACGGAGGACACGGCCGCAACGCGGGCAGGCGAAAGTCCTGTAGTCTGTCACACCCCACCATCCACCGACTCCGAAATCGAGATTCCAGTGTTTGGAAAGCATATATGAAAATCCCGCTGAAAGGCCTGCGCCTACCGCATTCCCCTCCTCCGTCTCATTTTTGCCGAACATCCCTCCTCTGTTGTACTCTTCGAACCGGGCCTGTGTGCCCAGCCACCATCCGGAAAAAGTGTTCCACGTCCAGTATCTGGCACCAAGCGCCAATGCGCGCGTACGGTTCTGGAAAGGATTGCCTCCTTCGGCAGACCCATAGTCCCAATTGTTGTAACGGCCTTGAAGAGTTGCTGTCCAGTGGCGGCTCAGGCCGAATGAAGCCTGGGCATTCAGAGTGCCGAGGTTCACTATGTCCAGCATATTTATCTGGACTGCCGCCCTCTGCGCGTGTGACAGTATGCAGAAGAGTGACAGAGCGAGTGTCAGAGCCATTTTGTGAAAGATATCCATAAGCCTTCTTTTTTCAAAAGTCTGACGCAAAATTATCGGAGCGAACCTTCATAAAAAACACTCTCAAGCCGGTTTTCAGTTTTCTGTATGAAATATGCCCGAATACGGAAAAGAGTGGGATTTTTCAAAAAACTGACAAATTGTCGCATCACTGCAAATGGTATCTTTTTTGATTTTTACACTGCAGAATGAATAAACTGAAAAAATAAAGATATGGCTAAAGGAAAAATCGGTGTTACTACGGAAAACATATTTCCGGTAATTAAAAAATTCTTGTATTCTGACCACGATATCTTCATCCGCGAACTGGTCGCCAACGCAGTGGATGCATCTCAAAAGTTGAAAGCGCTTGCCGGCTCTGGCGAATTCAAAGGAGAGGCCGGAGACCTCACAATCCACGTGGACGTTGATTCCAAGGCTAAAACCATCAAAATCACCGACCGCGGCATCGGTATGACCGAAGAAGAGGTTGACAGATACATCAATCAGATTGCATTCTCTTCCGCAGGAGAATTCCTCGAGAAATACAAGGACAAGATTGACGGCATCATAGGCCACTTCGGACTCGGTTTCTACTCCGCATTCATGGTGTCCGAAAAAGTGACAATAGAGACTCTTTCCTGGAAAGAGGGTGCCAAAGCGGTGAAATGGAGCTGCACGGGAGACCCTGAATACACTATGACGGAGAGCAAAAAGAGCGACAGGGGCACCGTTATCACTCTTCATCTGGACAAGGACTCCGAAGAGTTCGCGGAGGAATCCAAAGTCGGAGCTCTGCTCCACAAATACTGCAAGTTCATGCCTGTGCCTGTGGCAATGGGAAAGCAGAAGGAGTGGAAGGATGACAAATATGTAGATACCGACAAGGACAACATCATCAACGACACTGAACCGCTTTGGGCGAAAAAGCCGGCGGACCTCAAGGATGAGGACTATCTGAGCTTCTATCACAAGCTCTACCCTATGCAGGACGACCCTCTGTTCCACATTCATCTCAACGTGGACTACCCGTTCAACCTGACCGGTATCCTCTACTTCCCGAAAATCAAGAACCAGCTGGAAGTCAGCAAGAACAAAATACAGCTCTACTGCAATCAGATGTATGTGACTGATTCAGTGGAAAATATCGTTCCGGAGTTCCTCACCCTGCTCCACGGCGTAATCGACTCCCCTGACATACCGCTCAACGTTTCGAGAAGCTATCTTCAGGAAGATGCCAACGTCAAGAAGATTTCTTCCTACATCACAAAGAAAGTGGCTGACCGTCTGGAGGAAATCGCCAAGAACAGGAAAGATGAGTTCCGTGAGAAATGGGACAATCTGAAACTCTTCATAGAATACGGTATGATAACTGACGAGAAGTTCTGTGAAAGAGCGATGAAATTCGCACTTCTGAAGAATGCCGACGGAAAGTACTTCAATTTCGAAGATTACGGCAAGGCCATCGCCGCCGAGCAGACCGACAAGGACAAGAAAGTGGTTTACCTCTACTGCACCGATCCTGTGGCTCAGTACAACAACATCGAAGCCGCAAAGAACAGAGGTTGGGATGTTCTCGTATTCGACTCCCCTCTCGATGCGCACTACATCAATATGCTCGAAAGTAAACTGAAGGACGCGGTATTCAAGAGAGTGGATGCTGAAGCCACAGACCGCCTCATCAGGAAAGAAGAAGATGCAAAATACGAGATTTCCGATGAAGACAGAAAGAAGGTGACGGCAGTATTCGAGCAGCTTCTTCCTAAGGAGAACAAATATGAAGTCACCGTTGAAAATCTGGGCGAAGGCCAGGCTCCGGTTGTCATCACCCAGAGCGAATTCATGCGCCGGTACCGCGATATGGCGGCACTTGGAGGAGGTATGAATTTCTATGGTGAAATACCTGAGACTTATAATATCACCGTCAATGCAGAAAACCCTCTCATCAAGAAGATTGCAGGCGAAGAAGGCATAGCTTCGATTACAGCCGACAACGCTGTTCTCAAGCAGGTTACCGACCTTGCACTCCTTTCCAACGGTATGCTTAAAGGAAAAGCCCTCGCCGACTTCATAAAGCGCAGCGAGGACCTTATAAAATAACCGCAGGGGCCGGATCGCCGGCCCTTTTTAAATCACCTGGGCGGCATCGAGGGCACGGAGGAAATTGGCGCCGGCTATTTGGCGTATATCGTTCTCCGAATGTCCTCTCCTGCGGAGCTCTATGATGATTTTCTGCATCTTGCTGATGTCGTCGAGTCCTTCAGGTCCGAACTCTATACCGTCAAAATCACTTCCTATGCCGACGTGCTTTACGCCGACCAGATTGATGACGTGCTCAATGTGGTCAACTACAACCTTGTACGAAGGACGCGGAACAGCCGCATACTTCTCTGTCGCCTCCTGAAGGGCTTTCTGAAGTTTCGGATTGCTCCTGTCAGGTCTCCAGGCATAGTCTGCATCGTCGAATCTGTCACCAAGGTCGCCTACGGCTGAATTGTACTCTTCGGAAATGAATTTCGGGAAGAAATTGATCTGGATGACTCCGCCTTTTTCGGCCAGTGCCCTGATCATGTCGTCCGTCATATTGCGAGGATGATTGCACAAAGCCCGACAGCAGGAGTGTGATGCCACTACAGGAGCCTTCGAATACTTTATGACATCCCAGAAAGATTCGTCTGAAATGTGCGAGACGTCTATCAGAATGCCGAGGCGGTTGCACTCTTCGATGACTTCACGTCCGAACGGGCTGACTCCGTGCCATACCGGTTCCTTTGAAGTGCAGGAATCGCAAATCTGATTGGAACCGGCGTGAGTGAGTGTCAGATAGCGTACTCCCAGACGATAGAACATTCTCAGCAATGAAAGGTCGTTCTGAATCGGAGCACCGTTTTCCATACCCAGGAAAATGGATATCAGGCCGTTCTTGGCGTTTCTGCGCGCCTGAGAGGAAGTAGTGGCGAGGGCCACTTTGTCGGGGTTCTGCTCGATTGAATCATAGACCTTGCAGGTCAATTCAAAAGCGCGTCTTGTGGCTTCGTCAGGGGTGAGCGAATTGGATGTGTAGATAGCAAAGAACGAACCGTTCACTCCGCCTTTTTTCATACGCGGATAATCGATGTGCGTAATCGGGAATTTACCGGGAACATAGCCCTGTTCCACTTTTTTTCCGAAATCGGCACCTTTGGAAAGCATCAGAGGTGCATCACAGTGAGAGTCTAGTAAGAATATCATATCTTCAAAACAGTTAATCTTTGGCAGGTTTCAGGGTAGATGCGCCTGTAATGCTGCGTGCATTTACATATAAGGCGTCATTGTCTTTATAGGTGCAGGAAGAAGCGCCTGAGAGTGATACTTTCAGAGTGTTCTGTGGAGCAATCTGAACTTTGGAGGCTCCGCTTGCCTTGATGGAGGCATCTTTCAACTGAAGGTCGTATGCCAGAAGGCCGGAAGCACCGGAAACTTCGGCGGACAGACTGCCGGCAGAACCGCCGACAACAAATTTGGATGCTCCGCTGACCTGAGCTTCCACTTCTCCGGCTTTTAGCTCGCAATTGACAAGCGAACTGCCGCTTAACTCAACTGAAGCCTTCACTCCGGACGCAGCATAGCCCTTCAGAGAGGAAGCCCCTGACATATAGATGGTTATTTCTTTCATTCCGGCCTCGAACTGTCCATTGCAGAAAACGTCTGCAGAGCCGGAAAGGCTTACTGCTGAAAGAACAGGCATAGATATGGTCGCGTTTGCTATCTTGCTGCTCTTCGTACGGAGTTTTCTGGGAAGGTCTTTTGTAAATCCTATATGCAGGACGTCATCTTTCTTCTGAACGTCAAGATACGGAATATAGTCCGGGTCGACGGATACCTTTACCGAAAAGACATTCGACTTGTTGACTGTAATCTGAAAGGAGTGAGAGACAGAAAGGCCAGTAAACCCTTCATATTCAAAAGTTTTAGTCTGTTTTTGCGCCATAGAGGAAAGTACTGTGGCACAAATGAGGAACAATGACAGGAGATATTTTTTCATACGGATATTGTTTTTAGATTTGTTTTCGGATTCTTTGTCTTACACATTCATACATCACGACAGCGGCAGCCACGGAAACGTTCAGTGAACCTGTCTGCCCCACCATAGGGATGCGTGAGCGAAAGTCACACAGGGGAAGCAGCCCCGAACTGATTCCGGAACCTTCGGAACCCATAATGATGGCTGTCGGAGCGGAAAAATCAATGTCGTAGATATCGCCTTCACCCTTTTCGGTGGCGGCAACTATCTGAAATCCTGCTTCCTTCAAATAGAACACCGGGATTCTTAGGTTTGTCACCTTGCAGGTAGGGATGCGCAGCAGGGCGCCTGCAGAAGTTTTGACGGCATCGGCATTGATGGCGGCTCCTCCCTTTGCAGGCAGAATAAGACCGTCTATTCCGGCACATTCCGCGCTTCTTGCAATAGCGCCGAAATTGCGGACGTCACTCACCCCGTCCAGCATAAGGAAAACCGGGTTGCTGCGTGAAGCGAGTGCTTTCTCCACCATTGGCTCAAGTTCCACATAGTCAAGTTGCGCCATATATGCAACAACACCCTGGTGGGCACCTTTCACAAGAAAAGCGAGTTTTTCACCGGGGACGAACTGGTATGGGATGCCACGCTGTTCCACTTCGGAAAGAAGAGTTCTGAACTGCTCGCCTTCAAGACCTTTCTTGAAGAGAATCTTTTCGAATTTACGGCCCTGAAGCACAGCTTCAGTGACAGGATGCATTCCGTAGAGATAGTATTGTTTTTCTTCCATATTCAATTGTCAAAGTGAAGCCCACTCTTCCATTTTAGCGTCCAAATCTCTCTTGCAATCAAGATATTGGCGCGTAAGATCCATAATATCCGTATCGGCTTCAGGTGCCGACAGAACCGCCTCTATTTCCTTCATCCTTGCCTCCAGGGTAGCAATCTGCTTTTCGAGCAGATTCTGGCGGTTTTTTGCCTTCTTTTCTTCACGGGAGGCCGCCTTCTGCTCGTTGTAGCTGATTGCCGTTGTCTGCGGCTCGGCAGAAGGTTTCATCTGCTGCCGGGAAGGCTTTGCTTCAGGCTTTTGGGAAAGTGTCCTCCCCACCTCGATATCCCGGAAAGACTCGGCTTTCTTCCTTCTGAGGAAATCATCCACACCGCCGAGGTGCTCTCTGACGCGACCGTCACCGAATTCGTATATCTTGTCAACAAGGCCGCTGAGAAAGTCCCTGTCGTGAGATACTACAATCAATGTGCCGTCATAGGCGGCAAGCGCCTGCTTGAGGACATCTTTCGAGCGTATGTCCATATGATTGGTAGGTTCGTCCAGAGCCAGCAGATTGTGGGCTTTCAGCATCAGTTTGGCCATGGCAAGACGGGAGCGTTCGCCTCCGCTGAGTACCGCCACTTTCTTGTCTATATCCTCTCCCTTGAAAAGGAATGCAGCAAGAATATCGCGCAGTTTCATGCGGATGTCGCCCACGGCTATCTTGTCTAAAGTGCCATATACGGTATCGCTTTTTATCAGGACATCTTCCTGATTCTGAGCATAATATCCAATATCCACATTATACCCTGCCCTTGCTTCGCCTTCAAAGGGCTCCAACAGGCCGGTCAGAACCTTCATCATTGTGGTCTTGCCTTCGCCGTTGCGACCGACGAACGCCACCTTCTCCCCTCTTTTGATTTCGAGATTAGCTCCACTGAGAATCACTTTGCGCGGATTGCAGTCGGAATAGCCGATTACCGCATCCTTGACCATAAACGCAACGTCTCCGCTACGTGGGGCCGGCGGGAACTTCACGCACAGCGTTTCGAGGTCTTCATCGTCTATTTCTATGCGCTGAATCTTTTCCAGCTGTTTCACACGGGACTGCACCTGATTGCTTTTCGTGGGCTTGTAACGGAACTTCTCTATGAACTCCTCGGTCTTCTCTATCATACGCTGCTGATTGTCATAGGCAGCTCTCTGTTGAGCTATGCGTTCAGCTCTGAGTGTCAAGAATTTGGAGTATGGTACCTTATAATCGTATAGATGGCCCAGCATCACCTCAACCGTCCGCTCGGTACAATTGTCGAGGAACCGGCGGTCGTGGGAAATCAGTACAATCGCGCCTCCGTAGCCTTGAAGATAGTCTTCCAGCCACTGTATGGACTCTATGTCGAGGTGGTTGGTAGGCTCGTCGAGAAGAAGCACGTCGGGCTTGCGGAGCAATATCTTGGCAAGTTCTATACGCATATTCCACCCCTGGGAGAAGGTAGCTGTCATACGGCCGAATTCGCTTTTGCGAAAGCCGAGGCCGATGAGTGTGCGCTCGGCAGACTCCTGAGGAGACTCGCTCTGCGCAATATTGAGCCTGTCGCTTATATCGTTGAGTTCCACCATCAAGCGGCGATACTCTTCGGATTCGTAGTCAGTTCTTTCGGCAAGCTCTGCGGAGATTTCATCCAGACGTTTGTCGAGATTGCTGATGTCGGCATAGACAGTCATCACCTCGTCTATGACTGACTTGTCCTTTGCGTGGTCCATTATCTGAGGCAGATATCCGATTTTCTGGCCGGCACTCTTGGTGATATGGCCGCTTGTCGGACTCTGAAGCCCCATTATGAGTTTGAGCATCGTGGATTTGCCGGCTCCGTTCTTTCCCACCAGACCTATTCTGTCGCGGTCTCCGATATGCAGGCTGATGCCGTCCAGAAGCGTGTATCCGCCGAAAGAAAGTGTTATGTCATCCAGAGAAATCATTCTGCAACCTCCCCTCTGCGTGCCACTAAGATACTCAGTTCATATAAAAGATAAAGCGGTACGCTGACAAAGAAAAGCGTGACCGGGTCTCCGCTCGGAGTGATTACGGCTGCCAGAATCACAAGCACGACAATGGCGTGACGGCGGTATTTCTTCATCAGCTCCTTGGTGATTATGCCGAAACGGGAGAGTACGGCCGCCAGAATCGGCATTTCGAAAACTATGCCCATCACGAGCACCAGAGACGTGAGCATCCCTATATAGGAATTAAGGGAAATCTGGTTCGGAACACTCTCCGACACCTGATATGTACCCAGAAAACGGATTGTCAAAGGGAAAACGAGCAGGTATCCGACCAGCACTCCCGTGTAGAATAGGATGCCGGCAAAGGAGAACGAGCCTCTGATGACTTTTTTCTCGTTGTCGTAAAGAGCCGGACGGACAAACGTCCAGATCTCATAGAACAGATAAGGCATTGTCAGCACAAGCGCAACATAGAAAGAAATTCTTATGTGGATGAAGAACTGCGCCGTCATCTCGATGTTTATCAGTTCGATATTGAACTTTTCCAGCGGAGGTAGAGCAAATAGCGCAAGAAATGAATTCAATCCCCTGTAAAGGATGAAATCCGAGGATAGCGGAGCCAGCAGCACCGTGTCGAATATGAAGCCTTTGAAGAAAAAGGCCACAATCATCAGCACGAAGAGGACGACCGCCGAGCGCACAAGCACCTTGCGCAACTCGTCGATATGGTCCCAGAAGGTCATATCGCCGCCAGCCATTCCGCTTCAGTTATTTGGACTCTTCAGGCTTGTCAACCTCTTTCTTGATGTCGTTCTTAATCTCCTCGACATCTCCTTCCACCTCTTTCATACCCTGTTTGAAGCTCTTGACGCCCTTGCCCAGGCCTCTCATCAGCTCAGGAATCTTCTTGCCTCCGAACAGAAGGAGTACAATTAGCAATATAACAAGGATTTCCTGCCAGCCGATGCTGCCTAAAAACAATAGTGTTCCCATTTTTTCAATTATTTTAAAGTTTCCAATCTTTCTTTCAAACTTGCAATCTTGCTTGTGGCGTCGCTCTGCTTCTTGCGCTCGAGTTCGACCACCTGTGCGGGAGCGTTGGCCACGAACCTCTCGTTGGAGAGTTTGGCTTCCACGCCCCTGAGGAATCCTTCATAGCGCTGGATTTCAGCAAGAATCTTTGTCCTCTCCTCCTCCACGTCTATCATTCCTTCCAGAGGTATGAAGAATTGTACGGTTCCCACGAGGAATGACTGGCCGGCCACGGAGGTGTCGACTTCATCAACTACATCGATTGATGAGACGTTGGCCATTTTTGAAATGACGGACGACATATTCTGCGGATAGCCGTCTTTCCTGACTTGAAGGCGGAGCGGCTCCTTCGGGGAAATGTTCTTCTGCTGACGGAGAGCGCGGACCGATGCAATGGCCTCAGTTGCCAGCGCAAAATCGGATATGAGCTTTTCATCATACTTTTCAACGTCAGGGATTCGCTCAAGCATAATGGTTTCGCCATCTTTTCTCGGCTCCAGATTCTGCCACAGTTCCTCCGTGATGAAAGGCATCACAGGATGCAGAAGTTTGAGCAGGGAGTCGAAGAATGAAACGGTAGCCTCGTAAGTGGCCTTGTCCATCGGAATCTGGCGGCCGTCGGCGAAGCCCGGCTTGACAATCTCAAGATACCAGGCGCAGAAGTCATCCCAGAAAAGCTTGTATATCGCCATAACCGCATCATTGATACGGAATCGTGAGAAATCTTCATTGACCTGTTCAAGAGTCCTGTTGAATTCGGACCTGAACCATTCGACGGCAATGCGGTCCGCCTCTCCCTGAGGCTTCTCTTCAACTGTCCATCCCTGCACCAGACGGAAAGCATTCCATATCTTGTTGCTGAAATTGCGGCCAAGTTCCACTTGAGCCTCATCGAAGAGAATATCGTTGCCGGCGGAAGTGCAGAGCATTATGCCGAGTCTGACACCATCTGCGCCATACTTTTCTATAAGTCCGATAGGATCGGGGGAATTGCCGAGCTGCTTGCTCATCTTGCGGCCCAGTTTGTCCCGCACTATGCCGGTGAAATACACATTGCGGAACGGAACATCCTTCATATACTCCTCTCCTGCCATAATCATACGCGCCACCCAGAAGAAGATGATGTCCGGAGCGGTCACGAGGTCGCAGGTCGGATAGTAATACTCAATCTCCCTGTTTCCCGGATCGTTGATACCGTTGAAAAGGCTTACCGGCCACAGCCAGCTTGAAAACCACGTATCGAGGGCATCTTCGTCGCGGCGGAGATCCTCAAGCTTCACGTTCTCGAAGCCTTTCTGCCGGCGGGCTTCCTCAAGGGCCTCCTGCGGAGTGAGGGCAACTACGAAGACCTCTTCCCGTCCTTCTTCTACCGGAAGGAAATATGCCGGAATGCGGTGGCCCCACCAGAGCTGGCGGCTGATACACCAGTCCTGAATGTTTTCAAGCCAGGTGCGGTATATGTTCACGTATTTTGCAGGATGGAACTTTATCTTGCCTTCAAGCACAGGAGGGAGCGCAATGTCAGCGAAATGTTTCATACTGAGGAACCACTGCTTGCAAAGACGCGGCTCCACAGCCGTATCGGGATTTCTCTCCGAATAGCCGACCTTGTTTTCGTAATCCTCCACTTTTTCCATCAGGCCGGAGTTTTCCAAATCCTTGGCAATCCTCTTTCTGACATCCATCCTGTCCATTCCGACATAGAGCCCGGCAGCCTCGGACAGAGTGCCGTCCGGATTGAAGATATCTATTGTTTCGAGGTTGTGTGTCTTGCCCAGGGCATAGTCGTTGACGTCATGGGCAGGAGTTACCTTCAGGCATCCGGTACCGAACTCGACGTCCACATAGCGGTCTTCAATCACCGGGATTGTGCGGCCAACCAGAGGAACTGTCACCTTGTGGCCGCTGAGCCACCTGTTCTTCGGATCTTTCGGATTGATGCACATTGCAGTATCGCCCATAATCGTTTCCGGACGGGTTGTGGCGACCACTGCATAATAACGGCCATTTTCATCCCTGTGTAGCACCTCTCCCTCTTCTCCCGTGGGCTTCACCGGATTGGACCCGGCGTCTGCCACATAGTAGCGCAGGTAGTAGAGTTTGGACTTTTCGTCTCTATAGACCACCTCCTCGGTGGAGAGTACGGTCTGTGCCTTAGGATCCCAGTTTACCATTCTGAGACCTCTATATATCAACCCTTTGCGATACAAATCCACAAACACTTTCAGCACCGATTCGCTGCGTGTTTCGTCCATTGTGAAAGCGGTGCGGTCCCAGTCGCAGCTCGCGCCCAGACGTCGCAACTGCTTCAGAATTATTCCGCCGTGCTCTTCTGTCCAGGCCCAAGCATGTTCCAGGAACTGCTCGCGAGTCAGGTCACGTTTCCTGATGCCCTGACTTGAGAGACGATTCACGACTTTAGCCTCAGTGGCTATCGAGGCGTGGTCAGTGCCCGGTACCCAGAGAGCATTCTTCCCCATCATCCTTGCACGGCGTGTAAGAAGGTCCTGCAGGGTATTGTTCATCATATGGCCCATATGGAGCACTCCCGTAACGTTGGGAGGCGGAATTACGATTGTATAAGGTTCTCTCCCGTCAGGCTCTGAATGGAAGAACTTGTTCTTTATCCAATATGCGTACCACTTGTCTTCTGTCAGAGAAGGATCATACTTGTTGGGCAGTTCCATTTTCTAATGTATTTCTGTTATAGATTAAACTGCAAAATTAACTAAATAATCCAAATAATCTTAACTTTGCGGTCATGAAAAAACTCAGACTTGTACTGTTCGCCTCAATGCTGCACGACAAAGAGAGCGTGCTTGGTTCCAGAGGGCCTATGTTCGAGGCGCTTAGAAGCTTTTCAGACCTTGAGATATCATACCCCGCACTCCCTTTGCCGGATGACGGATGCCGGACAATCTGTTTCATCGCCACAGGCGGCACCGAAGAACTCTTCAAGCAGTATATGCAGGTCAATCGCCTGCAGGAACCTGTCATCCTTCTCAGCGACGGATTTCACAACTCGCTGGCGGCAGCCTTCGAAATCAGCACTTTCCTTATGCAGAACGGAAAAGAATGCTGCCTGCTGAACGTTCCGCTGGACTATAACCCGACATATTTCGAGACCTTCAGCCGGAAAATTTTCGGTGAACTCCCTCCGATTGTGGCGGAC
This sequence comes from Candidatus Cacconaster caballi, assembly GCA_018065695.1. GTDB lineage: Bacteria > Bacteroidota > Bacteroidia > Bacteroidales > UBA932 > Cacconaster > Cacconaster caballi. The sequence goes on along the minus strand of JAGHST010000006.1, from coordinate 97,010 downwards.
GACCTGAGCAGCCGCAACACATCTCCATATATCACAAGAAACGAGCTCCATCTGCTCGCCAGACAGCGCATAGGGCTTCTCGGCGGCCAGAGTTCCTGGCTGATATCGTCAGACATTGACAGAAACGCCGTGGAAAGTACATACGGAGTCTCTTTCATAGACATTCCTCTCTCCGAACTCGAAGACGGCTACGCCGCAGTCGAAGAAGACGACCGCCGCATAAGGAAAATCCGTTCCAATATGGAAAGATATCTTACAGGCGACAGAACGGTGGCAGATCTGGAAGAGGCCGCGAAACTTTATGCCGCCCTGAGCGACCTCTGCGTCAGATACAAGCTTAACGCCCTGACGATAAAATGTTTCGACCTTCTTCACAAAGTGCGGACAACCGCCTGTCTGGCTCTCGCACTTCTCAATGACGACGGCATCGTGGCAGGCTGCGAGGGAGACATTCCGTCTCTGTGGACGATGCTCTACGCCAAACTGGCGCTCAAGAAGCCTGCGTTCATGGCAAATCCGTCATCCTCCAACAGGGCTGAACTCACTATCGACTTCGCCCACTGCACGGTACCTCTCGGAATGCTGCACGGATTCAGGCTTCCGTCCCATTTCGAATCTTCCATCGGCATAGGAATCGCCGGAAGCATCCCGAGCGGACGCTTCCGTATAATGAAATTTTCAGGCCCTCAGCTTGACAGGTTCTACAGCGTCTGCGGCAACATACTTATGAACACCAACGTACCTCAGAGGTGCCGCACCCAGATACGCTTCAAATTCGACAGCGAAGCAGACTACAACGGCTTTTTCACCACAGCAAAAGGCAATCACGTCATATTGGTTGCAGAATAGAGGGTAATGAAAGAAACTCTCAGAAAATACTGGGGTTACGACAGTTTCAGGCCGGGGCAGGAAGAAATAATATCTTCGGTTCTGGAAGGCCGGGACACTCTCGCCATTCTTCCGACTGGGGGCGGCAAGAGCATCTGCTTTCAGGTGCCGGCCCTTATGAAGGAGGGCATCTGCATAGTTGTCTCCCCTCTCATAGCCCTGATGAAGGATCAGGTCCAGAATCTCGGTCGCCGCGGCATACAGGCTCTGGCCGTTTACAGCGGAATGACGCACAGGGAGATAGACATTGCTCTCGACAACGCCGTTTACGGAGACTACAAATTCCTGTACCTCTCTCCCGAAAGACTCCGCACGCGTCTTTTCCGTGCGCGTCTCGAAAAGATGAACGTAAGTTATCTTGTAATTGACGAGGCTCACTGCATATCACAGTGGGGATACGATTTCCGTCCAGACTATCTGGAGATAGCGCAGGTTCGCGCCCTTCTCCCCTCCGATGTCCCCGTCATAGCCCTGACGGCAACCGCCACGCCGGTCGTGGCGCAGGACATAATGGACAAGCTGGGTTTCAGGGAGCGCAGGCTGATTCAGGGCGATTTTGCAAGGCCCAATCTCTCCTATGTCGTGCGGAGGGCGGAAGATAAGATGGGACAGCTTCTGAAGATATGTTCCGGCATTTCCGGCAGCGGAGTGGTATATGTTTCAAAGAGGAAGAATGCCGAAAATCTTGCGGCACTGCTTTGCGCCCACGGCATTTCGGCGGAAGGATACCACGCCGGAATGGGCCGCCTTGACCGCTCGCAGATTCAGGACCGCTGGAAGAACGGTGAGACAAGGGTGATTGTCTCCACCAATGCCTTCGGAATGGGCATAGACAAACCAGACGTGCGCTTCGTATGCCACTTCGACGTGCCCGACTCTCTGGAGGGATATTTCCAGGAGGCCGGACGCGCCGGGAGAGACGGCCGCCGCGCATACGCCGTACTGCTCTGGAACAGCTCCGACATCCGCAGTCTGAAACAGAAGGTGCATACCTCCTTTCCTCCTCTGGATTACATCCGCGACATCTATCAGAAAGTGTTCAATTTTCTCGGATATGCCTATGAAGAGGGGGCCGGGGCCAGTGTCAAATTCAGCCTTGAGGACTTCGCGAAACACTTCAAATTAAACACTACACAAGCCTATTATGCAATAAGATACATAGAGATGTCAGGGTATTGGACACTTACAGAAACCCTCAGCATCCCGGCAAAGATTCAGTTCACCGTCAGCCGCGACGACCTGTACCGCATCCAACTCGGTTCGCCGGAAATGGACAGCTTTGTCAAAGTGCTGCTCAGGCTCTACCCCGGGCTCTTCACCGAATATGTGCCCATCGACATCGAAAAGATTGCAAAATCCGGCCAATATGCCACTGAAGCCGTAGCAGGCAAACTTGTTGCATTGTCCCGCAAACAACTCATCAAATACATTCCGGCCATCAATTCGCCGATGCTCAACATAAACAACGAAAGGCTCTACGACAAGAATCTCCGCCTTCCGGAGTCCGAATACAAAGAGCGACTCGGCCGCCGTCTGGAGCACGTTGAAAGCATCATAGATTACATATCCTCCGAAAAGGGTTGCAGAAGCGAATACCTGCTCCGCTACTTCGGACAGGAACAGACCTCCCCCTGCGGTACCTGCGACCTCTGTATTCAGAAAAACAAAGAACTATGAAACAGGATATTTTTTCAGACATCAAGGCGTTTGCCTTCGACATTGACGGGGTATTTACGGACGGTTCCATACTTGCAATGCCGGACGGAGACCTCCTGAGGACATTCAACACCAAGGACTGCTTCGCCGTCAGGATGGCGGTAGATGCGGGCTATCCCGTCGCCATCATCACCGGAGGGTGCTCCAACAGCCTCATATTCAGGGCTCAGTCCCTCGGCGTCAGGAAGGAGGATCTTTATCAGATGTCCAAGGATAAGGAGACGGATTTCCTCCTCTTCTGCCGGAGGCACGGCCTGAAAGCGGAAAACGTGGCATTTGCAGGAGACGACCTGCCGGACATACCTGCAATCAAGGCTGCCGGTCTGGGAGTATGTCCGGCGGATGCCGTCCCGGAAGTGAAGGAGGCCGCAGACTTCATCTCTCCTTTCAACGGAGGCAGGGGTTGCATCCGTCATCTGATAGAAAGTGTCCTCAAGGAGGCCGGCAATTGGGCATTCGACCCTCACACCCCCTGGACCGGCAACTATCCTGAAGAAATAATGAAACTCGGTCTCACCACCGGAAAACATCTGAAATAATGTTTGAAAGCCACAAAATAACTCTTGCATCCGCTTCTCCCAGGCGGCGCGAACTCCTCGCAGGACTTGACATAAAGTTCACAGTCGAGCCGAATAAAGATGAAAAGGAAGCATACCGGGAGGATATGCCTCACGACAGGATTCCGGAATTTCTCGCCCGGCACAAATCCGAAACGTTCCACAGGCCTCTTGAAAAGGGGGAAATTCTGATAACCGCCGACACTCTCGTTTTTCTGGACGGAGAAGTAATCGGCAAGCCTTCTGACAGGGCGGACGCGGAGCGGATTCTACGCAAGCTCTCCGGCAGAACACACACTGTCATAACCGGAGCATGTCTCAGGACAATCTCTTCAACCGTCTCATTCTCAGATACGACGGAAGTTACTTTCAAAAAGCTTTCGGAAGATGAGATAACATACTATCTCGATACCTACCGTCCTTACGATAAAGCGGGCGCATACGGTGTACAGGAATGGATAGGATATATCGCCATCAAGGGCATCAGGGGCTCGTTCTTCAACGTGATGGGGCTGCCTGTCCAGCCCCTGTACGAAGAACTCCGCAAAATCGATTGATTGGAACGATTTTTGCAGTATGAATGTATTTGGACAATAAGATGTATTTGGACAATAAGATTTAACACATAAGAAATGGACAAAATTTGTTTGAAAAAGTATGGCATCTCCGGCGTTAAGGAGATCCTCTACAACCCGACTTACGAAGTACTGTACAACGAAGAGACAAAACCGGGCCTTGAAGGCTACGACAAAGGTCAGGTGACCGAACTCGGCGCCATCAACGTGATGACTGGAGTCTTCACCGGCAGAAGTCCTAAGGACAAATATATCGTTATGGACAAGCAGTCGAAGGACACCGTATGGTGGAACACTCCCGAGTACCCTAACGACAATCACGAACTTTCACAGAAAAACTGGAAGGAACTCAAGAAGCTCGCAATCAAGCAGCTTTCCGGAAAGCGCCTCTACGTGGTGGACGGCTTCTGCGGCACCAACAAGGACACCCGCATGAAGGTCCGCTTCATTATGGAAGTCGCTTGGCAGGCACATTTCGTAACCAATATGTTCATCCGTCCGCAGAACCAGAAGGAATTTGACCAGGAGCCCGATTTCGTGGTTTACTGCGCATCGAAGGCGAAGGTTGAAAATTACAAGGAACTCGGCCTGCGCAGCGACACAGCCGTCGCATTCAACGTGACAAGCAAGGAACAGGTCATCCTCAACACCTGGTACGGAGGAGAAATGAAGAAGGGCCTCTTCTCCATGATGAACTACTACCTCCCATTGAAGGGCATAGCTTCAATGCACTGCTCGGCCAATACCGATATGAACGGCGAGAACACCGCCATCTTCTTCGGCCTCTCCGGCACGGGCAAGACCACCCTTTCCACTGACCCTAAGCGCCTTCTCATCGGCGACGACGAGCACGGCTGGGACAACAAGGGCGTATTCAATCTCGAAGGCGGCTGCTACGCCAAGGTCATCAATCTTGACAAGGAGTCAGAACCTGACATCTACAACGCTATCCACCGCGACGCTCTCCTCGAGAACGTGACAGTTGACAAGAACGGCAAGATTGACTTCGCAGACAAGAGCGTTACCGAGAATACCCGCGTAAGTTACCCTATCTACCACATCAAGAACATTGTACGTCCTCAGAGCGCAGGTCCTGCAGCAAAACAGGTCATATTCCTCAGCGCAGACGCTTTCGGAGTTCTCCCTCCTGTCAGCATCCTCACTCCTGAGCAGACCAAATACTATTTCCTCAGCGGCTTCACCGCAAAGCTTGCAGGTACTGAACGCGGCATCACAGAGCCGACCCCTACCTTCTCGGCTTGCTTCGGCCAGGCATTCCTCGAACTGCATCCTACCAAGTATGCTGAAGAACTCGTAAAGCATATGAAGAAAAGCGGTGCGAAAGCATACCTCGTCAACACCGGCTGGAACGGCACAGGCAAGCGCATCTCCATCAAGGACACCCGCGGAATCATCGATGCAATTCTCGACCACAGCATTGACAAGGCTCCTACCAAGAAGATTCCTTATTTCAATTTCGAGGTGCCTACCAAACTCAAAGGCGTTGATTCTGCAATCCTCGACCCTCGCGACACCTACAGGAACGCAAAGGAATGGGAAGCAAAAGCTCAGGATCTGGCAGACCGCTTCGTGAAGAACTTCAAGAAGTATGAATACAACAAAGCCGGCAAGGCGCTCGTAGCCGCAGGCCCTAAAATAGACTGATTCACACATTCCGAATGAAAGCATTCCATATGTTAGCCGCGACTCTCGCTGCAGTATTCGCAGCAGCGTCGTGCGGTGCTCCGGCCTCGAATGAGGCCGGAGTGCGTACAGGAGCACTCGAAGACTCAGCCTGGGATTCGTCTGTATGGATTTCCGCCGCCGATGCACCGGTGCACAACCAGACGGTCCACGACGATGACCTGACTTCCAGATCCGCAGACGGAGCGAGCTGGTTCGTCTCGACTGTCCGCAACGACAGGAAGGTGGTTTCAGCCAAATGGATGACCACCGGCCTCGGAGTCTATGACATCTTCATCAACGGAGTACGCATAGGGAAAGAGGTTCTCAAGCCCGGTTTCACCCACTACGGGAAGACCAAGTACTCTTTCACCTACGACATTACAGATAATTTCCTCACTTCCGAAGGGGCTGAGAATGTCCTCTCGGCACAGGTCACTCCCGGCTGGTGGGCTGACAAGATTCTCACGCCTGCAGGTCACCTTGGAATGGTGGGGCGCAAATGCGCTTTCAGGGCAGTTCTCGAACTCACCTATTCGGACGGGAGCAGGCAACTGTTCGGAACTGACACCGACCACTGGAAAGCAGGCATTGCCGGCCCTGTACTCCACGCATCGATTTTCGACGGCGAAGAGTACGATGCAAACAAGCCTCTCGGATTTGAATGTGCCGACGGTTTTTCAGTCGCCGAAATCAATACCGAATTCCAGGGCAGCATATTCCCTTCCGACGGCGCTGAAATCTATCTTCGCGAAGATCTTGCACTCAAGCCAGTCAGGGCGTATGTCTGGAAAGATATCGAAGGCGCAACTGCCGAACAATACGGCAAGGTGGTGATTCTCAAAGAATTCAAAGATGGAGAAGAGATTGTCGTCAGAGACGGTGAGACTCTGGTCGTGGACTTCGGACAGAACTGCGCCGGAGTGCCCGCATTCGAGTTCAAGGCAGACAAAGGGACTCTCCTGACCTGCCTTCCCGCAGAACTTCTCAACGACGGCAACGGAGCATTGAACCGCGGAATGGACGGTCCTGAGGGAAGCTGCCACCGCACCAACCTCAGAATCCACAATCTCGGCCTGAAGATACAATACACCTTCGCCGGAGGCAGCGATTTTGCCGGGTATATGCCGAGGTACACCTTCTTCGGCTACCGTTTCATCTCCGTTACGGCAACGGGGACAGTCACAATCAGGAGCCTGAAATCCATTCCCGTATCATCCATTGCAGAAGGTCTTGAGACCGGAACCGTCACCACCGGAAACGAGCTTGTCAACAAACTGATATCAAATACAGTATGGGGGCAGCGCTCCAATTATCTGTCAATCCCTACAGACTGCCCTCAACGCGATGAACGACTCGGATGGACGGCCGACACACAGGTCTTCTCCGAAACGGGAACCTATTTCGCAAATACCCTCAAGTTCTTCCACAAGTGGATGCGCGATATGCGCGACACCCAGACTCCTACCGGAGCATATCCGAGTGTGGCACCTATGGCGATGTACGGTTCCGAACCCGAAGCAATGATGCGCGTAGGATGGTCCGACGCCGGAATCATCGTACCCTGGACCATTTGGAAACAGTATGCCGACAACGGAATAATCGAAGAGAATTGGGAATCGATGGAACGTTTCATCGACCACGTCAACGAGACAAAATACGACCACAATGCACTCAAAGAGGAAAACGGCAACTACCAATGGGCAGACTGGCTCAGCTACGAACCTTTGGAGAGCTGCGGCCGTCTGGGATGGGAAAACGGCAGACTCAAACCGGAAACCGTTGACTACTGGTGCTTCCTCAACGCATCCTACTGGGCAATGGATGCCGGAATGATGCGCGATATGGCTGCCGCCACCGGACGTGATTCTTCAAAATATTCCGCAATGCAGGAGAGTGCAAAGGATTATCTGCGCACAACGTTCCTCAATCCCGACGGAACCTTCAGGAACTCCATTCTCAATACGATGCAGACCCCTGCCCTCTTCGCGCTGAAGAACGGTCTGGTGGAAGGCGAAGCGAAAGAGAATATGGTCGCACGGTTGCGGAAGAACTTCGCGGACCACGAAGGCTGCCTTCAGACAGGATTCCTCGGAACCTCCATCCTGATGGACGTTCTGACCGACAACGGAATGGTGGATCTCGCCTACGACCTTCTCTTCCAGCGCAGGAATCCCAGCTGGCTCTATTCGGTCGATAACGGCGCCACCACAATCTGGGAGCGCTGGAACAGCTATACCATCGAATCCGGAATGGGCCCCAAAGGTATGAACAGCTTCAACCACTATGCATACGGATGTGTATGCGCGTGGATATGGAAAACTGCCGCAGGAATCGAATCCGACCCTGCCGCCCCGGGCTTCAAGCACATAATAATGAAACCTGTGCCGGACAGAAGACTGGGCAGCATCGAAGCGGAATACAACTCCGCGGCAGGTCTGATCAGGAGCGCCTGGAGATACGAAGGCGACAGATGGATATGGAATTTCACCATTCCTGAAGGCTCCACGGCCGGCGTAACCCTCCCCGGAGAGGATAAGACAGAAGAGTACGCTTCAGGAAGCTACACTGTTGAGATTTAAGCGGCCAAGGCGGATTTTGTGTTATGCTCTGGTTGATTCTGACACTTTTCATCGGTTTCGGGGCGGGATTGCTGCTCCGCGGCAGGGTCAAACTCCCAACCGGCACCATCACACTGATTTCGATATGCCTGCTGCTGTTTTTTCTCGGTATGGAAATAGGCTCTGACAAAGAGCTCATCTCCAACCTTCCGACAATGGGCCTGACTTCTCTGATTGTCTCAGTTGGAGGCATTCTCGGCAGTTCGGTACTTGCCAAGGTCCTTTCAATCATCATCCAGCGCAACAAAGCCCGCAAGGCACAGAATTCAGCAGGAAACGGAAAGGAGGCCATCAGATGAGAGACAGCCTCATCATAGTAGGATGCTTTGCCGTCGGCATAATCCTCTCACTCTCGGGAGTCCTTCCGGAAGGAATAGACTTTTCGAAATGGACTGAGTATATGCTTTATCTCCTGCTCTTCTGCGTCGGCCTGGGACTGGGAATGGACAAGGGCTTCATGAAGGCAATCAGATATCATTCGCCACACTCGCTCCTGCTGCCCTTCACCACGATATTCGGCACACTTGCCGGGGCCTGCGCGGCATACCTCTTCATACTGCTTGTATTCAAGAGGCCTCCCATCATTCTTCTCGATGCCGTCTCCGCCACCGCAGGATACGGCTATTACTCCCTTTCCAGCGTAATGCTTGCAGAACCCCGCGGCCCTCAGGTGGCCACAATCGCACTTGTCGGCAATATGCTGAGAGAGATTCTGACATTGCTGCTTGCGCCTCTAATCTACAAGTGTTTCGGCCCTTATGCCCTGATTTCTTCCGGAGGCGCCACGTCGATGGACACGACTCTCGGCGTATGCGTAAAGAACTGCGGCAGCGAGTTCGCGCCCCTGTCCATCTACCACGGCTTCTTCCTGACCGCCGCGGTACCTTTCATCATAACTTTGCTGTTAAGTCTATACTGATATGAAACAAGACATTCATCTGCCGGAGCCTCAGAAGGAAGGAGGCCTCAGCCTGAGGGAAGCGCTATCCGCAAGGCGCTCCACAAGATCCTACAGCACCGCACAAATACCGCTTCAGACACTTTCCAACATCCTTTGGGCCGGATGGGGCTTCAGCCACGGGCAGGGACAGCTCCGCACCGCCCCTTCCTCACACAACCGCCAGGAGATGGAACTGTACGTATTCCTCCCTTCCGGAGTATATACCTACAATGCCGCGGCGAACTCTCTTGAGCAGATTTTCGAGGAGGACCTTCGCCGGGTCACCTGCGTGCAGGAATATGCATTCGAAGCTCCGCTGCAGATAGCGATGATTTCAGATACGTCCAAGATTACCGGCAAGACTCCGGAAGGAGTCATCGAGGCGGTTTCCGCCAATGCCGCCTACATCAGCGAAAACATATATCTGGCCTGCGCCGCAGAGGGCCTTTCCACCGTAGCGCGTCTTATGATTCCACTGGAAGATATGAGGAAAGCCCTCAATCTGAGACCGGAACAAAGAATTTCGATAGTTCAGACCATAGGATATTACAAGAAAGCCTGAATTTTATTATCTTTGTAGATTAAGCATATTTGAAATGAATACAGCAATAGCAAAGCTTTTCCGTGACTGCACCGGCGAGGAGCCGCTCAATATCGAAGAACTGCCTTCTTCCGGAAGCAACAGAAGATATTTCAGAATTACAGGCAACGACCGTACACTGATTGCCGCCAAAGGCACCAGCATCCCCGAAAACGTCGCGTTCTGGACTATTGCCGATCACTTCAGAAAGGCCGGTCTGCCTGTTCCTGCAGTGCTGTCCCACAGCGAAGATTTCGTGTATTATCTTCAGGAGGACCTTGGTGACGACACTCTCTTCAATCTCGTTGCGGACGGACGTGACAAAGGTCAGTATTCGAGAGCGGAAAAGACTCTGCTGATAAAGGCAATCCGATGCCTTCCGAAACTTCAGTTCGAAGGAGCGCGTGGCCTTGATTTCTCCGTATGCTTCCCGCAGCCGGAGTTCGACGAGAGGATGATTTCGTTCGATCAGAACTATTTCAAATATTGTTTTCTGAAAGCCACAGGCATAGAATTCAGCGAAATCAAACTGGATGAGGACTTCAGGACAATGTCCAGCGTTCTGATGCGCAGCATGTCCGACACATTCCTCTACAGGGATTTTCAGGCACGCAACGTAATGTTCCGCGATGGCGAGCCTTATTTCATTGATTTCCAAGGCGGGCGCAAAGGTCCTGTATTCTACGACGTAGCCTCGTTCATCTGGCAGGCCAAGGCCGCATACCCTGAAGAGCTTAAAGTGGAACTGATAGACCAATACATAGACGCTCTGCGCGCATACATTCCTGTAAATCGCGATGAATTTCTCGAAACTCTGCGTCACTTCGTCCTGTTCCGCACCCTTCAAGTGCTCGGAGCCTACGGCTTCCGCGGATATTTCGAAAAGAAACCGCATTTTCTCCAAAGCGTACCTTTCGCTCTGGACAACATAAGAAAGCTTCTCAAGAAGCCTTTTGTGGAATATCCTTACCTTTCCCAGGTGCTGGAAGAGCTTTGCAACCTCAGGGAATATACCGAAATGAACAAGGAAAAGGTGCTCGAAGTGATGATTTGCAGTTTCGCTTACAAGAAAGGTATCCCTAACGACGTCAGCGGCAACGGAGGCGGATACGTATTCGACTGCCGCGGCCTTGAAAATCCGGGCAAATACGAGCACTACAAGCATTTTACAGGGATGGATGCCGAAGTCATCAAGTTCATGGAAGACGACGGCGGAGTCCTGAAATTCCTCGACAACGCCTACAATCTGGTGGACGCCCACGTCAAACGTTTCATGGAACGCAAGTTCACCCACCTTATGGTCTCATTCGGATGCACCGGCGGCCAGCACAGGTCGGTCTACTGCGCGGAGCACCTTGCCGAACACGTTTCCAAGAAGTTCAATGTCCGGGTTCATGTCGTGCACCGCGAACTTGAAATAGAAAAGGATCTCTAAAACTATGAAAGCCCTGATTTTCGCGGCAGGACTCGGCACGAGGCTGAAACCCCTGACTGACACGATGCCGAAAGCACTTGTCCCCATAGGGGGCGAGCCGATGCTGGGAAAGGTGCTGGGCAAACTGATTGCCGCCGGATACGACGACATCATCATCAATGTCCACCACTTTGCAGACCAGATAGTCAGATATGTGGAGGAAAACGGCTCGTTCGGAGTTCGCATCCGATTTTCCGACGAAACGGACATTCTCCGGGAGACCGGAGGCGGCATACGCCACGCAGGCAGTCTGCTCGGGGCAGATGAGCCGGTTCTTGTGCACAATGTGGATATCATCTCCAATCTGGATCTCGAATGGTTCAGAGCCCGTCACCAAAGAGGCGATCTGTCCACGATACTTGTAAGCGAGAGGAAGACGGCAAGATATTTTCTTTTCGACGATGACATGAAACTGGTCGGATGGACAAATGTCGAAACAGGTGAAATCCGCAGCCCATACGGAAAAATAGACGTGGATCAGTGCCACAAACTGGCCTTTGCCGGCATCCATATGCTTTCTCCTGAGATATTCGGCATTATGGCAGATTGGCCGGAGGCCTTCCCCATCGTCGATTTCTATCTGTCCGTATGCAGGGAGCATACAATCCGGGGCGTAGTCTATCCGGGGCTTGAAATCCACGACATCGGCAAAATCGCCGACCTCAACCTGCTTTCAGCCACTAAACAACAGGCTCCTGGCCAGGGCTCGAATCAGTCTTCCGCCATCACGGCCTGAAGCACTTCATCGTATTCAGGAAGTTTGAATCCAAGCACGTACGTCACTGTTATGAACTTGACACAGAAAGCCCTGTCAAGAATCCTTTTCACCGAATCCCGCGTCTGATTAGGGCCGAACCATTTGTCCGCAATGCGGTCTTGAGCGAAGAAATATTCGTCGAAGAAGTATTCGAAGACATCTCTGGCCTGCTTCAAAGAGATGTGCAGGTCGTGGGTTATGTATTCCTCCCGTCCGTAGGCACAAGTACCTATCATTCCTGGAATGTCGAGCAGAGGATGTCCGTGCGAGAAGAATCCCAAATCTATGAAATAAGTATCGTGCGGAGCGGACAAAGGGGCACCTTTCGGCAACGTGCAGATTACGTTGCCTATGTGGAGGTCTCCGTGAATTGCATTCATACCGTCTGGAAACTCGTCAATAAGGCCGGCAAGAAACTTTTTCTCTCTGTCAGAATATGCCTCCGCCCTTTCAAGAGAGGTGCGAAGAACATCCTTGATATCTGGGAAGAAGCCTTCCGGGCATTCCATCGAATGAAGAGACTTGCAGATGCGGGCAAATTCCCGGGAGAACTCCTCAGTCCTTTCCGGCTCGTCGGAGAGCATCCTTGAGAAAGAGCGCTTTCCCTTGACGCGGCGGAACAGGATTCCAATGCGATTGCCGTCAGTTACAATCTCTCCGGGTTCGGGAGACGGAACACCCATTGCATAAACTTTCTTTGCAATTTCGTTTTCATCATACACAGGCTGTACAGGATATTCGGGATTGAAGAGTTTCAACATCATATCCGGATTGGAAATGCAGTCGTAACTGTTTCCTGTAGAGCCTTCACCGGAAAGCCGGTAGTCATTCAGATCAATCTTTGCAATCTCCATAGTGCTCGTATTCAAACTTCGGTGGCCATCAGCCCTTTGCAGCGTAAATATATTTTATGATATCATCGGCATTTTTGAAAGACATAAGGTCTGCATTGGGTATCGATATGTCGAAATGCTCTTCGATGGCAGCGGCAAGCGACATCAATGCAAAAGAATTGAGTCCGGCATCCATCTTCAGGCTGAGTGAGGTGTCGAAATCCGCGGGAATCTCCACATATTCGCCGATAACTTCCAGCAGTTCCTTTTTTATTGTCTGTATTTCCATAAGTTTTATATTTCAATACCCGAACCTGAACATACGGCCGGCAGATTTTTTCTTATAATCTTCTTTGCAGGCGTACGTTCAAGTGGCTCGGAGAGTATCTCCACATATTCCACGGCCTTGTACGACGGCAGTTTGGCATTCGCTGCCCGCAGGTCGGACCTGATGGCATCACGATCCGCACGCTTTCCTTCGTCCTCAATGAAGAGAGCTGCGCAAATTAGGTGCGGAGCATCCGGTTCTGCACTTGCTGCAGAGTGATATACAACCACTTCCGTTACATAATCCATTGCAGATTCAATGGCATTCTCCACCTCCTCCGGATTGACATTCTTGCCGTTTTCGAGGATTATCGTATTCTTCATTCTGCCCGACATGAAGATACGGCCATCTTTGTCGATACGGGCAGCGTCGCCGGTATGGAAGAAGCCGTCCCGATCAAAGACTGCTTCTGTGGCCTCTTCATCTTTGTAATAACCTTTCGACACGCTCTTGCCGCGAATGCAGAGTTCCCCCACCCCGTCAGAATCGGGATTGAAAATCTTTGCCTCAAGGCCGGAACAAGGCCTCCCCACACTGAGATGGTCCGTCAGAGTGTCCGCGTTCATCGAGACTACCGGTCCGCATTCCGTTATGCCGTAACCGTTTTCAATATGGATACCGATATCATTGAGGCCCCGCACTACCACAGGATTGAGCATAGCTCCTCCGCAGACTATCATATTGAGATTGCCTCCGAACGGCTCGAAGACGTCCGCAAACATAGTATGGGTCTTGTCAACTCCGAACTTGCGGAGCAGATTGCTGATTCTGATGCCCTTGCGAAGTTTGTCGGCTTTCCCGGCCTTCTCCGCTCCGGACCATATCGCCTTGTAGAATGCATTTGAAATCATAGGGACGACGGTGATGCAGTCTGGTTTGAATATCCTGATATTGTTCATCATCGTGCGGATGCTGTCGTTGATGTAGGTCAAGCGGCCGGTGGCGACTCTTGTCATTATATGAGAATTTATCTCTATGCCGTGGTGCATCGGAAGCACACTCATAGAGGTGTTGCCTTCCGTCGATTTTATACCGGAAAGGCAATTTTTTATATTGGCTGCAAGGTTGGCATTGGTCATCACCACGCATTTGTTGGCACCGGTGGTTCCGCTTGTGAAGAGCATCTTTGCAGGAGCCTCAATGTCGAGAGTCATATTTCTGAAGACGCTGAGCGTGCTTCCTTCCTGAAGGAGTCCGTCATACGAAAGGTATCCCTCCACTTTTTTGTCAATAGTTATGACATTCCTGATAAGAGGGCAGCTTTTGCGCGCTTCCTCGACTTTTGACAAGTTCCTTGCATTGCAAAGCACGGCGTTCACGTCAGCTTTTGCAAACAGCATGGCAAGATGTTCTGCAGGAGCTTCCACATCTATCGGGACTACCACTCCCACTCCGGAGGCAATGGTCATATCCGAAATGACATAACGGACGGAATTGTCTGCCACGATAGCGATATGAGCACCCCGAAGCCCTTGTGCGACAAGCCCTTCTCCAAGATTCATCACCTCTTCGTAAATATCCCTGGCGGTATGATAGACTATGTTTTTATCCTTGTCCAGCTCTCCGAAAATCCGTGCCGTCGGATCCACTTTCGCTATTCTCTCGACAACGTCGCGGGTGCTGGTGTAGTCGCCATGGCGGAGATACTTTTCATCCATGGAGGTAAGTGATTGGAATTTTTTATTTTTTTTCATCTGATGACTGTTAATACAATGAATTGAGTTCTATGTCGGGCTTGCTGACGGCAGTCTCCACCACGTGTATGAAGAGATTCTGGAAATCCACCAGCTGCTGAGGAGTTATCATTCTGGTCTGTATATCGTAGGCCATATCGATTTCATTGGTCCTGACATCGTGTACGAGGGCTATGTATGCTACAAGAGCGCCCTTGCCGTTGCTGTGCATCTGTACCTTGATTCCCTCGGGCATTGTCATGGGGATATAGGAATATGCAAAATTGCAGATCGAACTCAGCATGGAGTAGTTCCAGCTCTTGTGCTGAATCTGCTCGACCACGAGATAAGAGAGGCGGGTGTGTCTGTAGAGTTCGTTCTGAATATCCTGCATCTCCTTGATATTCTGAAGGAACGACTTGTCGTAATCTACAGTGGTATAGACACTCATACTCTGCACCTTTGTGCCTCCGCACCTGTTTTCGGCAAGTGTGCCGCGGCAGTTGAGCAGATTGAGCGGAATCTGGTATTTCTCTTTGCCGTTGACGACTGAGGCTGCAACGCAGAGGCAGTAGAAAAAGAAACAGGAGAGCGTTATGCCGTTGTCACGGCACCAATCTGCCGCCTTCACGGTAACTGCGGCGGGAATGGTGAATCTGTATCCCTCCGTGTCGCATCTGACCATCAGATACGGCAGTGAAAACATCCCCTTTGCCCTGTATTTCAGCCAGCGGTCGGAATTGAATCCGTGAAGACCGCAATATGAAGGATGCACGGTGTTGCGCCTGGTGTAAAAATCCAGAAAAAACTCGCGGTCCTTACCTGTTGCAGCTTCATTGCTCTTGTATTCAAGGTCTTTTTTCAGGACATCCTCAAACCGGCCCGGCGCCGGAGGCATCGGAGCACCGCTTTCAAGAGCCTTGTAAACGGAGAAAAGATCATTCACCAAAAGCCCAATTGCAAAGGTATCGGCCACGAAATGGCTGATTTTGAATATAATGCACTGTTTTCCGGAAGGATCCTCGGCAAACACCGTCTCCAGAGTCTTTCCTTTATACGGAGAAACGACCTTTTTCCGGAACGAACGGATGAACCTCTCCATATCGGACGGTCTGGAGAATTTGCGATAAGGAATTTCACCTGTTTTTCTTTCCCGGGCAAAATATTGCAGAGTCTCTTTTCCTTTCTTGACAAAAGTAAGGCGGAGGCAGTCGTTGCGTTCGATGAGCCTGTCGATGGCTTCCTTCATCAGAGCGCGGTCAAATCCGTCCTCCACAGTGATTTGAAACAGAATATTGCAGACTCTCTTGAACAGAGAATACTGCGTCTGAAGGCGTATGACGTCTTCAGACGAATTGAATCCGTAAAGTGTATCGGTCATTTGAGTTTTATAGAAATGAAATGTTGAATCAAGAGGGCCTCTTCCCGGTCTGACATCTCGCCGATGGACTTGTCAGACCACCTGAGACAGCTCGCTACGCCGTCATAATGAGAGTATCGCTCTACTGCGGAATCGTGCTTCTCATTGAATGCCCTTGCATCCTTCCGTTGCTGGGACAGACGTTTTTCCGCCGACCAGTTTCTCTTGTAGAGAGCATTGGACAGAAATTCATATATATACGGTTCCTTAAGATCCTCAGGAAAATCAGAGAGTGCTTTCCGCATAAAGCAGATGGCGGAATTCGTTGACTTGAAAGGATGGTGGTAATAAATCTCGGCAAGGGCCTGCCAGGCAGCGTAATAATCCGTATGGCCGAGGGTTTCGAGTATCATCGAGAGATCCTCCATCATTACCGGTACCGCCTTTATCTGCTCCTTGAGAGGCTGAGTCTGGCAGAGTCTGCCCACATTGGCGCTGTGCCACATATAGCAGTCCGGATTGGAAGGGTCTGCCTCTATGGCCTGCCGGGCATATTCCACCCCTTTTGAAAAATGTTCTCTTTTAGCCTCTTTTGTCGATACCTTTTCGCCGGTAAGCATCTCCTGGCGAGCCTTCTGCCATAATTCTTCAGCATTGTCAGCCAACGCCGGAAGCGTGATGAGCAATGAGACAATCAGTGATAGTGCGGTTCTCATAAATATAATAGACAAATTTAATCCATCTTCCGCAGTTTGCCAAACTTTTCCGAACTTGTTTGAGCCTCAGGCCCGTGACAAGGCCACCGCGAAGAGTCTGCTGCAAATAAAAGTCAATTATTTCATCTCTTTTGATTATCTTTGTAGGATAAAAACGAATTTAAACAGTTTTGAAAACTATGAGAATCAATTTGACAAAAACAATGGTTGCAGCATTCGTGCTTGCGTACTGCTCAATATGTGTTTCTTCCTGTGGAAAAGATGACCCTCAACCGGTAATAGAATATGACGCAACTTTCTATCTGGGCGTGAACCCGGGCGACAGCGATGAGGCCTGCATATACAAAGACGATGAATTGCTTTACAGGCTCGGTTCCGTCTCTTGGGTTGAAGGAATCGCATTGACCCCGGACGGCAGCATATACGCTTCAGGTTCGACAGGCACCCGAGATGCCGAAGACCATTCTGTAGCGACAGAATCCCCGGTCATCTGGAAAGACGGAAAGCCTCTCAATCTTGATTTGACATCCCATAATATCGCCTTCCTCTACAATATGGCCACAAGCGGCGACTCCTGGCTGTGCTGCGGTTTGGCACAGGAAGACGGTGACACCTCCACTGACAGAGGCATAATAATCTGCAACGGAGAAGTTGTTTACAAAAGTGAAAAAGGCATCCGCTTCCTGTGTATGGGCTGCGATATGGGAGGAGATTGCTACGTAGTGGCACAGGAAGGCAATTCGTTGAGTCTGCTGCGCATCTCCGCAGGCAGTTGGACTCTTTCTTCTTCCGAGAAGTTGATCACCGGAACTGACATCTTCACTTGGGAAACCTGCATCCACGTAGGCATCAGCAACATAGCAGTCGGCATAACCTGCTTCGAAGGAGATACCAACACAGCTTTCTGCTGGGTGAACGACGGACTCGGCCTGCGTGTCATTGACGAGGAGAGCGCCGTTGACGGCATCACTTTCTTCAGAGGCCATCTCGTAGCCGCAGGATGCCACCAGACTATAACTGTAACTCCTGATTACCTGGAATTCAAGAGCAAAGCCATCCAGTGGGTTGACGGAATATCCCAGGATTTCAGTTTAGGATGCACCGGATACAGCGAAATGCGTCACGTCAGCAGCTGGAACGATATGTTTCTGTTCCAATGCGTAGAGCACGGTGGAGGCATTCAGATATGCTATGACGGCGCTCTGCTGAAAGAGATAAAATTCACGGAAAAGCCGTGCGTCAGCTCGTGGGTCGTAGATGTCAAACCTGTTGTGAAATAAATGATCTCATGAAAAAAAATCTTCTTTTTCTCGCGGCAGCATTGCTCGCACTGTCAGGTAGTCTAAATGCCAAAGTCCCGGTAATCGGCATTTCCGCATACACCGCAGACGAATCCTGCAAGGCAGACCTCACCTACATAAAGTGCATTCAGGCGGCCGGTGCCATCCCTATCGTAATTCCGATGACTTCAGACGAGTCTCAGTTGGAACAGGTGCTGACACTTGTTGACGGAGTGATAATGACCGGAGGCGAAGATTTCGATCCTTACCGGTGCTACGGAGAGGAGCCTCTCAAGGAGATGCGCATCACTAATCCCGACAGGGATGACTTCGACATCAAACTCGTAAGGGCGGCTGTTGCAAAAGGAGTTCCCGTACTCGGCATCTGCCGTGGCGAGCAACTTCTCGGAGTCGCATTCGGAGGAGCGCTCTGGCAGGATATCCCGACTCAGGTAGAGGGAAGCGTGAAGCACAATCAGATTCCCACCAATCCGAAATACCCTACCCACTCCATCAAAATCGAAAAAGGTTCGATTCTATACGGACTCTTCGGTGAGGAGTCGATGCTTGTCAATTCATTCCACCATCAGGCCATCAAGAAAATGCCTGGAGGATTGAAGGCGACTGCACGCGCCGCAGACGGCATAGTCGAGGCTGTAGAACGAGACGGCAGCAGGATTGCCGGCTTCAAGGATGAGGGCGGTTTCATCTTCGGAGTGCAGTTCCATCCTGAAATCATGTTCGCAGTCGGCGGGAACTCAAAGTTCCTCAAGATATTCGAAATGTTTGTGGAAGAAGCTCGTAAATACTCTGTCAAGTAATATGAAAATCGAAGGCAATCTGATAGCCGTGAAAGGCATCATAGGCGTTGAAGAAGCGAAGGCTCTGACAGGAGCAATGAGTGGATGCGACATCTATACGATTGATTTCAGCGAAGTCTCCGAAGTGAAGTTCGCTGCCCTCAGAGAATTTCTCAACAGCCGCAGAAGCGGAAAACGTTTCAACATCATCAACGCTTCTGACAGTGTCGCCGAAAAATTCGAAGACTCGGGCGTTTCCTCATTCATCAACGTATGCAGGAAGCCGGAACCTCTGGATATGTCCAAATACACTGAATTCGGAGCGAGTTATCTGTCAAAGGCATACAACAGTGCGGACGGAGATTCGATGATGAAGATATACGGTCCGAACGTTCCCCGTCAGATGGTTATGCAGGAGAAAGTCACAGCCCGCGCGGTGATGCTTTTCGGCATCCCTACCCCGCTTGTCGGCACGGTTTACACCGATGGAGACAGAACTGCTCTGGACTTCGAACGCATTGAAGGCAAACGCTCCTTTTCGAGGATTATGGCTGAAGAGCCGGAAAGACTTGAAGAGATGTCAAGACGCTTCGCTCGTATGTGCAAGGAACTTCACAGTACTCCTTGCGACACCGCCATCTTCAACGACAGGTCCATTTTTTACCGCCAGGCCGCAGTAAACTGCAAGGAACTGACTTCTCAGGAGAGGCAGAAACTGCTGGATTTCATTAACTCCATCCCGCAGGAAACCACCTGCCTCCACGGCGATATGCAGATGAGCAACGTCATCACCACCGGCAGCGGTGATATGTGGATAGACCTATCGGATTTCGGCTACGGCAATCCCCTGTTCGACCTCGGCATGCTCTATTTTCAGGTAAAATATGCGCCTGAACATATCATCAAGGACCTTTTCCATTTCGGAAGGGAGACTATGCTGAAAGTGTGGGACTATTTTGTAGAGGAATATTTCGGCGCCGACACTCCCGCAAAGAAGGCAGCCGCTGATGCAGCGGTAGAACCTTTCTGTGTACTGCATATGACATACCTCGGCACCAACTACGGCTTCGTACCCGGTATGGCGGAAGGTGTGAAGGCAAAAATAACCGAACTTCTCTGACGGGCCTATGGAAGCGGAAAACGGAGCATCAGGGAGATACACCTGGATGACAGCATTGATGTGCGTCTGCCTGGTAGCCTCCAACCTCTTCGAAATCAAGATTTTCAACGCCGGAGCACTCACCCTGACCGGAGGATTTCTGATTTTTCCTGTTTCCTATATCATAAATGATTGTCTTAGCGAACTTTACGGCTACCGAAAAGCTCGATTTGCCATCCTTTTGGCATTCGCATCAAACGCTTTCGTCGTACTGTCGGCACAGATTGTAAAAGTATTGCCTCCCGCCCCTTTCTGGGACGGACAGGACCATTTTGCGTATGTCTTCGATGTCAATTTGCGGATAGCTGCAGCTTCGATGCTCGCCTTCCTTTGCGGCTCGCTTCTCAATTCCGCCGTAATGGTGAAGATGAAGAAGTTGCAGGGAGGCAGAGGTTTCGGATGGAGAGCGGTGCTCTCATCCCTTGCGGGAGAAAGCGCCGATTCGCTGATTTTCTTTCCGATAGCTTTCTTCGGGGTTCCGCTCAGGAACCTTGTGGTGATGATGCTCACGCAGATTGTCCTCAAGACTCTCTACGAAATAATCATCCTCCCCGTCACGTCCGCCTTTGTCAGACGTGCCGGGAAGTCAAATCAATAGGATTTCGCTATAGCGAGGAAATCTTCTGCCTTGAGGGACGCGCCTCCGATAAGACCGCCGTCTATATCATTGCAAGCGAAGAGTTCTTTAGCATTTGAAGGCTTGCAGCTGCCGCCATAGAGGATTGTCATATCTTCCGCAACCTTCGCACCGAACTTGTCGCCGACGGTTTTGCGGATGAATGCGTGGATTTCCTGAGCCTGGGCGGAAGTTGCAGTGACACCCGTGCCGATTGCCCATACAGGCTCATAGGCGATTACTACGTTATCCATCTGCTCTGCAGTGAAACTGAAAAGAACCTCTTCTATCTGAGCTTTCACCACATCGAAATGGCGTCCGGCATTGCGTTCTTCGAGTTTCTCGCCGCAGCAGAAAATCACCTTCAGCCCATTTTCAAATGCAAGATTCATCTTTCTGACAAGAGTTTCGCCGGTCTCTCCGTAATATTCGCGGCGCTCGGAGTGTCCCAGAATTGTATATCGGCAGCCGGCATCCTTGAGCATTGCCGCCGAAACTTCGCCCGTGAAAGCGCCTTTCGGCTGGTCTGCGCAGTTCTGCGCCGAAAGAGCCACGCCTGTGCCTTCGAGCACACTTGCCACCGGCACGAGATGGGTGAACGGTGTCGCCGTGATTAGGGTTACGTCAGACGGTATTTCATTGATTCCTGATACAATGCTCTTTGCAAGCTCCACACCTTCGGCAACAGTCGTATTCATCTTCCAGTTGCCTGCTACGATTTTCTTTCTCATTTTATTTTATCAAATTTGAATTTTTCAGCCTGCAAATATAATAAATTTGTTACTTTTGTGTAGAAACTGTTTTAATGAAAAGACTCTTCCTCATCGACGGCCACGCTCTGATTTTCAGAATGTACTACGCATTTCTGCGCAGGCCTATGATAAATTCCCGCGGCGAGGACACCTCGATACTGTTCGGCTTCACCAAATATATTCTCGAACTTTTGGCCAGAGAGTCCCCCACCCACCTTGCCATAATGTTCGACCCTCCGGCAAAGACCTTCCGTCACGAACTGGACCCGCAATATAAGGGCACAAGAGCCCAGACACCCGAGCTTATCAAGGAAGCGCTGGAACCGCTGTGCCGGATAGCGGAAGCTCTGCGAATCCCTGTACTGATGAAGCCCGGTTTTGAGGCTGACGACATCATCGGCACTGTGGCAAAACGCTTTGCATCCCCTGACTTTCAGGTATATATGGTAACTCCGGACAAGGACCTCGGGCAGATAATAGATGAGAATATTTTCCAATACAAACCGGTAAAAAGCGGTGCGGAGAGTGAAATCATCTCACGCCGGAGTATCTGCGAGCACTACGGCATAAGCGACCCTATTCAAATCATCGACATTCTCAGCATCTGGGGAGATACCGCCGACAACGTAAAGGGTGTCAGCGGAATCGGTGAAGTGGGCGCAAAAAAGCTGGTGGCCGGATACGGTTCACTGGAAAACATCTGCTCCCATCTGGACGAACTGCCTGCAAAACAGGCAGCCGCATTCACTGAAGCACTGCCGCATCTAGCTCTCAGCAAGACACTTGTCACCATAAAGACAGACGTGGAATTGGAAGTGAGTGAGGACGACCTTCTTGTGAAAGAAGCCGACCGCCTGGCCACAGGCATCCTCTTCGACCGCTATGAGTTCAACTCCTTGAAAAACATCCTCCCCTGCGGAGCGAAAGTTCAACAGGTGCGAAAGAAAGGGCTGGAATGCATCCGGACAGATTTCAGCGAAGTGGAGGCCGGCATACGCAAAAGCGGAACGGTGTCTCTCAGACGCGACTCGGACACGTTTATTGCCGCCAGCGGTGTAAAATGGGCTGCAATATCTCCTGAAAAGGCTGAAACTCTCATCAAGGACCACTCTCTGGTCAAGGTGGGACACGGTTTCAAGGGGCTGATATTCGAAGGCAAAGTTCTCGACACCGAGCTGCTGCACTATATTCTGAATCCCGAGCGCCCCCACAAGATCGAGATCCTGTCCGACACATATCTGGGAGCAGACCTCTCCGTCGGAAATGAAGAGCCGGCAGAACAGATGGAAACCTCTTTCGACCTCTTCAACCAGCCCTCCGTCGAGAACATAAACTCCGGTCACGAACGTGCGGCACGCGAATGTGTGGCCGCCGGCCTTTTGGCTCCGATACTGGTGAAGGAGGTGGAAGAAAACGGTATGAAGGACCTCTATTTCAACATTGAGATGCCGCTTGTTTCCGTTCTGGCCGATATGGAGCTTTCCGGAGTACGGATAGATTGCAATCTTCTCTCCAAATACAGGAACGAACTTGATGCGGAACTTTCCACAATAGAGAAGGAAGTCAGGGATATGGCCGGCGAACCTTCGCTGAACCTCTCCTCCCCGCGTCAGATAGGCATAGTGCTGTTCGACAAGCTGAAACTTGACCCGAAGGCGAAAAAAGGCCACAAAGACAGTTACCGCACCGACGAAGAGACTCTGGAAGCCATATCGGACCGTCATCCCATTGTCGGCAGAATACTGGAATACAGAGCCGTAAAGAAACTGCTCTCCACCTATATCGAACCTTTCCCTCAACTTGTCAATCCTCGGACAGGGAAGGTCCACACTACCTTCAATCAAGCCCTGACCGCCACCGGACGTCTGAGCAGCGCAAGGCCGAATCTTCAGAACATTCCAATCCGGACCGAGCGCGGTATGAGAATACGCGAGGCCTTCGTGCCGAGTGACCCGGACGGCTATATCGTATCGGCGGACTATTCACAGATAGAACTGCGCATTATGGCCCATCTCAGCGGTGACGAAGGGATGATTGAAGGATTCCGCAGCGGAGCCGACGTCCACCGCGCCACCGCTGCCAAAATATTCAATATTCCAGCCTCGGAGGTCAGTCCGGAGCAGCGGCGCCACGCCAAAGTGGCCAATTTCGGCATTATCTACGGCATCTCGGCCTTCGGTCTGGCACAAAGGATGGGTATTCCGCGCAATGAGGCGAAGACTTTCATAGAAGAGTATTTCCGAAGCTATCCGGGAATACGCGCATATATGGATTCGGCCATCGAAAAAGCTTCAGCAAGCGGCATAGTGGAGACCATCTTCGCCCGCAAGCGGTTTCTGCCGGATATCAATTCCAAGAACGTGACTGTCCGCGGCCTTGCCCAGCGCAACGCCATAAACGCACCTATCCAGGGCAGCGCGGCCGACATCATAAAACTCGCTATGATCAACGTATGGAGGCGGATGAAGAAGGAAGGTCTGCGCAGCAGGATGGTGCTTCAGGTACACGACGAACTCGTGTTCGATGTCAAAGCGGATGAACTTGAAAAGATTGTTGAACTTGTAAAGGAAGAAATGGAAAGCGTCTGCACGCTCTCCGTGCCTCTTCTTGCAGAATGCGGCTATGGCAAAAACTGGAGAGAAGCGCATTGAGGAAATGTTCGGGCAGTACCGTCAGGCACTGATAGCCTATATCCTCAAGTTTGTATCGGTGCGTGAGGATGCCGAGGATATCTGCCAGCGGACATACGAAAAAGCGTTCCTCAACATAGACCGGTACAACAGCAGATACGCATTCTCCACCTGGCTCTTCAACATTGCCAAAAACGAAGCCATCGACCACCTACGGCACAGGAGCAGTTCCATTGTGGCGGTCCCGATAAATCAGGCTGAAGATACACGGGAAGCCTGCGGCAGTTCTCCGGAGGAGCAGATGATTGTGAGCCAGGCCGTCAAGTCGATGCTTGAGAACATAAGAAACCTGCCGCCGACATACTGCAAGGTGGCTGAGCTCAGATTCATCAAAGATCTGGCTTATGAAGACATAGCTTCAGTCACGGGACTCACTCTCGCCACTGTGAAAACCAGAATTAACAGAGCCCGGAAGATGCTTCTGGCATCTTCCGAGTTGAATGAAGATGGAAAGGATATTTGACAACTTCCCTCTCCTGTCGGAGAGGCAGAAAGAGATGATTTCGGCACTCGGACCTCTCTATACGGAGTGGAACTCGCGGATAAACGTCATTTCCCGCAAGGATATGGACAATTTCTACTCTCACCACGTGCTTCACTCCCTTGCCATCAGCCGCATAGTGAATTTTCCGGCAGGAAGCCGCATTCTGGATGTCGGTACGGGAGGCGGATTTCCGGGAATTCCGCTTGCCGTCATGTTTCCCGGCTGCAGTTTCACACTTTGTGACAGCATAGGCAAGAAAATCAAGGTGGCACAGGCCGTCGCCGAATCACTCGGACTTGAAAACGTCTCTTTTTACAACGGCCGCGCGGAAACCCTGCAAGGCCGGTTCAACTACATAGTTTCGCGGGCGGTGGCGGATCTGGAGGATTTCTACCCTTGGGTGAAGGACAAATACGAAAATTCCATTATCTATCTGAAAGGAGGCGACATAGAAGATGAAATAGGCAGATGCGCCGCTCGTTTTCATATCGGCCGGGAGAAATTCTGCATTTTCAACATCCGCGATTGGTTCAAGGATGAATGGTTTTCCGAAAAAAAGATAGTGATTATATCCCAATAAAATTTGCAACTTGACGGAAAATCATTACCTTTGCACTCCCAAAAATTTGAAAAATCTAAAAATAAATAACAATGAAACGCACTTTTCAACCTTCACAGCTTAAAAGACGCCACAAACACGGTTTCCGTGAAAGAATGTCCACTCCTAACGGACGTCGCGTCCTCGCTGCACGCCGTCGTCACGGCCGCAAGAAACTGACTGTATCTTCCGAAGATCTCTGGTAACGGATACCGTCTGAAAAGAAAAATTGTGAGTCTGCCTTTGAAGCGGACTCATTTTTTTTTAATTTTGCAATTATGAACGAGAAAGGCAACAAAAAGCGATACCGTTGGATTGTCAGCAATCTTCTGAAAGCGGCACTCCTCATACTTGCACTGGTTTTGGCCGCCCAACTCATACTTAAGGCCGTAACCCGCCACAACAGCGAAATCGCTGTTCCCGATTTCAGTGGAATGAGTATGGAAGATGCACAGAAAGCCGCACGCAGCAGTAAGATACGCATAGAAGTGACGGACTCCATCTTCAACAGGCATATTGCCAGAGGCATCATCTTTTCACAAAACCCTGTTGCAGGCAGCAAAGTGAAGAAAGGACGCCGGATAATGCTTACCACAAATGCCACAAAGGCCCAGACAGTATCCATGCCTAACCTTGTCGGCCTGTCTCTCAGACAGGCTGCTCAGGACATTGCATCAGCCGGTCTGTCGGTGGGCAGACTCACATATAAGGAAGATATCGCCACCAACAACGTTCTGGCTCAATACAGCGGAGGAAAAGCCATCTCCCAGGGGACAGAAATAGAAACGGAAAGCACGATAGACCTCCTTCTCGGACGCGACCCTGAAGAGAGCCACACATACGTTCCAAATCTTCTCGGCTACACGTTACGGATTGCAAAAGAGAGCATCATAGACAATTCGCTCAACATAGGCACAATCTCGTTCGACGAAACCGTATCCTCATATCAGGACAGCATCGATGCCATTGTTTACAAGCAAAATCCTTATTCCAGCAGCCAGTCCCCTATCCTGATGGGAACAAGTGTCAACCTGTATCTGACCAGAAGCCAGGCCAAACTTTCACAAGCGCGCCGCGAGGCTGAAGAAGTTGCCAGGGCCTCCGAAGAAGAACTGCAAGAAGAAGAGGAAGTTTCACTTGAAGGCCTGCTATGATAGACGAGAAGAATCTGGAGCCGGATGAGGAAATTTCCTGCGAAGATGAAGAGCAGCAGATGTTCGAGCATTTCCGCTTCGACGTTGACAAGGGACAGAGCCAGCTCCGAATAGACAAATACCTCACCGACCATATGGAACAGACATCCCGCCACAGGGTGCAGCTTGCCATTGAGGCCGGTTACGTCCGTGTCGGCGACAGGACGGTCAAGGCCAACTATAAAGTCAAGCCGCTGGATGTCATCACCATAGTGATGCCATACCAAAGGCACGGATTTGAAGTGGCTCCCGAACCGATTCCGCTTGACATAGCATACGAAGACGAAGACCTTCTGGTGGTCAACAAACCTGCAGGACTTGTAGTCCATCCCGGACACGGCCATTTTTCAGGCACCCTCATCAACGCTCTGGCGTTCCACCTCGGCCTTAAACAGGCCGCAGATGAAGGAGACGAGAGAATGGGTATACTTGTCCACCGCATCGATATGAACACTTCGGGCCTTCTGGTCGTGGCAAAAAACGACGAAGCGCAGTTGGACCTTGCAAAACAGTTTTTCTATCACACCATTGACCGCAAATACATTGCGTTGGTCTGGGGAAACATTCAGCAGGACGACGGCACTATAGAGGGTAACATCGGCCGCGACCCCAACGACAGGATGAAATTCAAGGTTTTTCCGGACGGCTCGCAAGGCAAACGCGCCGTGACGCATTTCCGGGTATTGGAACGCTTCGGCTATGTCACGATGGTGGAATGCATACTCGAGACCGGACGCACCCATCAGATAAGGGTCCATATGAACCACATCGGACATCCCCTCTTCAACGATGACCGCTACGGCGGAGACCAGATTCTCAAGGGCACTATCTACACCAAATACAAGCAGTTCATAGACAACTGTTTCAAGATTCTTCCGCGTCACGCCCTCCACGCAAAGACACTTGGATTCGTACACCCCCGTACAAAACAGTATATCCTCCTGGAAAGCAAACTTCCGGAGGATATGACCGCGCTTATCGAAAAATGGCGCAAATATGCTCTCGTTAGAGAGCTTGATGAAGAATCCTAGAACCTTCTGTGACCGCCGCGCATAGGGCCGCCACCCATCGGACCACCCTGAGGGCCGCGTCTGTTTCCGGCAAACGTACCGAAGCGGTATGTGAGGCTCAGCACCACGTAGCGCCCGAGTGTGTTGTTTCTCACGTCCCTGACATAGTTGTCCTGCTGCGTGCGGTAAGTGTTCTTCGACTGGTTCAGAATATCGTATGCTTTCAACGACAGAGTGAAAGCTTTCTTGAAAATCT
Source organism: Candidatus Cacconaster caballi (assembly GCA_018065695.1). GTDB lineage: Bacteria > Bacteroidota > Bacteroidia > Bacteroidales > UBA932 > Cacconaster > Cacconaster caballi. Next base: position 69,471 of record JAGHST010000006.1, on the reverse strand, counting down.
GTTTGCTTATCTCCGCATTCCACACCAGAGTAGGATCGTTGTAACCTGATTCATAACCTTTGTAGAAATTGTATCGGGCATCAGTGGAGATGTCGAGGATATCCGGAATCTTGGCAATGAAACGGGCTTCCACCGAGTTGGTCCAGGTTGCTGCCACATTCCTTTCGGAAATGGAGTACCAGGTCTGCGAGTAGCGGACATTGCCGCCCAGAGATGTCTCCACTACGTCACCGCGGAAAACAAATCTCAAATTTTCGCTTGCAGAAACCCTGTGATAATCATTCTGCGTATAGTTTGCCATATTGAGGTACGAGCTCTCATCGGAAGAGTCTATCTTCGAATCATCACCCACCAGAGAGACTCCCGTAGAGAGTCCGGCATTGGTGAAGCTCATTATCGAGAACTTGCTCTTGGCAATCGGAGAATTGAACATAACGAAGGCATTGGCCGAATAAGAGCCCCTGTCGTTGTTGACGGGAACCGTATATTGGACGCCTGCCGCATCGTTCCAGCTGGCATTGACTATATTGCGTGTATTGTAGTTGAAAGAGATATGGGCGTTGAAGGAAGCATAGTTCTCCATATTCGTGCTGCGGTACATCATTCTCAGGCTATGGGAGAACGAAGGCTTGATGCCGAGGTTTCCGAGAGTTATCTTCTGAGGATTGGTATTGTCCGGCACAGGCATCAGCTGGTTTATCGAAGGCTGGGTGGAAGAACCGCGGTAGTTGAGACGGAGCATCCTGTAATCGCTGAAATTGAAGTCGACTCGCGCATTAGGCGCCCAGTTGAATACCTTGATCACGGTATCGCGTCTTGCACCGCCACTGATTGTGTGATTCTCGGTTCTGGTCGGCTGGAAGTTCGCGCCTATCGTGATATTGTACTTCTCCTCCTGCTTTCTGAAGTTGATGCCGGCATCCTGTCTCGTGTATTTGTTCACGATTTCGCTGCTGTAGATGTCGTCTTTATCGGTATAGTTTCCTGCAGCATCCTTATTGTATGTATCCTTGAACGAGGTGCTGTTCTTGTAGTTGATGGAATAATTGCCTTCAAGATAGAAGTTGCCGCCAAGAGGCTCCGTATAGGAGAGTCTTCCGCTGACCGTATTGGACTTGGAGTTCCTTTCGTAGTACTGGTCCGTAATCTCCGGTGGAACCGGAAGTCCGTCGTCTGTGTATGTATTGGTTTCTGAATAGTTGTATCCGGTCATATCGGTATTTGCGAACTGATAGCGTGCGTTGACCGAGAGTGTGCGTCCCGGTTTGCCAAGCCTCTGTCTCCAGAGAAGGCGTGCGCTGGCATTCTGATTACGGCTGTCACTTGTGTTGCTGCTGAAGCCTTCGTTGACCTTGGAGCAGACGCCTTCCGCTGAGGTTTTGTCTGTCGTGAAGAGTCCGTAATCGTCCACCCTTCCCCAGCCGAGATTGAAGTTCGGTTCGAAGAGGAGTGAAGTGGTCTTGGATATCTTCCAGTCTGCACGGGCCGCAGCTCTGACGCCCTGCGTATTTCTCTCGGTTATTCCGTCTTCGGTGGCGAATAATGAGGAGCCGTCCTTTTTCAGAGTGGTGGTGGCAGTTTTTTCTTCAATCAGTCTCGTGTTGTTGTTGTACATTCCGTTGCCGAAGATTTCCGACTTGTCGTCGAACTGGTGGCCTCCGTTGACGCCAGCCATATAGGAAGTCGATATACCGTTGTTGCCGCCTCCGAAGCCGCGTCGTCCACCGCCGCCCATACCGCCCATCGCATTGGCTGCCAAATCGTTGAATCCACGATTGTTGGTATTGTTGGCATTGCCTATGAATGCTATCTGGTCTGCCTGCGAAAAGCGTGCTACCATGGCGGCGCCCTGATAGCGGACGTCATTGTCTATCTTCTGTCCGTCGGCATCCTTGCCGTGCAGGTCAGTTCCACCGCCACCCAGCACATTGCCGAACCAGCCGTTCATCATACCTTTCTTTATCCCGAGGTCGAGAACGGTTTCTTCCTCGCCGTCATCTATGCCGGTGAACTCAGCCTGCTCAGACTTCTTTTCCACCACTCTGACCTTGTCCACAATTTTTGCAGGAAGGTTCTTGCTCGCAATGGAAGGGTCATCCAGGAAAAACTGCTTGCCATCTACATATATCTTGTTTATTTCCTTGCCGTTGGCAGTAATCTTGCCATCCGAATCAACCTCCACGCCGGGAAGGCGCTTGAGCAGATCTTCCAGTACGTCGTTGTCGGAGGTCTTTAGCAGAGCGACGTTATGCTCGATAGTATCTTTCTTCACCACAATCGGGTTTCCCACGTCAGTCACCATAGCCCCTTCCAGAAATTCAGCCTGTACTTTCATTCTGCAGGTTCCCAAATCCGCATCCTTCGGAAGTTCTATCGCCTTTTCATAGGTTTCGTATCCCAGCATAATTCCCTTTACAGTGAACTTTCCCGCCGGAAGTCCTGAAATGGAAATCTTGCCGTCCGCTCCTGTCTGAGCATACTTGAACACATCCGTCGAACCAGCCTTGGTCAGGGACACGGTGGCATATTCCACCGGTTCTCCCGTCTTGCCGTCCACAAGCCGAAGATTCAAGATGCAGTTTTGAGCAAATGCAGAACCGGCGCAACAAAGCGCAATTGTCAGAATGGCTGAAATGAAGAAAAATCTGTTTTTCATCAATGCAATTTTAAAAACACGGTCGTTAGACTGAAAGTAACGCCTGAGGTTTAATTCAGACTCACTTTTTTTGTCCGTCGCTCACCCTCCCCGGATGTGCTTTTGAAAAAGCTTCCCAAGATGTGGATGCGCTCAGGTCGGCCAAAGGGCTCGTAAGCTGGTAGAAATGGCACATGGCTATGGCCAGAGCATCTGAAGCATCGAGATATTTGTTGTTCATTTCAATCTTCAAAGTTTTCTCAAGAAGCATTTTCACCTGCTCCTTGGATGCATCTCCACGGCCGGTTATCGCCATCTTGGCTTTTCTTGGGGCATATTCGAAAACAGGTATCTGCCTCTGGAGGGCTGCAGCGACGGCTGCCCCCTGCGCCCTGCCAAGTTTCAGCATCACCTGCGGATTCTTGCCGTAGAAAGGAGCTTCCACCGCAAGGTCGTCCGGAGAATAACGTTCCATCAACTCCCCCACTCCGTCGAAAATTCGCTTGAGTTTGATGAAATGGTCGCTCTCCTTCCGCAGATCCAGCACCCCCATATCCACGAAATGGGCACTTTTTCTATCAACGAGAATGACCCCGTAACCAAGGATGTTGGTTCCGGGGTCCACTCCCATTATTATCCTCTGCTTTTCCGTCATCGGGCGAATCAGTCGATGATGTCAAAGCCTGTGTACTTGCGCAGAACCTCCGGGACCACAATCCTTCCGTCAGGAGTCTGGAAGTTCTCGATTATTGCCGCGAGGATGCGTGGAAGAGCAAGTGAGCTGCCGTTCAAAGTGTGGGCGAGCTGCGTCTTGCCGTTTTCATCCTTGTAGCGGAGTTTCAGACGGTTGGCCTGATATGATTCGAAGTTCGATACGCTGCTTACCTCAAGCCAGCGCTTCTGTGCGGCTGAAAAGACCTCGAAGTCGTATGTGATGGCGGAAGTGAAGCTCATATCCCCGCCGCAGAGACGGAGAATACGGTACGGGAGGCCAAGTTCCTTCACGATACCCTCCACATGGGCGACCATTTCGTCCAGTGCCCTGTAGGAGTTCTCGGGAAGTTCGAGCCGGACAATCTCCACCTTGTCGAACTGATGCAGACGGTTGAGACCGCGCACGTCCTTTCCGTATGAACCGGCTTCACGGCGCCAACAAGGAGTGTATGCGGTCATCTTGACAGGAAAATCATCTTTCTTGAGAATCACGTCCCGGTAGATGTTGGTTACAGGCACCTCGGCGGTAGGAATCATATAGAAGCCGTCGAGAGGAGCGTAATACATCTGGCCTTCCTTGTCCGGAAGCTGGCCTGTGCCGAAACCGGAATCCGCATTCACCATATATGGCGGCTGATATTCGGTATAGCCTGCGGAGGTGTTCTTTTCAAGGAAATATGTAATGAGAGCACGCTGAATCCTTGCTCCCTTACCTTTATATACAGGGAAGCCGGCGCCCGTCAGTTTCACGCCAAGGTCGAAATCGATTATGTCAAGATTCTTTACGAGTTCCCAATGCGGCAGAGGATTCTCTCCCAAATCCGGAATATCCTCCACAATCTTCACCACCACATTGTCTTCCGCACCCTTTCCGCAAGGGACCTGGTCGCAAGGGAGATTAGGCAGCAGCACCACGTTCTTCCACTGTTGTTCATCTTTTTCCTGAAGCTGGGCTTCAAGCATCTTCGATTTCTCCTTGAGAGATGCCACTTCCGCCTTGACGGCTTCGGCCTCAGCCTTCCTGCCTTCTTTCATAAAACCGCCGATTTGCGAGGCCAGAGTATTCTGCCGTGCGCGACACGAGTCAAGCTCTGTCTGAATAACGCGGCGCTGCCTGTCAGCCTCCAATATCAGGTCCACAATCTCTTTTGCGTCGAAGTTCTTGACTTTCAGGCGCTCTATTACAAATTCAGGGTCTTCTCGAAGAAGTTTGAGTGTCAACATTTTCTTTTGTTTTTAAGTGACGCAAATATACAAAAAAAAGAGTTGGCTGATATCAGTCAACTCTCTTTTATCAATAGCAATAAGGCTTGTTATGCTTCTGCTTTCGGAAGAGGAAGCACAGAGACATATGATTTGTCTCCGAATTTCTTCTTGAAGGTTACAACACCATCGATCAAAGCGAAAAGAGTATGGTCTTTGCCCATTCCGACATTTTCACCTGGATAGTGTACTGTTCCTCTCTGGCGGACGAGGATATTGCCAGCTTTGGCAATCTGACCACCGAACAATTTGACGCCGAGGCGTTTGCTTTGTGATTCACGGCCGTTCTTTGAACTACCTACACCTTTCTTGTGAGCCATAGTCTAAACGTTTTAATTAAGCGATTTCTTCAATTTGGATTTTGGTCAGATACTGACGATGTCCGTTCTTCTTCTGATAGCCCTTGCGGCGCTTCTTCTTGAAAACGATGACTTTGTCAGCTTTGCAGTGCTCGAGAACGGTAGCCTTTACAGCCGAACCTTTTACATAAGGAGCACCGACTTTTACCTTACCCTCATTGTCGAGAAGTAACACTTTGTCGAAGGAGAGGGCGTCACCGACTTCCGCAGCCTGACGGTTTACGAAAATCTGCTTGCCTGCTTCAACCTTGAATTGCTGTCCTGCAATATCAACAATTGCGTACATAAATAAATTTTTAAAAATTTATAACCGTAAGCGGATAGACATTCAACTATCTCTTATTCACTAGCTTAACGATTTTCTAATCAATAATTTGGGTTGCAAAGATAATCATTTATTCATTATCGGCAAAGTTTTTATTAATTTTGAGGCATGAAAAGGAAATTAATTGCTTTCGTCCTCGCGACAGTGCTGTGCGGGGCGACCCGCACAGATGCGTGCACCAACGTGATAGTTACAAAAGGTGCTTCGGCAGACGGTTCCTGCCTCGTTTCATATGCTGCCGACTCCCACCAACTCTACGGAGAGCTCTACTACAAACCGGCAGCAGATTGGCCCGAGGGCGCCATGCTTGATATATACAACTGGGATTCAGGCCTTTTTGGAGGCCGCATCCCGCAAGTACGCCACACATATCAGACGGTTGGCAATATGAACGAGCACCAGCTCATAATCTGCGAAACCACATTCGGAGGCCGCGAAGAGCTTGCCAATCCGGAAGCGGTGGTAGGCTACGGTTCTCTCATATATGTCACCCTACAGAGAGCGAAGACAGCCAGGGAAGCCATCAGGACCATCGATTTTCTGATGCAGAACTGGGGTTATACAGACGAGGGCGAGACTTTCTCAATTGCCGACAAGGACGAGTGCTGGATTATGGAGTTTGTCGGAAAGGGCAAGGGCCGCAAAGGCGGAGTCTGGGTTGCCCGCAGAGTTCCTGACGGAATGATATGCGCCCACGCCAACTGCAGCCGTATCACCACCTTCCCTCTCGACGACCCGGAAAACTGTCTCTACTCCCCTGATGTAATCAGTTTCGCCCGGGAAATGGGCTACTTCGACGGCAAGGACGAAGAATTCAGTTTCAGGGATGCATACAGCCCGCTCAAGTGGGACAGTATGAGAGGTTGCGAAAGCCGCACCTGGGCGGCATTCAGGAAACTCGGCGGCAAGAATTTCGATGCTGAGCGCTATGAAGGCTTCGCCACGGGCCACAACCCCGAAATCGGAGAAATGCCTCTCTTCATCAAACCTGAGCGCAAACTCACTGTAAAGGATATAGCCGACATTATGCGCGACCACTATGAAGGCACGGTTCTCGATATGCGCGAGGATGTAGGAGCCGGAGCGTTCCGCGCTCCGTACAGATGGAGACCTATGGGTTTCGAAGTTGACAGTGTCTCTTATGAGTTCGAGCGTCCTATCGCCACTCAGCAGACCGGTTTCTGGTATGTCTGCCAGAGCCGCGGCTGGCTTCCTGACGAAATAGGCGGCATCTGCTGGTTCGGCGTGGACGATGCCGCCACAAGCGCTCTCACTCCTATCTATACCACTGTCAAAAAAGTGCCTGAATGTTTCGCAGAAGGCAACGGCAATATGATGACTTACAGTCCTACGTCGGCTTTCTGGCTTTTCAACCGCGTCACACATTTTGCATATCTCTTCTACGACAGAGTCGAGCCGGAATTGCGCAAGGCAGTGGATGAATATGAAAACGAAAACATTTCCCTTGTGGAAGAGACGGACCGCCTCGCTCTCGACATGATGAAGGCCGGCAATGGGGGTCAGGTAAGAACCCTGCTTACAGAGTGGTGCTGTCAGCGCTCACAATATCTTTTCGACACATGGACGACAATGGGTGAATACCTCCTCGTCAAATATATGGACGGTAACGTGAAGAAGCAAAACGAAGACGGCTCCTTCACCGACAACGGATCAGGAGCCTTCATTCCGGAAATGCCTTCTTGGCCTAAGTATCGCGAACGCTGGCTCCGTGCCCTTGTAGGGGATCACGGAACCGTGATGCGCGTAGCGGACTAGCAGGATTTCTTCTTGCAGCAGCGCTTTGCAGGGGCAGCCTTAGGGGCTGCCTTTTTTGCTGCCTTCTGAGGTTCAACGCGACCTGGGTAAACTTCGAGGGCCTTCTTGAGGCATACGAGAGCGTGCTTGAGATCTCTTTCCTTGAGGACATAAGCCATACGTATCTGGGTCTTGCCCTTGCCCGGAGTTGCATAGAAGCCACCCATAGGAGCAACCATAACTGTCTCGCCATTATAGCTGAACTCTTCGAGAAGCCATTTTGCAAAAGTCTCGGCATCATCTACAGGAAGCTCGGCTGCAGCATAGAATGCGCCCATAGGCTTAGGGCAGATCACTCCGTCTATTTTCTGGAGGCCTTCAATCAGGACATCGCGACGATGTATGTACTCGTCACGAACGGCCTTGAAGTATGAAGCGGGAGCGTCGAGTGCTCCTTCGGCTGCAATCTGGCCGTATGAAGGAGAGCAGAGACGTGCCATCGCAAACTTCATTACAGCGGCGCTGACTTCTTTGTTTCTGGTTACGAGATATCCGATGCGTGCGCCGCAAAGGCTGTAGCGCTTTGACACAGAATCGAGAAGAATGACGTTGTCTTCGAGTCCAGGGATATGCATGCAGGAGAAGTGAGGGGCATCTGTGTAGCAGAATTCACGATATACTTCGTCTGCATAGATGAACAGGCCGTGTTTCTTTGCAATCTTGCCGAGTTCAAGAAGAGATTCCTTGCTGTAGAGGCATCCTGTAGGGTTGCCAGGGTTGCAAATCACAACACCTTTGGTCTTCTTTGTAATCTTCTTTTCAACTTCTGCCATTGAAGGAAGAGCAAAGCCGTCTTCGATTTTTGTAGTGACAGGCACCAGTTTCACGTCGTTCTGGAGAGCGAACGCATTGTAGTTGGTATAGAAAGGCTCGAAAACGATAACTTCGTCTGTAGGATCACAAGTGGCTGCAAGAGCAATCTGGAGCGCTTCGGAACCGCCGTTTGTGATGATGATGTCAGAAGCCTCAACCTTGATGCCGATATTCTTGTAGTATCCTGCAAGACCTTCGCGGAGAGAATCCACACCGCCTGACTTTGCATAAGCAACTACTTTGAGTTTGTTCTTCTTTACAGCCTCAAGAGCCTCCTTTGGAGATTCGATATCCGGCTGGCCGATGTTGAGGTGATATACTTTCACTCCCCTTTTCTTGGCTGCATCAGCATAAGGAACGAGTTTTCTGATTGGCGAAGCAGGCATTGCCTGAGCCTTTTTTGATAGTGTGAGCATAATTGATTTTTAATAATGTATGTTTGTTACTGTTTGTTGCCGTATTTGCCGAGAGCCTCAAGAAAACCTTCAATTTTCGGCTGTACCACTCTCGTAGGGCAGGCGTAATTGTTTGTGAGGATTGCGAAGCGGATGAGGCCGCGTTTTGAATCCACATATCCTGCATAGCAGCGGACGCTGGAAAGAGAACCGCTCTTTGCATAGATTGTAGCCTTTATCTTCGGATCAGCCTTCGGAAGGACGCTCTCCAGAGTGCCCGGACGTCCCGGACCCGGGAACGTGTGCATATACTCGTCGAAATGGCTGCTTTCAGTCATCATCTTGTAGAAGCGGGTGAAGAAACGCGGAGAAATGTAATTCTCACGGGAAAGGCCGCTGCCGTCGTCCTGAGTATAGCCTGTAATGTCCACTCCGCGGCTTTCGAGATATTTCTTTATCGCTCTGTCGGCTCTCCAGTAGGTCACACCGTAGCAAGGCTTGCCGGTTTCCCTTTCTATGAGAGTTTTGCCCACTGTCTTGTAGATGGTTTCAGCGAAGAAGTTGTTGCTGATGGTGTTTGTTACCTTTACTATCTTGCGGAGTTCCGGAGAGAAAGTTTCGCAGATATAATTGAGGTCTGTCTGCTCCGGTGCGGAGAAATTTGCCGAAAAAGTTTCGAAATCGGTATATCCCTTTACATATACGCCCTTGTTCTGCAAGTAATTGTAGAACTCGCACGCGCAGGTCATAGGACCATATTTGTTCGAAAAGGCGATTGTGTCGGTGCGGCGGTCCACAGCGTATGTGCCGATGAATTCACCGCATTTCTCAATGCAGGATGCGTAATATTCGGTACCGTCTCCCGTGCGCGGCTCGTCCGTCACCACCTTGCCGGTATAGTATTTCATCATCCCGTTGTCAGGTCCGAGAGCTACGATGCTGACCGGATCTCCCACCTTTTCGCCCGGTGATACCTCGAAATATGAGAGGTTCTCGGCAAAATTGAGGCCTGTCGTGCCGCTGCCGTAGTCATAGCCGATGTTGCCGTATGTCCAGCCCGTCGGAATATTCTCGTCGGCATAGAAACGGTCGTCAGCGATTATCTGACCGTTTATGCGATGGATGCCGGCATCCTTGACAGCCTGAGCCCAGATGCCGAAAATGGAGTCTATGCAGAATGCTATGGTGTCGCGGCTGCCGAGAGTCGGGTCTGCTCCGCCTACAATGTAGAGGTTTCCGTTGAGCACTCCATCCTTCACCTGTCCGTCAGTTGCGATGCGGGTGGAAAATTTGTAATCCGGGCCGAGAACTTCGAAACCGAGTCCGGTGGTGATGGTTTTCATCGTGGAAGCGGTAAGCATAGGCATATCCGGATTCCACTGTGCAATCACGTTGTCGTTTTTGTCCACTGCGATTATTCCCACGATGGCGTTCTGCATCTGAGGGAATGTCTTCATCTGGGTGTCAATGTAGTTCTGAACTCTGTTGTTCTGTGCCATTCCGAGAACCGGAACAAGCAAAAGAGCGATTAGGAGACTTTTTTTCATATATTTTTCCGTTTGCTTCGCAAAAGTAACAAAAAAGGACATATTTATTAAAAGATTTCGCGTAAATTTGCACATCAAACAAACGTCCGAGTATGAAAAAGCCATTTGTTCCGCTGGCGTTTGCCGCAGCCCTGCTTGCAGTTGTGCTCTCAGTCACCTGCTGCAAGAACAACTACGCCGGCAACTCCGTCAACATTCCTATCATCGACAAAGCCCTCAAGGATACTTCTTCCATCTTCTACGTAGAGTTCGAACAGTATCCCGAGGAGATGAAGAAACTGCCTATCGGGGTATTCGATTCAGGCACCGGCGGGCTGACGGTCCTCGAAAAGATCCTTTCACTGGACCGTTTCGACAACATCACCGGTGAAGGCAAAAGTGACGAAATACTCGATTTCGCGGGCGAGCACTTCATATATCTTGCAGATCAGGCGAATATGCCTTACGGCAACTATGACGCGGAAGGCAAGGCCGACTATCTGCGCGAACTCGCCGTAAAGGACGCCATTTTCCTTTTGGATGACAATTACTTCCAGGATGCATACGAAGAGAAGCCGTCCTGCGTGAAACCTCGCGTTAAAATCATCATAGTGGCCTGCAACACTGCCACTGCGTATGGTCTCAAGTCAATAGAATCCCTCCTCGAACAGAGCGGCAGCAAAGTGAAGGTCATCGGTGTCATCAATGCCGGTTCCAAAGCCACTTTGGATATGCTTGACATACACAGCGGAGATACACCTCTGGCAATAGGAGTTCTCGCCACACCCGGGACAATCGCTTCAGGCGCATACGAAAGAACTCTCAGAGAAGAACTTGCATCCCGCGGTATAACGGAAGGCGTAGATATAGTTTCGCAGAGCGGTTACGGCTTCGCGGAAGCTGTGGACAGCGAGCCTGACTTCGTCAACCCTCTCGCACTTGCCGTGCGGAGCACATACCGTGGACCAAAGATAGGAGAAGAGGACAACTGCATCAAGCTCGACCTGCTCAAGGCATACAATTTCGACTTCTCCGACAACAGAATGCTCACCCGCCGCGGTGCAGACGGCAAATATGCAGAACTTCAGCTGAACGATGCCGCCAATTACGCCAGGTTCAACCTTGTATCCCTTGTCGAACGCCACAGGGCAAGCGGCAGCACCGCTCCGATCAAAGCCATCATCATGGGATGCACCCACTATCCGTTCCTGCTAGAAACCATGCGACAGACGATAGAAGAACTCAGGACCTACAAATCCGACGGCACTTTCCCCTACAGGAATCTGCTCTCTGAAGAGATAGAATTCGTTGATCCTGCAGTATATACGGCAGTGGAGTGCTACAGCACTTTGAGAGCCGACAACAATCTGGCCCATCGCATCACCCCGCAGAAAGCCGAATGCTACATTTCCGTACCGAGCAAGGCACTCGACGACGAATACCTCACTGAAGACGGCCATCTCACCTATGATTTCAAATACGGTCGCGAAGTAGGCACAGAGGACCTCACCACCAAGCAGGTTCCGTTCTCGAACTCCAACATAGACTCAAACAATCTTGAGCGCATCAAGAAGCTCCTTCCATATACCTACGAGCTTATAGCCCCAGCAATGCAGTAATGTTCGTCGAAAGCATCAAACCTGAAGAAATAGAGCAGCTTGAGACTGCCGTTTTTCCCGGCAGAATCACAATAATCACCGAAAAGGGAGAAGATTACGACAGAGCTGTCCGGCATCTGGCATCCAGCCGCATGATAGGATTCGACACTGAGACAAAACCTGTGTTCCAGCCCCATCAGCCACGTTGCCACACTGCTCTCCTGCAACTTTCGAGCGAAACGGAAGCATTTCTTTTCAGACTGCACTCGCTCGGCATACCGGACGACCTGGCCGCCATTCTGTCCGACAAATCCATCACCAAGATAGGTGCGGCAGTGTACGACGACATCAACGGTCTGCAGCACTACAACCATTTTCACGCTCACAGGTTCATGGACCTCCAGCAATTCGGCGAAAAATACGGCATCAAGGACAAGAGTGTGCGCAAGATGGCCGCAATCATCCTCGGAGTCAAGGTGTCAAAAGCGCAGCAATGCTCCAACTGGGAAGCCGCCGAACTCTCTGCGGCGCAGCAGCAGTATGCCGCCACCGACGCCTGGATATGCCTCAAGATGTACAAGGCGCTTCTGGCTGCGCCTCAAATAAAGAGCGATTCAAATGACTGAAATATATCTGAAAAAAGGACGGGACGAATCCGTGCGAAGATTCCATCCCTGGATTTTTTCCGGTGCCGTGGCATCGGTCATGGGTGAACCCGCCGAAGGCGACATCGTGAGCGTCTATGCTTCGGACGGCACTTTTCTGGCCTGCGGCCACTGGCAGGTGGGCAGCATATCTGTACGGATATTGAGTTTCGACTCACCCCTACTGCCTCAGGATTTCTGGGAACGCAGGCTTTCAGGCTGTCTGGCGATGCGCAGAAGCCTCGGACTTGACTCTCCTGACGGCCCCACCAACTGCTACCGCCTGGTCCACGGTGAAGGCGACGGTCTGCCGGGTCTGATAATAGACTGGTATGACGGTACTTGCGTGATTCAAGCCCACTCAGTGGGAATGTTTCTCTCCAGAAGCGAAATTGTCGAAGCTCTGAAAAAGATATATGGAAACAGACTTGTTGCAGTTTATGACAAGAGTTCCGGCACTGCACCTTTCAAAGCCGGCCTCGACCTTCAGGACGGATATCTGTACGGGCCTGTGCGCGAATCTGCGGGATATGTACTGGAAAACGGTCATAAATTCACAGTTGACTGGGAAACGGGGCAGAAGACCGGCTTTTTCCTCGATCAGAGGGAGAACCGCTCTCTCGTGGAGCGCTACGCTGCAGGCCGCTCTGTTCTGAATCTTTTCTGCTATACCGGAGGATTCTCAGTTTATGCCCTCGCAGGCGGAGCGCTGAAAGTCGATTCAGTGGACAGCTCGGCAAAAGCCATCGAATTGACAGGTCGCAACATAGAACTCAATTTTCCCGGCTCGGCCCACGAGGAATTTTGTTGTGATGCCATAGACCGGATAAAAGAGACGGCCACAGGCAAATACGACCTCATAATAGTCGATCCTCCTGCTTTCGCAAAGCACCGAGGCGCTCTCCCGAACGCACTCAGAGCCTATCAGCGTCTTAACGCGGCAGCCATCAGTGCAGTGGCGCCGGGAGGAATCATATTCACTTTCAGTTGTTCGCAAGTAGTTGACAGGCAAGCTTTCGCTCTGGCTGTCTTCAGTGCCGCCGCACAGACTGGCCGTAGGGTGAAGATTCTGGATCGTCTCAACCAGCCGGCAGACCATCCGGTCAACATCTTCCATCCGGAAGGAGAATACCTCAAAGGCCTGATGCTCTATGTCGAATAGCCTTCCAAAGCTGTTCAACTGTCCGTTCTGCTATACGCCTCTGCCCGAAATCGAAGAGGCCGCCTCCTGTCTGATTTCACGCATAGACTCCGATGCGTCTCTCAAAAAAATGTTCGGCGAGGGGAAGATGATGGGTGTACTGCTGGCGGAAGATGGCAACGGTGAAATTCACCCTCTTTTCGCATTTTCCGGCCTTGCAGGAGGAAAAAGCTTCATCGAAGGGTTCGTGCCACCGATATTCGACTGCACCTCTGTAGATTTGAACTCATCTTCCCGGGAAAGGTCCCAGGAATTGCAGAAATGGCTTTTCAGTCAATATAAAGTGCTGAATGCTAAGGGAGAATCCCGCTCCATCCTGGAAATTTTCGCTGAGCGTGGACTCGTTCCGCCGGGAGGCACCGGTGAATGTGCAGGGCCCAAACTGCTTCAGGCGGCATACATCCACGGCCTGAAGCCGCGGGCAATGGGTGAATTCTGGTATGGCCTCTCCCCTCTTGGCGAAGTCCGCCGCCACGGCGGTTTCTACCCATCCTGCACCGGCAAATGCGGCCCGTTGCTGAGTTATATGATGCAAGGACTCGATGTGGAGCCCAATCCGCTTGAGTCGGACGCTCTGTGGAATCTGGCAGAGCCTGTGGTGTTGCACGAGGATGAGGACATTGTCGTGGCGGTCAAGCCGTCGGGGATGCTGGCAGTTCCGGGAAGGACAAATGAGGGGCATTTGCCGCGTCTCTCTCTTCAGAAGTGGCTTTCAGACCGCTGCAACTGCGAAATTTTTGCTTGTCACAGGCTCGATATGGACACGTCGGGACTTATGGTTTTTGCAAAGAACGCACGCTCCCAGGCCTCCCTCCAGCGCGATTTCGAGAATAGAAAAGTGGCGAAGCGGTACGATGCGATACTCTCCGCAGGCAGCTGTCCGCTGAAAGCTGGAGACAAAGGCAGAATCGTACTTCCCCTTTCTTCCGACTACTACGACAGGCCGCGTCAGATTGTGGACACGGAAGGTGGAAAGCCGGCAGTCACCGGATACGAAGTGCTTGGAGTGAGAAAGGACGGCACCTGCGAGGTGCGTTTCACCCCATACACCGGCCGCACCCACCAGCTCAGGGTCCATGCCGCCCATGTTCTCGGCCTTGGCCGGCCGATTGCCGGCGACCGCCTCTATGGAGGTTTGTCCGCCACCGGCGGCACTCCCGGGCGTCTTATGCTCCACGCCTCATACATCTCCTTCCGTCATCCTTCCACCGGAGAGCGAATGACATTCCATTCCGGTTGCACATTCGCGGGCGGCTCGCCGGCAACAGATAATTTATCGGGATTTTAGTTATCTTTGGGAGGTGAAAATAGTCATAGACGATAGAATCCCTTTCATCAGGGGCGTGTTTGAACCTTATGCGCAGGTCGAATACCTGCCAGGAGCATCGGTTTCAGCTTCGCACGTCCGAAATGCCGACGCACTGGTCATACGCACACGCACCATCTGCGACAGGAGACTTCTGGAAGGTTCAAGTGTAAGAGCAATCGCCACAGCCACAATCGGATACGACCATATAGACACTCTCTGGTGCGAAAAGGCCGGAATCGCTTGGAGCAATGCTCCGGGATGCAACTCCGGCAGCGTCTGCCAATACATAACCCGCTGCATCATTGCGATAGCTGAAAAACATTCGCTCTCCTTGGAAAAAATGACTCTCGCCATTGTTGGTGCAGGCAACGTAGGCGGCAAAGTCGCTGCAGCGGCGCGCGCACTCGGTATGCGCGTGCTCATCAACGATCCGCCCCGTGCAGAGAAAGAAGGTCCCTCTGGATTTTCATCCCTGCAACAAATTATGGAAGAGGCAGATATCATCTCTCTGCACGTTCCTCTGACAAAATCCGGAGAATACGCCACGTTCCACCTCTTCGGGGAGGAACGCTTGAACAGCCTCAGAGCCAGGCAGTGGCTTATCAACTCATCACGTGGTTCTGTGGTGGACAACGCAGCCTTGAAAGAGGTGCTGAAAGCTCACCGCATAGCCGGAGCGGTACTCGACGTATGGGAGAACGAGCCTCGTATTGACACGGAACTCATGGGACTTCTCGAAATCGCCACCCCTCACATCGCCGGCTACAGCACAGACGGAAAGGCCAACGGCACGAAAGCCGCCGTTCGTTTCATTGCTTCGCAGCTGTGCCTTCCGCTGACGCAGTGGACGCCGGGGGCACTTCCTCTTCCTGACGGAGTCCAGCTCGGAGCCGTCGCAGACACTGTGGACGCCTCCGGAAAAAGTTCCCGGCAGATTCTGGCGGAAGCCTTGAAGGCATCATACGACATAGAAGCGGACTCTGCCTCTCTGAAGGCGAATCCCGCCTCGTTCGAACTCCTTCGCGGCAATTATCCTGTCAGGCGTGAGCCTTTCGGATCAGCCGCCGGCCATATTTGGGAAGAAATTTGTCAGAAACAACGTTGAAAGCCGGAGATTTTTAGTAAATTTGTAGGTTAAGATGATTTCGAAAAACGATATAAAGGAGATTCGTGCTCTCTCGCAGAAGAAATTCCGTGACGAGAGGGGACTCTTCGTGGTCGAAGGAGAAAAGATGGTCGCCGAAGCCCGCAATTCCGGTTTCGAAATAGTCGGCTTATATGAGCGCGATGTCATCGGTGATGATGCCATGCAGCGTATCTCGATGCTCTCCTCCCCCAGCCCCGTACTGGCTGTAGTCCGCATCCCCGTGCATAAGGAGGAAGATTCCGCAGAAGGGCTGACTCTGGCTCTCGACGGTCTCAGGGACCCCGGCAACGTCGGCACAATCATCCGCCTCGCAGACTGGTTCGGGATAAAACGGATAATAGCCTCCGAAGACACGGTTGACATCTACAATCCGAAAGTGGTGCAGGCCACTATGGGATCCATCTTCAGGATCAGTTTCAGTTACTGCAATCTGCCGGCCGCCCTGCAGACTCTCAAGGAGAGCGGGAAACAGGTTTTCGGCACTTTTCTATCCGGTGAAAACATCTATGAAGCCGATCTTTGTGGCGGCACCGACGGTGTAATAGTGATGGGTTCGGAGAGCAACGGCATTTCAACGGAAGTGGCGGCAAAGGTCACAAGACGACTGAATATTCCCCCTTTTGCCGAAGGCCGCCCCACTTCGGAATCACTTAATGTCGCAATGGCAGCGGCAATAACCTGCAGCGAGTTCAGAAGGAGATGATGAAATGAAAAGGCCTGCCGTCATAATATGCATTTGTCTTTCAGCTGTGCTGGCTACCGGGTGCTCCACCACCAAAACGCTGGCAGAAGGAGAGTATCTCTACTATGATTCCAAAGTCATCGTGGACAACGATTCGACCGAAACGTTCGATGTCTCGCAACTGGAGCCCTATATGAAGCAGACTCCGAACAATTATTATATCGGCCACTGGAATCCTTTCCTGTATGTTTACAACTGGACAAAAGGGACCGGCAGCCGATGGGACAGATTTGTCGAGAAGGTCGGAGTGGAGCCGGTGGTTTACGACCCTCAACTCCTGCAGTCCACCATAGACGGTATGCTGAACCAGCTCGAATATTCCGGCTACTTCAATTCACAAATCACGGCAAAGGAAATAGTCAAAACATCGAAGAAAGGAGTTGACAAGCGCAAGATGAGCACCGAGTTTCACGTCAAGTTGGGGAAGCAGTATCCACTGCGCAAAATCGACTTCACTGTCGAAAATCCCGATTTGGCCGCAATAATGGCCTCGGACTCAGCCAATTTCACAATATCCGTCGGTGACCCTCTGTCCCAAAAGACACTTGAGGCTGAAAGCGAGCGTCTGGCGCAACTCTTCCGCAACAACGGATACTGGGGCTTCTCCAAGAACTATTTCTTTTATTTCGCCGACACTTCAACCTTCAGCAACGAAGCGGTGATATGGACCAGAATCGAGGATTTCACCCACAACGAAACTCCAGCCGCAGCCCGTCCTCACCGCAAATACAGATTCGGTGAGATAAAAATCACGCCGATGCCAGGTTTCAGACTGACAGACAAGCTTCTCAACAGGCTCAACCGTCTTGAGGAAGGCGACATCTACAGAGAAAGCGATGTCAAGAATACATATTCCAGATTCAGCGGCATACCCGCCATCAGCTCCGTAAACCTGAATCTTGCAGAGAAGGACTCCTCCACACTGGACTGCCGGATCCTCCTCTCTCCTGCAAAGCGACGCTCCATGAAGTTCAATTTCGATGCTTCCATCAACACCAACGGCCTGTGGGGCATCACGCCCGCCATATCCTACTCCAACAAAAACATATTCGGTGGAGGAGAAGTTTTCACGCTGGGCTTCAAAGGGGACTTTCAATTCAATCTGAAACAGGACATCAGAGCCGTGGAGTTCACCGTCAATTCCGGAATCAAGTTTCCGACATTCCTGCTTCTTCCCGACAGAGTATTCAAGACGGTTCTGCCCGCTACGGAGGTCAAGGTATCATACAACTACCAGAACAGGCCTGAATATCACAGACAGATATTCGCCACATCCTACGGCTACGCATGGAGGACCTTCAACAAAAAGCAGCGCTTCGACGTCATACCCGTCAATGTGAACGTGGTGGATGTCAGCTATATCAGTATTGAATTCCTTGAAAAACTCAACGACCCCTATCTGATCAATTCCTTCAGATCCCACTTCATTCTCGGCACGCGTTTCAACTACTTCTTCACCACGGATCCTTCGGCTCATCCGAAAAATTCCTACTTCTATCTGAGGGTTGCAACCGAAACCGCAGGCAATTTCCTGAGCCTCTTCAAAAAATATCTGTACGACGACACCCACAGAACAGGCACCCTGTTCAATCTGCCTTACTCCCAGTATGCCCGTACGGAGATTTCCACCGTTCCGACCCTCCGGTTCGGCATCAACAACGAATACTCGTTCGCCACCAGATTCCTTCTCGGCATAGGGGTGCCTTACGGCAATACGGAAACACTGCCGTTCGAACAGGTATTCTATGCCGGCGGAGCCAACAGCCTGAGAGGATGGCAATCCAGAACAGTCGGCCCCGGATCGGCAGAGATGAACTCCGCATTCAGCATTCCCAACCAGAACGGAGAGATGCACCTCGAACTCAATATGGAATTGCGATTCCCTATCTTCTGGAAGCTCCACGGAGGAGTGTTCATCGACGCGGGCAATGTCTGGAACATCACCAAAGAGGCGCGTGAAGTAGATAACAAATCTGCATTTTCGTTTAAGAACTGTCTTAAAACCACTGCTTTGAACTGGGGTGTAGGGCTTCGCGCCGATTTCGAAATGATACTCGTCAGGCTGGACCTCGGCATTCAGACCTACGATCCGAGAAAACAACATTTCGTATCTCCTATAGATTGGGTTACAGACGGAGCGATGGCGCTCCACTTCGGCATAGGACTGCCGTTCTAACTGATGTCTGTTCGGCAGTAATCGCGGCCTCCTACGTGAACGCTGACCCTGCGTTCGACAGCCGGCAGGCCGAAGAACGCAAATGCCTCAGCCGGGATGAATATCTCCACGTCCACAGGTTCCGGACTGAAATTCGCGACTACAAGCATCACGACTCCGTCAAAACCCCTGATCCACGCGAACTGTCGCGAAGGGTTGAAATGCTCCGATGCCGGATTTACATACATCAAATCGTAAGTCCCTCCCTCGGAAAATACGTAATCCGCAGTTGCTATCTTCATCAGGCGGCAGTACTCCTTATAGACGACAGTCTCTTCAACTGAAAGGCGGTCTGAGAGCAATCTCTTGATGGAAGGCACTGTGCAGTAGTCGAATATGGATGTGCGGCCATCCAGTCCGCTGAAGCCCTCAGCCTCCATTCCCCTCTCTCCGCACTCCTGACCGAAGTAAATCATGAAAGGAGCCGTATTGAAAAGAAGAGACACGGCAAGAGCCGGGAAAGCGGCCTTACCGCTGCCTGCATAAAAATCAGATGCAACTCTCTGTTCATCGTGATTTTCGAGAAAATTGAGCATCTTCGGCTGCAGTTCGGAGAGGAACTGCCATTCGGCAGTCAGGTCAGATGCCGGCCTTCGGCCTTCCCATACCGCCCTGAGGCAGTCGTAGAAACCTGATTTGTCGTACAGAAGGTCAAATCCGGCAGCAGTATAGCGGCGATAGTTGTCCTTGTTGTAAACTTCGGCAATGAACATCGTCTCGGGATGCGAGGAACGAATCTGCCCGATAGCCCATTTGAAGAATTCGGAAGGCACCATCTCCACCATATCGCATCGGAACCCGTCAACCCCCTTCGCAATCCAGAATCGGAGAATGTCGAGCATTTTCTGCCAAGTGTCGCGATTGCCGTAGTTGAGTTTGACGGTATCAAACCAGTCGCGTACAGACGGCTCGGGACTGAAAACGTCGTTGCCGGTCGCCTTGGCGGGATTCTCCACATAGTCACTGCACAGTTCGTCAGGCATACGCAGAGGTTCGTCCAGAATATAGAAGTTTTCCTTCGTGAAATATCCTCCGTTCTCGCGCGCGACGTGGTTCGGCACGAAATCTATGATGACTTTCATTCCGGCGCGGTGTGTCCGCCCGATCATAGCCTCGAATTCCGCCATCCGGTTGTCCACGTTGACGGCCAGAGCCGGATCCACGTCGAAATAATTGCGTATGGCATAAGGGGAACCGGCTTCGCCTTTCACTATGGATTTGTTGGAATCCGGAATTGTACGGAAATGGGTACGGGTGGCGTGAGAAATAACTCCCGTGTACCATACAGCACTGACAGACAGCTTCTTGAGCTTGCGTAGCCAATCATCGTCGATGTCGGCGAACTTGCCCGAGCCGTTAACTGAATAAGAGCCTCCAGGAGTGCAGTTGCGGTTTCCGAATGCTCTTATGAGCAATTGGTATATAACTATTTTTCCCAGTTCAGTATCTTGTTGAAATCGTACTCCTCAGGACAAGGGACGTACTTGCGCGCAGCCTCATAGTCCGCCGGAGTGATGTAGTGGCATATATTCCTGTAATAGTTCTGTGCTGTTCCGCCTGAGATGTTCACTCTGCGTGGAGGAATCTTGCCCTCTTCGTTCTGGAGATCGTGCAGATAGAGAGGATGGGCGTTACCGTCATTGTCAACGTACACCATACAGCCCGTCTCACCCCTGCGGAAGAGTTCGTAAGCCCCCATAGCGAGTTCCGAGCAGTATGTCAGATCGAAAGCAATCGGATCCTGGCAGCGGACATCATAGCCGATTTCTATCGGACGTGTCTTTACCTTGAGCCCGATCTTCTGCATCTCTGTTTCTAGAATGTCGTTGAAAAGAACGGCTTTGGAAATCTTGCCCAGTTCCGGATGGCCGTGCTCGTCGTATGTCATATGGACACCGGTAGCCTTGAGGTCTTCCGCCGCAAGATCGTGGAAAACGCCCTCGGCCACTACGACCGTACCATAGCCTATACCAAGAATCTTGCGCTTGATTATTGCTGAAAGCGAGAGCTTTATAATCTTATCGACTGATATTTCCGTCTTGTTGAACATCTCAGGGATGATGGTCATAGGGCAATGGGTGGACTCACCTATGCCGAGAGCCAGATGGCCTGCGCTGCGGCCCATCGCAGATATGAGCAGCCAATTGCCTGAAGTGCGGGCATCTTCGTATGCCGTACGGGCAATGTGGGCACCTTCATCCTTTGCGGAGTTGAAACCGAAGGTCGGTGCATTCCCCGGAAGAGGAAGATCGTTGTCTATAGTCTTCGGAACGTGTATGTTGTGGATAGGATACTGTTTTGCTTCCAGGAACTTGGCAATGCGGTTCGCAGTGGAGGCCGTATCGTCTCCACCCACAGTCACGAGAAGCTTCACGTTGTTGTCCCGGAAAAGCTTCAGGTTGAAATTGCATTCAAAGTCGTTGTCCGTCGGTTTGAAACGGCTCATCTGGAGATAGGAACCGCCCCTGTTGAATATGGTGTCCGCCTTGAAGAAATCCAGTTCCTCCCAACGCGGATTGTTTGAAAAAAGTCCTGAATATCCGCCGTGAAGGCCGATTACGCGGTAACCTCCTGCGACGAAAGCTTTAGTAAGAGTTCCCACTACGGTGTTCATTCCCGGAGCCGGGCCTCCGCCTGTCAAAATAATAATCGATTCTTTCATCTGTTTCTCTTTTTAAGCACGCAAAAATACTACTTTATTGATAAATATTGACTATTTTTGTAAGTTAATCTTTTCAAATGGGAAAAATTTCAAAATCGGCGGCGAAGGAGCGTATCGCTCTGCTCGAAAAGGAGCTTGAGAGGCATAACCACAACTATTACGTTGACAATGCTCCAACCATCTCCGACTTCGAGTTCGACCTGCTTATGAACGAACTTCAGACCCTTGAAAAGATGTTCCCCCAGTTCGCCTCCGCAAACTCCCCGACGCAGCACGTAGGCAGCGATCTCGCCTCGCCTTCGGCCCCCACCGCTTCCGGCTTTGAATTCCGTCAGGTGGCACACCGCTACCCCATGCTCTCACTGGGCAACACCTACAGCCGCGAGGAGATGGCGGACTTCGACTCCCGCATCCGCAAGGCCACCGACAAGCCATACACTTTCTCCTGCGAACTCAAATTCGACGGCACTGCGATATGCCTGACCTACCGTGACGGCAAACTTCTTCACGCTCTCACGCGCGGAGACGGTGCAAAAGGAGACGACGTCAGCCGCAATGTGGTCAACATCAAAAGCATACCCCAAGTCCTCAGCGGCAGCGGATGGCCCCACGAATTTGAAATCAGAGGTGAAATATATATGCCTTTCGAAGCCTTCGAAAGGCTTAATGCCCAGCGTGCGGAAGCAGGAGAAGAGCCTTTCGCCAATCCGCGCAACGCTGCTTCCGGCAGCCTGAAACTGCAGGATCCTTCCCAAATGAAATCACGCGGCCTGGACTGCGTGCTCTACCATATGCTCGGCGAAGATTTGCCGTTCAACACCCACATCGAAGCCATAGAGGCAGCGGCCTCGTGGGGTCTGCCGACATCCTCTTTCAGCCGCAGGGCCGAATCAATAGAAGAGGCTCTCGCCTACATAGAGAAGTGGGATGGCGAAAGAAAGAATCTGCCGTTTGCAACCGATGGAATAGTCATCAAGGTAAACGAACTGGCACTTCAGCGCCAGTTGGGAATGACGGCAAAGTCACCACGCTGGGCAACGGCATACAAATTCAGGCCGGAGCAGGCTCTGACTCCCCTTTTGAGCATAGACTATCAGGTAGGTCGCACAGGGGCCGTCACTCCTGTCGCGAATCTTGAGCCCGTACATCTTTCCGGAACCGTCGTAAAGCGGGCTTCGCTTCACAATCTGGATCAGATGATGCTTCTGGACATACACGTCGGGGACTTCGTCTATGTGGAGAAAGGCGGTGAGATAATACCGAAGATTACGGGAGTGGAAGCTTCAAAAAGGCCGGCTGATGCTAAGATTCCCAAGTTTCCGGATTTTTGCCCCGACTGCGGCACGGCGCTTGTCCGCGATGAGGATGAGGCACGCCACTACTGTCCGAACAGTTTCGGCTGCCCTACCCAGATAAAGGGCAGGCTGATACATTTCTGTTCACGCAAGGCGATGGATATTCTGGCAGGCGACGCCACTGTGGACCAACTCTATGAAAAAGGATTCGTAACTTCCCCGCCCGACTTCTACTCTCTCACCAAAGAGCAGCTGCTTACGCTCGAAGGATGGCAGGACAAATCCGCCGACAACTTCCTTTCCAGTCTTGAGGAGCGCAAGAGCGTACCGTTCGAGAGAGTGCTCTACGCCATAGGCATCCGCCACGTGGGCGAACAGACAGCAAGAATGCTGGCACGCCATTTCGGATCGATGGAATCCCTGCAAGCCGCTTCGAAGGAGGATTTGCTCCAGCTTTCCGATATCGGTGATGCGGTGGCGGACTCGATTGTCTCCTACTTCTCCGGTGAGGCGGGCCGTACCATTGTCAGCAGACTGCGTGAAGCCGGCCTGCAGATGGAGTGCAGTGCGGATGAAGGCAGGGTTTCCGACCGCCTGGAAGGAGCCACGATAGTCATCTCCGGCAATTTCTCCATCTCCAGAGAAGCGATGAAATCACTCATAGAAGCCCACGGAGGCAAGAATTCCGGTTCCGTAAGCGGCAAGACCACTTATCTTCTCGCCGGAGAAAAGAGCGGCCCGGAAAAGATGAAGAAGGCGGAAAAACTGGGCATCAAAGTGATAGACGAAGATGAGTTTTATAAACTGATAGGATGAAAAAACGCAATGGCAGGTTTCACTGACAAGGTTAGGAACAGGACGGAGAGCATCCGCAGCTTTATCTCAAGGGACATCTGGATTCTTGATTTCTCCGCTATGGGCAAATGGAGGAAAAGGATTTCCCTGCACTTTCAGGCCATAATAATCTGTACCCGCAATTTCTTCCGCGACCGCATCGGACGGGAAGCCGTTGCACTGAGTTTCTTCAGCACAATGGCAGCCGTTCCGCTTCTGGCCTCAATCATATTTGTTTCCGGAGGTTTCGGCCTTGAACAAATGCTGGAAACCAAGCTCCTCAGCACATTTCCGGGCAACGTGGAACTGATAAACTTCATTCTGGGCATAGCCCACAATATGGTGGACGCCACCGAGAACGGAACGTTCGGGTGGATTTCCTTCCTGACTTTCGTCTGGTTGGTGCTGTGGCTGATGATTCAGATAGGTGTGGCATTCAACCGTGTATGGCACGTCAAAGGTCAGAGGAAAATCATCACCAAAGTGGCCGTTTACTTCGGACTCTTCATCTGCATTCCTTTCGTGATTCTGCTCTTCCTCTCCGGTTGGGCATACTACATCAGATTCTTCGAAATTCTCGACGGAAAACTGGGAGCGTTCCATTTCATAACCAGAAACATCTTCTGGCTGATATTCTACGGAGTGGCGTCTCTGGCTCTTTCCGTAATGTACAAATTCATACCGGCACATAAAGTGCACTACAGAGCCGCGCTCAAAGCCTCATTCCTCGTAGGCGTAGTGTTCGTCGCAATCCAGTACCTTTATATGGGGACCCAGGTCGTCGTCACCCGCATCAGCGGAGTATATGGTGTGCTGGCATTCGTACCGCTCTTCATGATATGGATGAACATCAGCTGGCAGACCATTCTCTACGGAGCGACACTATCCGAGGCCTTTCACCGGATACGGGAATGGGAAATCGCCGAAAAGCGTCTGGAAGAGGAAGAACGCAAGGAACTGGCACTACAACGACAGAAACAACAATAGAAATAGCATATGTCAAAATATCAGGAAGATTTCATTAATGACACACTTATAGGGTCGCTGCTTTCCGAGACGAAGGAAGACCCCGCTCTTGTGCGGGAGGTCCTTGCAAAAAGTCTTTCCAAGGCACCTCTGAATCTGGAGGAGACAGCCATTCTGCTTTCCATAAAGTCACCGCAACTCAAGGAGGAACTTTTCGAAACCGCCCGCAAACTGAAACGCTCCATCTACGGCAACCGCATCGTGCTGTTCGCCCCTCTATACGTAGGGAACCACTGCATCAACGACTGCAAATACTGCGGTTTCCGCAGATCGCTCCGCACAACGGTACGCAAGACACTCTCCGACGCCGAACTGGTGGAGGAAATCACTGCCCTTGAAAATATGGGCCACAAGAGGCTTATTCTCGTGTACGGTGAAAGCCCCGTCTACTCTCCGGAGTTCATAGCCCACACCGTCAGCCTCTGCTACAGTACAAAAGCAGGGCACGGCGAAATCCGCCGCGTCAACATCAATGCAGCGCCTCTGGACGTAGAAGGGTTCAGGACAGTCAAGGCAGCCGGCATCGGCACCTTTCAGGTCTTTCAGGAAACATACCACAAACCGACCTATGCTGCGATGCATCCTGCGGGCACGCGAAAGGGAGACTATCTGTGGCGTCTGAATGCGATGGACCGCGCTTTCGAGGCCGGAATAGACGATTGCGGCATCGGCGCACTGTTCGGACTTTACGACTGGAGATTCGAGGTGATGGGCCTTGTCTCACATGCAATCCACCTCAGGGAAAAATTCGGCGTGGGACCTCACACCATCAGTTTCCCGCGTATCCAGCCGGCCAACGGGCTTGACCTTGAACTGCCTTGGAAGGTAAGCGACGAAGATTTCGAGCACCTTGTTGCGGTTCTGCGTCTCGCGGTTCCGTACACCGGGCTGATCATGACAGCGCGCGAAAATGAATCCGTGCGCAGCCGCGTGATGGAGTTCGGTGTCTCACAGATAGATGCCGGTACCAGGCTGGAAATCGGAGGATACCACAGCAGCGTACACGGTCAGGAACTTGACCGCGAGCAGTTCCTCATTGGCGACACCCGTCCTCTGGACTCCGTCATCAGATGGCTGCTGCAGAAAGGATACATTCCAAGTTTCTGCACCTCCTGCTACCGCAAGGGCCGTACCGGAGAGCATTTCATGGAATATGCCGTACCGGGATTCATCGGTCAGCTCTGCACTCCGAACGCCATTCTGACACTGACCGAATACCTCGAAGACTACGGCTCAGAAGAGACCGCAGAAGCCGGATATGCCCTCATACGCCGTAAACTGGAACGGATGACCGATACCAGGAGAAAGGAAATTGTCGAAGAGCGCATCGAAAAGATAAAAAACGGACATAGAGACCTTTATTTCTGACAGGAATATGTTTACAGATGAGGATATAAAATTGATAGAGCGGGAATTCGAAGGACTGAAGGAGTCGAGCCTCAGGCGCTGCGCGGACCAGGAGCAATATGCCCTCACTCTGAAGGCGTTCGAATTTGCCAATGAAGCCCACAAGGGAGTCAGACGCCGCTCCGGTGAGCCATATATTCTCCACCCTATCGCAGTGGCGAAGATTGTCGTGGACGAGATAGGACTCGGATGCAAATCAATATGTGCCGCACTTCTGCACGACGTTGTGGAAGACACAGATTTCACCGTGGATGACATAAGAAGGATTTTCGGAGACAAGATCGCCTCCATCGTCGATGGACTGACCAAAATCAAGACTGCTCTCGACAGCGACTCGGCCAGCGATCCTTCCACTCTCCAGGCGGAGAATTTCAAGCGCATACTCCTCACCCTCAACGACGACGTGCGCATCATCCTCATCAAACTCGCCGACAGGCTCCACAATGTGCGTACAATCCAGTTCATGCCGGAGTACAAGAGAGACAAGATACTGAGCGAAACAATGTATGTCTTCATTCCTCTTGCCCACCGCCTCGGACTCTACGCCATCAAGTCGGAGATGGAGAACATCTGGCTGCAATATCGTGAGCCGGAGGCTTTCAACACCATAAGCCGCCGTCTGAACGACATTATGGACAGCCGGGCGGAGTCCATCGATGCATTCATCGAACCGATAAAGGACACGCTGAACCAGGCCGGCTATACCTACACCATCAAAAAGAGGCTGAAGAGCCCTTACTCGATATGGAAGAAGATGAAGACCAAGAACATCCCGTTCGAGGAAATCTACGACATCTATGCAGTGCGCATCATATTCAAAGCCAGGGAGGACTACAGCGAAAGAGAGCAGTGCTGGTACATCTTCTCGATGGTGACAGGACTCTACAAATACAAGCCCGACAGGACCCGCGATTGGCTCAAAGAGCCGAAATCCAATGGCTACGAAGCTCTTCACGTGACCGTCATGGGGCCAAGCGGAAACTGGATAGAGGTGCAGATAAGAAGCGAAAAGATGGATGCCATAGCCGAGAAGGGAGTG
This sequence comes from Candidatus Cacconaster caballi, assembly GCA_018065695.1. GTDB lineage: Bacteria > Bacteroidota > Bacteroidia > Bacteroidales > UBA932 > Cacconaster > Cacconaster caballi. The sequence continues at coordinate 42,507 of JAGHST010000006.1, read as the reverse complement.
GCTGCCCATTGGCTCTACAAGAATGAAGGCACCGTCAGCAGCGACTCCGAGATAGACCGCTGGCTTGAGCAGGTGCGCGAAATTCTTGACAATCCCGACCGCAACGCACTTCAGTTCCTTGATGAATTCCACAAGGAGCTTGTAATGTCTGACATATACGTATTCACCCCTCAGGGCAATTCCGTAAAGCTGCAGAAAGGCGCCACAGTTCTCGATTTCGCATACCAGATACACTCGCAGATAGGCCACAGGTCCATCGCAGCGAAGGTCAATCAGAAACTTCAACCCCTGTCGTATGTTCTGAGCAACGGTGACCAGGTGGAAATCATCACCTCGGAAAGCAACTCGGTAAAACGCGAATGGCTCGACTTTCTGGTAACCAACAAGGCAAGGAATCTCGTACTTGACGTATTGAAGGAAAGAACCAGGCGCACGAGCAAGGACGGTCTGCAGATGCTGCTCGACAAACTTTCGGAGAGAGGCATAACCGCACAGAGCCGTGTGCTGAAGAAACTTATGGATTACTACGGCACCGGCGCCAAGGAGGAATTCTACACCAAGATAGCTGTAGGCGTCATCAGCCTTGACGACATCGACAAAGCCCTGAAGACCAATGCCGAGAAGAGAAGCGTGCAGATGTGGGGAGTGAAGTTGCTCAGCCCTATCCTGAACCGGGGGAAAATAGATCGCAAGAAGGACTATATCCTGCAGGAAGACGTGGATGACGGCACGGTTTCATTCAGAATTGCAGACTGCTGCTCCCCTATTCCAGGTGACAACGTCATAGGTTTCCTCGGAGACGACGGCATAGTCACCATCCACAAGAAGAGTTGCCCTCAGGCCACTGACCTTGCATCAAAAGAGGGACACAGGATAGTATCGGTGAAATGGAGCAAGCATTTCATAATGTCTTATCTTGCCCGCATCTCTCTTAAAGGCATAGACCGCATAGGGCTTGTGGGCGATATCTCGAAAGAAATCGCCTTCGTTCTCGGCATCAATATCAGGAAGATTCATATCGAGACACACGACGAGATTTTCGAAGGATTCATAGACCTTTACGTCCATACTACCGAAGACCTTGAAAACCTTATGAAGGCCCTTCGCAAAATCAAGGGCGTCGAAAGCGTCAAGCGTTCCGAAATAGAATAAACACGCGAAACCTGAACGGAATAAGATTGCCATGAAAGAGAGAATATACACATTGCTGACTTTGACCTGCATACTGTTTGTCAGTCTCATAGGGCGTTCCTGCGCCAGGACCGGCACTCCTCCAAGCGGAGGGCCGAAGGATACCATTCCTCCGGTACTCATCAGCATAACTCCAGGGGAAGGAACCACTGAATTTCCGAGGACGGGGGGAAAGGTTCAACTTCTCTTCAACGAATACACCATCGTAAAGAATCAGAACGACATAATCCTGTCGCCGCCCACAAAGAAGAAACCAACCACGAAAATAAAGGGCAAGAACATCATAGTCGCCCTTCAGGACACTCTTCAGGAAGAGAGAACCTACACGTTGGATTTCGGGCAGACTCTGGTGGACAACAATGAGGGCAACATAGCCCCGAAACTGGTATATGCCTTTTCCACAGGCTCTGTGGTTGATTCCATGTACTTCACCGGCAGCGTCTTCGACAGCAAGACGCTGAAACCTGTCAGCAAGGCTCTCGTTGCGGTTTATTCCGACCTCTCGGACTCGGCCTGTTTTCTGACCACTCCTGACGCCGCCACAAAGACCGACGACTGGGGGTTCTTCGTGATAAGGAACATCAAACCGGAGCCATACCGCGTCTATGCCTATTCCGACAACGACGGAAACTACAAATACGACCCGAATGCAGACGACGTGGCTTTCTGCGATTCAGTCTTCGTTCCCGTGGAAGTTGTCAGAGACAGCATATTCGAACTCGGCGGATTTCTGATGAAGGATACACTCAAGTGTCTGAGCAGAAACTCAATGGTCAGTTTGAAGATGTTCAGGGAACTTCAAAGCGTACAATATCTGCAGAACAGCGGCCGCCGCACGGAAAAGAGCGGATTCCTGAAGTTCAGTGCGGCAAACGTGCAGATAAACAGCCTTGAATTCTTCGGCATCGACAGCAATCAGGTCATTTTGCAGTACAACCGTACCCGCGACAGCATCGACTTCTGGATAAACAGCAAGTACAGACTGAGTGACAGTCTGCTGATAAAGGTGGATTATATGAAGACGGACTCGACCGGAGTGCTGTCTCCGGCAGTTGAGAATCTCTCTCTGGCGGTTATGGAGGAAAAATCCGACAATAATGCCCCGAAACAGGAAACAACAAAGAAAGAAAAGGACACGGTATTCGTGCTCTCTTCGAAAGTGACCGCCGAGACAATCGAATCCGAAGGCATCGAACTCTTTTCCGAGTGGCCTCTGATAGAGATAATCCGCGACTCCATCCGATTTGTCGAAACCAATCCGAAAGGAAAGAAGTCGGATAAAAGCTATTCTCTCGTGCAGGACTCCATTGAGGTTACCAAATACCGTTTCATACCCTCAGATGCACTGATAAAGGGATACGACTATGAAGTCACATTTCCGAAGGGCACTATGACAAACCTCTACAGACTTCCCAACAGTGAGACCTCCGTCAAGTTCCAGGTGCCTCAGGATGAAAAGCTAAGTACACTCATCCTCGACCTGAGCAGTGTTCCGTGCAGAATCATCATAGAAATGACAGACGAGTCCGACAAAGTGGTCAGAACCCTGACGGCCGTTGAAGATACGCAACTGTCCATTCCTTACGTCAAGGCGGGCAAATACAAGATACGCATCACCCGCGATCTCAACGGCAACGGGTATGCCGACACCGGAAACCTCCTCGAAAAGCGGCAGCCGGAAATGGTGGCGTTCTACCAGACATCTCCGGGACAATCCGTACTTGAAATACCGGAGTCTGTCGAAATCACACAGGAAATAAACGTAGAATCACTGTTCAGATGAGAAAGGCGTCACTTCTTTTACTGTTCGCTGCCCTGTATACGGGGGTCTTTGCCCAGGATATCGATTTCATACCTGAAATGCCGGACGACTTTGCTCAGCTCGACACCCTCCCCCGGCCCAAACAGTTCAATAGCCGCCACATGATAGGTGTGGAATATTTCTACAACATAGCCGGCATATCCGCCAATCCCGACATCGGAGAGAAAAACGTGATGTGTCCTCTCAATTTCGGAGTGTTCTACACATATTACCATCCTCTATGGGATCAGATGAACATCTTCGGTCTGAAAATTGGTGCGAAATATACTGAAGAGGGGTATTCCACAGAGCGCGACGACTACGGCGAGATCTGCCGTATGGTGGAATTTCCGCTTGTTTCACAGTTCAAATTGGACTTCTCCAGATTCAGATTTCTGATAAACATCGGCACTTACTGGGGCTACAGGCTCTCCACCGACAAGAGCGGAGGGTTTGACAAATATGACCAGCGCCACGACTACGGAGTGCTGGCCGGAGCCGGATTCGGAATTCTGCTTGGCAATTCAATCGAGTTTCACGTCGAGGGCAACTACAAGTTTTCGTTCGCCAGTATGTACCACCCCAACAAAAACGGGGAAATGTACTGGATTACAGCATATCCGCGCACTGTTATGATAAGTGCCGGCCTATATTTCAACCTATGGTGAAAAAAATCAGATTCGACATAGCCGGACGTCTGCCGCTCGGTGGCGGTGCTCCGATTGTTGTACAGACAATGTGCAACACTTCCACGGACGATATTGAAGCTTCGGTGGCGCAGTGCCGTGCAATGCACTTGGCCGGCGCCGATATGATACGCCTCACCACTCAGGGGCTCAAGCAGGTAGATTCGCTGGGCATCATCAAGAAAAGACTTCATGCCGAGGGCATTATGACTCCTCTCGTGGCCGATATCCATTTCCTTGCGGATGCTGCGATAGCGGCCGCCGAGGTGGCTGACAAAGTCCGCATCAACCCGGGCAATTTCGCCAGGGACCACGAAGTGGCCAAGGATAAATTCGACCGTCTGCTCGACGTATGCCGTCGCTGCGGCACTTCCGTCAGAATCGGTCTCAACCACGGCTCCCTCGGAGAGCGTATCACCACCCGCTACGGCAATACTCCTCTGGCTATGAAAGAGGCGGTTATGGAATGGCTCAGAATGTGCAGGGAGAAGAACTTCCAAAATGTGGCAGTCTCCCTGAAGGCCAGCAACACACTTGTGATGGTAGAGGCATACAGGCTTCTGTACAAGGCTATGTCCGACGAGTTCGGTATGATATTTCCCCTGCATCTGGGCGTGACCGAAGCCGGAAACGGAGATCAGGGCCGCATCAAGTCTGCAGTAGGCATCGGAAGCCTGCTGGCTGAAGGCATCGGTGACACAATCCGCGTCTCTCTCACTGAAAATCCTGTCAACGAGATTCCTGCCGGACGCGCCATTGTCCGGGCAATCGCAGATGGCTACAAGCGGGGCGGAACACGGCAGAGGGTAGAGGCTCAATCGTGGAACGACTTCATAATCAAGGCTTCCTGTCTGTGGGGGCCATCGCTTCTGGACAAGACCATTGATGATTTTCCGCTTGAGGGAAGCACCATTGCAGGGAAGCCGGTCGGCACGGCCGACGGAGAGCGCTTCCGAGATATGCTACTGCAGGCCTGCAGACGTCGGTTCACTGCACCCGAATACATTGCCTGTCCGGGATGCGGCCGCACTCTATACGATCTCGAAGCGACTTTCGAGGAAGTGAAGCGCCGGACCGCCCGCTTCGCAGGTGTTAAGATAGCTGTAATGGGATGTGTTGTCAACGGACCGGGCGAAATGGCTGACGCCGATTTCGGCTATGTAGGCGAAGGACGCGGCCACGTAACTCTATACAAGGGGCGTACTCCAGTCGAGAGATATATTCCTCAGGAAGAAGCCATCGACCGCCTCGTCTCCCTAATAGAATCCAGCCTCTCCTGAAAGAGACTACTTTATGCGGTAGGGTTCGTCATCATAGAGAACGAACTTCTTGGATTTGCGAAGCCATTTCTGCTCCTCGCTCTTGATGTATTCGCGGGTTGAATCCCAAGGCAGAGCGCCGCTCACGAAACTTTCGAGAGTCGCATCCTCCAGATACCTGTTAAGAGAAGAACATTCGAATCGTGGACAAGTGTCCGCAACGAAACGCATAATCTGAAGTGCGTGATTGAGAGCGTGATACTGCACTCCGGGGATGAACATCAGTTGAAAGCCGAAGCAAACCTCACCGCTGTAAATACCGTATGCCGGCACGAAACGGGTCCAGCGTATATGAAGGGCTTCGTTTGCAATGGGGCTTGACGGGTCGTTCCAGCCTTTGAGCGACTGTTTTGCACAATAATCGAAAAGGGGCTCCATAAACGGAGCGCCGAACTGTTCGAAAGGGCGGTTTGTGCCGTGGCCGTAACTTACGTTTGTCCCCATCCACAGGCACTGCCCGCTATAGAAATGGGAAGTGAACAACCCGGCAAAATCCGAGAACGGAGGTATAGTCCAAGCCATCAGTTCCTTATTGACCTGCTGCGCTCCTGCTGAAATGATATGGAGAGGGAACCTTGCATTCATCTCCGTGTAGAACATATTGGCCACCTCGCCGAGCGTGAGTCCGTGGCGGTGTGGCAGTCCGATTATGCCGAGAGTGCCTTCTATCTGCCTTCCGGAAGGATTCAGTCGGTCCAGAATATAGACAGGCAGTTGTATTCCGGTAGCCTTGAGCAGTTTGAAGATATTGTATATCAAAGACGTATAGTTGCTGTAGCGCGAGCCTACATCCTGCAGCTCAACCACCAGTGCGTCAAGGTCTTCCAGATGGCGCCGCTCCACTTGCGTCGTGACCTCGACCGTTTCCACTCCGTCCACCAGTGTGCCGTATAGGGAATGTTCAGGTGTCAGAATCCTCTGCAACCTTCCTGTGCGGGCAATCGTTTCGAAAAGATATTCGCCTGTTTCGGGATGCCACGCGGCCTGATTGCAGAGCACTCCGATACGTCCCTTGCGAAGAACAGTATCTTCCTGTGCAAAAAACGGTGTGGTGCGGAATGAAAACATATCAGCCGTTGATTACGGAAATCACCTCCCGGGCGAGATCATCGGCAGCTTTTTCGGCAGGAGCTTCCGCATAAACACGGATAATGGGTTCGGTATTGGATTTGCGCAGCACGAACCACTTGCGTTCATCTTCGAAGTCTATGCGAAGCCCGTCCATCTTGTCGACCAGAGCTCCGGCAAAATGTTTCTCCACTTTTTCCAGAGCCGATTCAATCTGAGCAGGGTCGCTCATCTCTATGCGGTTTTTGGAGACGTAGTAGTCCGGCAGTGAGGCACGAAGCTGGGTCGCACTCACTTTCTTGTGTGCCAAATTACTGAGGAACAGGGCAACTCCGATGAGGGCATCGCGTCCATAATGGAGGTCCGGCACGATTACGCCGCCGTTGCCTTCGCCTCCGATGACAGCTCCCACTTCCTGCATCCTGGTGGAAGCATTGACCTCTCCTACCTTGCAGTTGAAATATTTGCATCCGTGGCTTTCTGTCACGTCGCGAAGTGCCCTGGATGATGATATGTTGGAGACGGCAGGCCCCTGTCTTACGCCAAGCACATAGTCGGCAACCGCCACAAGAGTATATTCTTCACCGAACGGCTCTCCGTTTTCGGAGATGAAGGCCAGACGGTCCACGTCGGGGTCAACGGAGACTCCAAGGTCAGCCTTTTCACGCACTACCGCTTCGCAGAGTTCCGTAAGGTTTGCCGGCAGCGGTTCCGGGTTATGGGCGAAATCACCTGTAGGCTCACCGTTGATGACAGTGCATTTTACGCCGAGCGCCTTGAAAAGCTGAGGCATACAGATCCCGCCCACCGAGTTTATGCTGTCAAGCACTACCTTGAAACGGGCCTTCTTAATCGCTTTGCGGTCCACAAGAGGATAGTTTACGACCGCATCTATATGTGCCTGTGTGAAATCTTTTTCAGTCATCTTTCCCAACCGTTCCACATCCACGAAATCAAACTCTCCGTCTCTGGCGATATCCTGCAGTTGTCTGCCTTCGGCATCAGTGAGAAACTCTCCCCTTTCGTTCAACAGTTTCAATGCGTTCCACTGCTTCGGATTGTGAGATGCGGTAAGGATTATTCCACCGTCCGCCTTTTCGAAAAGAACTGCCATCTCCGTGGTCGGCGTGGAAGCCAGACCGGCGTTGACCACGTCTATTCCACAAGCCATCAGTGTTCCTGAAACTATTCTTTCCACCATGCAGCCGGACATTCTGGCATCGCGGCCGACAACCACTTTATATTTTTCCTTGCCCGGGAACTTGTTTTTCAGTTGCTTTGAATAGGCAGCTATGAATTTTACGATGTCCACAGGGGTGAGGGCGTCATCAACTTTTCCCCCTATTGTGCCCCTGATACCTGAAATGGATTTGATGAGTGTCATATTGTTCTACTCTTTGACCTGTTGTCAAAATAAAGTGCAAAGTTAATAATTTTTCGGCCATATTGGTCCCGGCGAATAAGCACGGATGCAAAAATTACTGCATAATGTTGCATCGGGAAAAAATAATTCCTACATTTGCAGCCCGAAAAGTTAAAAATCAAAATTCCAAGAAAATGAAAAAAGGTATCCATCCCGAATCCTACCGTCTTGTAGCATTCAAGGATATGTCAAACGACCACGTCTTCATCACCCGTTCCTGCGTTGCAACAAAGGAGACAATTGATGTAAACGGCGTCGAGTTCCCTGTAGTGAAGGTCGAAATTTCCAACACTTCACACCCGTTCTACACAGGTAAGATGAAACTCGTCGACACTGCCGGTCGCGTTGATAAATTCTACTCAAGATACGGTCAGAAAAAGAAATAAGTTTTCTTTTCTGTTGATAAAAAGCCGGCTCGAGCATTTGCCTCAGCCGGCTTTTATATTATATTTGTATCGCTATGAAAACATCTGAAGTATATTTCACCAATTTCAGGACTCCTGCATTCGGAGATCCTGTCCCTCTCAAGTTCAAGAAACTCCTGCAGGCCGCAGGAATCGGCCGGATTGATATGGATGGTAAATTTGTCGCCATCAAGATGCATTTCGGCGAACTTGGCAACCTCAGCTTCCTCAGGCCGAACTATGCGCGCGTGGTGGTTGACCTCGTAAAGGAACTCGGCGGAAAGCCGTTCCTGACAGACTGCAACACACTCTATCCCGGATTCCGCAAGAATGCTCTGGAGCATCTCGAATGTGCCTGGCTCAACGGCTTCACTCCATACACCGCAGGTTGCCCGGTCATCATCGCGGACGGACTCAAAGGCACTGACGATGTGGATGTTCCAGTAAAAGGCGGTGAGTTCATCAAGGAGGCTCATATAGGCAGGGCCATTATGGACGCAGATGTCTTCATAAGCCTTTCCCATTTCAAGGGGCACGAAGAAGCCGGTTTCGGCGGCGCTCTCAAGAATGTCGGTATGGGCTGCGGTTCGAGAGCCGGCAAAAAGGATCAGCACTGCAACGGCAGACCTGAAATCAATCCTGAACTCTGCCGCGGCTGCCGCCTCTGCCAGAAAGAGTGTGCCAACGGAGGCCTCGTCTTCGACGATTCACGCCGCAAGATGACTGTTTCCGACAATTGTGTAGGTTGCGGCCGTTGCATAGGTGCCTGCAACTTCGATGCAATCCGCTTCAAGAACTACTTTGCCAACGAACACCTAGGACGCCGTATGGCGGAATACAGCAAAGCCGTACTTGACGGAAGGCCTAATTTCCATATTTCCATAATTATGGACGTATCTCCAAACTGTGACTGCCACAGCGAGAACGATGCCCCTATCATCCCCGACATCGGAATGTTCGCCTCTTTCGACCCGGTTGCCCTCGATCAGGCCTGTGCAGATGCCTGCAACGCCGCAATGCCGGCAAAGGGCAGTTGTCTGGAGGAGAATATGAAAGCCGAAGGCTTTGTGGACCACCACGATGTCTTCGACAACACCCACCCGGACACAGACTGGCGGAGCTGTCTTGACCAGGCCGAAAAAATCGGCGTAGGCTCGCGCCGCTACACCCTCATCACCTTATAGTTCGATGTCGCTGGAAGAAAAAGTGCGGGAATATGCTGCAAAGTACAATTCCCGCCAATATTTCGAAGAAGACCCCATATCCGGACCGCGCCATTTTCTTGAAATGGCGAAGCAATCACGTGCCGACCTCAAGGACGTGGAGGTGGCCTCTGTCGTGGCCGCTCACCTTGCCTGGGGCAGACGCTCCATGATAGTGCGAGACATCCGCCGCGCCTACGATGAGATGGGTTGGAAGCCCTACGACTATGTGATGCGCGGTTCCTACCGTTGCGATCCGGTATCGTTGCACCGTACCGTGAAATGGTGTGAGATGGCTGCCATATTCGAACGTCTGAGGTTATATTTTTCCGATCACGAATCGCTTGAAAGCCTTTCGGCTGACGGCTTCCGCACTCTCGTCTTCGGCCAGAAGAGCGACCTCAAAGCCGCCAACAAGAAGATTCATATGATGCGGCGCTGGATGGTCCGCCGCGACGGCATTGTAGATTTCGGCATCTGGAAAGACACAGACCCCGCCTGCCTCATCATCCCGCTGGACACCCACGTCCACACTCAGGCCCGCGCACTCGGCATTACAAACCGCAACGCCACAGATTTCAGAACCGCCGACGAAATTACGGATTATTTCCGCGGCATATTCCCAGCCGACCCCTGTCTTGGCGATTTCGCCCTTTTCGGACTTGGAGTTACAGCCAATTCCAAATAATTCTTAACTTTGCTCCCGTTCAAGGCCGAAGGCCTGCTACGCCGGATAAAACGAACAATAGCGAAATATTACAATGAACTTTTAAAAACAAAAACTATGACAATAGCAGACGAAAAAGTAGTGTCCCTGACCTACACACTTACAGTTGACGGCCAGGTCAAAGACCAGACCACACAGGACAACCCCCTCGAATTCATCTTCGGCCTCGGATACCTCCTCCCTAAATTCGAAGACAACATTAAAGGCCTGAAAGTAGGTGACAGATTTCAATTCACCCTCACTCCAGAAGAAGGATACGGCGTCTATGACCCGCAATCGGTAGTGGATCTTCCCAAGAACATTTTCGAAATAGACGGCAAAATTCAGGAGGACCTCCTCGTACCGGGCAACACAATTCCGATGATGAACCAGGCTGGAGGCGTGATTCCGGGCAAAGTCGTCTCCGTTGACGCAGAAACCGTCAAAATGGACTTCAACCACGAACTTGCAGGAGCAACTCTGAACTTTGCAGGAGAAATCACAGGCGTACGCGATGCCACAGACAAAGAACTAACCGAAGGCCTCCACGGCGAAAGAGCCGCCCATAACTGCGGAGGAGACTGCTCATCCTGCGGTGGCGGTTGCCACTAACGGCTGACGGCCAGAGCGGCGAGTATTCCATCCACGGCACTGGAGACTATGCCTCCGGCATAGCCGGCTCCCTCACCGCAAGGAATAAGCCCCTCAAGACCCTCAACGGACATCGTCTCGGGATTGCGCGGAATGCGTACCGGGGACGATGTTCTTGATTCTGTGGCAAGAAGAAGAGCATCGTTGGTATAGTAGCCCTTCATCTTGCGGTCGAAAGCGGCAAAACCCACCCTGAGACGTTCAAAAATAAACGGAGGAAGCAGTTCATACAAAGGAGCATTGACCGTTCCCGGCTGATATGAGCTGGCGGGGAGTCCTGCCGAATCCTTCTTTCGGCAGAAATCCAACATTCTCTGTGACGGAGCCTTGAGCGAAGAAGAAAACTCGAACATCCGCCGCTCGACTGCACTTTGGAACTCCATAAGTCCCAGAACACCGTATCTGTCATATTCCCCCACATCCGAAGGCTCCACCGAGCAGACAATCCCGGCATTGGCCCACTGTGAATTGCGCTGCGAATTGCTCATTCCGTTCAGCACAACCTCTCCAGGAGCAGTGCAGGAGGGCACCAGAATACCACCGGGGCACATACAGAAACTGAACACTCCCCTTCCCTCAACCTGTTCCACCAGAGAATATTCTGCCGCAGGCATCCACGGCTGATACTTTCCGTGATACTGTATGCGGTTTATCAGGGACTGGGGATGCTCTGCGCGCACGCCGAGGGCAAAACCCTTTGCCTCCAAAGGCCATCCCTTGGATGCGAACAACCTGTATATTTCACGTGATGAATGGCCTGTAGCCAGAATGACGCTGGATGCACAATAAACCGCCCCGCCCTCACAAATCACTTTCCAACTCTTCCTTCTGCCATCATCCACCTGCACAATGTCGATAACCTTCTCTGAAAAATGATATTCCCCTCCGTATTCTTCGATGCAGTGGCGGATATTCTCAACAATCCGTGGCAGACGGTCACTGCCGATATGGGGATGTGCATCCACAAGAATGGACGGATCAGCTCCGAAACGGACAAGCTGGTGAAGAACTTCGCGTATGTCTCCCCTCTTGTTTGAACGGGTGAAGAGTTTTCCGTCCGAAAAGGTACCGGCACCGCCTTCACCGAAGCAATAATTCGACTCGGTACAGGCAATCTGTCTCCGGTTGATGGCGGCTATGTCGGCCTTGCGCATATGCACGTCCTTTCCCCTCTCCAGCACGACGGGCTTGCGTCCCTCCATAAGGAGGCGCAGGGAAGCGAACATTCCGGCAGGACCGGCTCCCACAACAATCACAGGCTCGCTGCGCGACACGTCGCGGTACTCATCAACCTGATATTTTTCAAGAGTTTCGCCCTGGGCCGCCGCTGATATGCGGTATCTGTATAGAATCTCTCCCCGGGCATCGAGCGAACGGCGGATTATGCTCAGGTCGGCAACTTTGTCGGGCTTCACGCCCAAAGCGCGTCCGGCAGCTTTGCGGAGTTCCTCCGGGGAAGGAGTCACACCGATGGGAAATGCGATTTCAAATTCTTTCATATCTTCAACCCATTACTACAAAGACACACGGACGCTTGCCTATCACAACAGGTTCCTTGCGCCATTGTGCCACGTTGCGGGTGCGAATGAGTTGCGACGGCAGCGTAATATCGGCTGCGACACATATTCGTGTTGTCGGACGGCAGACTGAGAGCAGATCTTCCATCAGCGAATCGTTGCGGTACGGAGTTTCTATTATAATCTGACTCTGGCGCTGTCTGATGGAAGTTTTCTCCAGAGAAAGAATAGCATTGCGCCTATCCTCCTTCTTGACAGGCAGATAGCCGGTAAAGGCGAAGCATTGTCCGTTCATGCCGGAAGACATGAGAGCCATCATAAGGGAAGAAGGCCCCACCTGCGGCACAACCTCCACTCCACGCCGATGTGCCAGTTCCACAAGCAGCGCACCCGGGTCGGCCACGGCAGGCAGACCGGCCTCAGAGATCAGGGCAGCATCGCGAGTGCCCAGCAGAAGCGAATACTGTTCTATCTGTTCACGTGAAGTATGTTCGTTGAGTTCGTGCAATTCAATCTCTTCGATATGGCCGCGAAGCCCTGCCGCTGAAAGAAAACGGCGCGCTGAGCGTAGCTCCTCCACGAAATAGAGTCTTATCGAAGGTAGGAGTTCCAATACTGGCGCGGGCAGAACCCGGGAAGGGCTGTAATCTCCAAGCGGAGTCGGTATGAGAAAAAGTCTTCCGTTCATCGTATATTGATATGGCGCTTCATCTGCTCTCTCTCATATTGCTCCTGACGTGATTTGCTCCAGAAAGTCTTGCGGAAGAATTCTCCCCAGGTGTCGAACTCTTTCTGATAGACAATTCCTACGCCGTTGCGCTGAGTCTGGTCGATGAAGTTGGAATATTCGTCGGCGGAGTGCGAGAAGAGGTTGAATCGCAAATCTCCGCTCTTGTTCACTTTAATCTGGACATCCACGTCTCCCACAACATCGCTCCTGGAAGAGGACATATACTGGCGGTTGCCTATGTTGCCGTTGATGGTGACGCGGTTGTTGAAGAGTTGAGTCGAGATAGCAACGTCGAAGAGATTGCTGCCGCTGCTTGTAGGCTGGTAGTTGAAGCCGAAATCCACAGGGATGTCAAGCCTCTGAAGTATCTTGTTCAGCTGGTTCGACATTATCTCAGACGCGTTGGAATAGAGAATCGTTGTATTGTTGACAATGCCGCTCTGCTCGTCCGGCACGAAACTTCCGGAGACCAGAAGAGCCAGCACCTGCTGCATCCTCTTCTCTTCGGTATTGAGAGCCGCCGCGACCTTGCCCTGTGTCGAAGGATCAATGTCAGGAATCTGTATATCGAAGTTTATCTGAGGATTTTCCAGTTTGCCGGTCACCTTTATGCCGCAATCCACATAGCGGCGGTTGCCCACCGACGTGGAGTCGGCAATCAGAGTGGAAATTGATGCCTTTGTGCGGTAATTTGCAGTCAAATCAAGGTCCGTGTCCATTATATCACCGTTGAGTGAAACTTTGCTTCCCGAATTCAGGGTGAAATCCTTCGAAACGAGTCCGAGCAGGGACAGTTTGTATATTCCTTCATCGATGACATATTCCCCATTGAGATCCATCGGCAGTACAGGATCTATGTTGATGCCTATTTTTCCGGAGCCCTTCACCTTGACGGCATCACCTGAAGACGGATCGACAACAAGCTGCACGGTGGCGTCGGGAGTTGCAGTAATCTGAGCATTCACGTTGAGAAGAGTCTCTCCGGAAACATTTTCTTCCTGCTGCTTTGCCTTGTAACTCAATTTCAAAGAATCAAGCACACTCATCTGTGCCCTGTTGTTTATGAAGGTAAGCATCGAAGTTTTCATACCGGACGACCCGCCCAACGGGATATTGATGGACGAATGTTCGTCAGTCTTGACGCGTATGTCTATGTTGATGCGTTCCAGAGGGCCTCTGACCGATACGGTACCCGTGGCGAACGCAGTACCGAAAAACGATTCATTGTCCTTCTGAGCGGTCTTGAGCGAAAGCATATTGTTGAGCCGTATGCGGAGATTGAGAGCAATGTCATCGAAATGGTCATGGTCCACCGTTCCGGAGAAAACACCGCTGTGACCATACGTGTCACTGATTTTTACATCAAGGAAACGTATGGAGCGGGAATCCAGTGAAAGCGGTCCGTCAAAAATGTACGGTACCTGAGTATAGTCGAGCGTTGCTCCAACCCTGTTGAAGCGCAAACCTTCAGATTGGAGATCGAAATTGTCGAGAGATCCGCCGAGGCTCATCTTTCCTGAAATGGATCCGGTCAGATCGGAGGCCACTCCCGAGAGGATGAAAGAAAGGCATCCCGCTCCGAACTCGTCGAAAGAGGCATCAAATTTGACGGTTCCGTCCGAAGGAACATAGAAACCGCTGCCTCTGAGAGGATTTCTGCCGGAAAGAATATTATCCAACTTCAGGTCAAACCGCTTTTCAGCCTGATTCCATTCGCTTGAGAGATTGACGGTGCCGATCTCAGTGCCATTGAAGTGCAGCCCTTCGGCCGCAAGGCCCAACTGGACTCCCATCTCTTCTCCGCCGATGCAGTGGCCTTCACCGTCTGCATCCAATATGCCGGTCATCCGGTAGTCTTCCGACAGCAAGCCGGCCAGAGAAGAAAGGTCAAACTTGTTGACGTCAAACAGAAGGGTATCCGAACTCTGAGGTCCTACCGTTCCTTGCAGAGCAACGTACTGGCCTCCGCTTGAAATCTTGAAATTTTCTATATAGATGCTCTCTTTGCCCACTCTGACACTGCCCGGAGACAAATTCCATTCCTGTCCGGAGAGCACAAGTTCCGAAGGAAGGAAGGAGGCCACAACCCGTTCGACGGAATCCCTATGGCACAGCTGCGCTGCGGCACAAATTCTTGCCCTTGTCTGTTTTTCTCCCTTATTGTCGAAAGCATACTGAAGAGAAACCGTATTGTTTCCGATGCCCACATCGACTGTATTGTCCCTGATCTCTATATCTCCGCTTTGAAGCAGTTCAATGCTTCCGCTCACCTTCAAGGCGCCGCTGTCATGATTGGAGGCATCGAAATGCAGATTTTTGATATAGTTGTCGTTATAGGCAATCAAATCTGATGCGACAAGACCTTTTATTTCGCCGTTTCTTGACAATTGCAGGTTCACTCTGGTACTGTCTGCCACAAATAGGCCCGGAGAGAGGAAACCACAGATATTCCGCAAGTTGCCGGTAATGAGGCTGAAATTGTATTCATCCGGGATCACGCTCCCTGGCTCTCCGAGAATATGGCTGAGGTTCTTCTTTCCGGCAATCTCCGTAATGTCGGCGATGAATTTGCCGATTGACGAGGAACCTCTGTAACGGATCTGAGCGAATCCGGAGGAGAGTCCCACCACATACCTTTCATCCGACATATATGCCCTCATCCTGATATCTTCCAAGCGTGTCTTCCCTTCAGCCAGAGTGGTGTAGATATCCGTCACGGATGCCTGTCCCCTGATGTTTCCGTCTGTGCCGACAACTATGTCGGCATTGCTCCTGAGCGCAATGGAAGATATTTCCCTCTTGTCGAAATTGAGCGCGTGAAGATTGACGTTCCTCACGTTCATGTTGAATTTGTAACGGGCTGTGCTGCTGCTGTCCTGAGAGAAGTTGGCGATGCCTTTGAAGGTAAAGTCAATATTCGGGTCCTTGCAGAATATGGTTCCGTCAAATTTGTTGTCCGTCAGAAGTCCGTCAACCCTTATATTTCTGTATTCATAGCCGTTGTAAGTAAAACTGGCTATTTTCATCGAATCTATGTCAAATGACATCGCCCCTCCCAGTACGCCGTCCAGCGCCGCATCACAGGTAAGCTCGCCCATATCAGGAACACACAGGATACCTCCGAGGTTGAGTTTGTCCACTTGCAGGAGGCCCTTCAGCCCGAGCGAACTGTCCAGGGCATTGTCACAGAGGAACTTAAGCCGAACCTCACCCATTGAAGTAGTGGAGAGCCTTCCTTTTGCCTCGAACTTGTCAGGCTTTCCGCGAAGCGTTCCCCTGAAATAGACGGTTTCGCCCGGTGCAAGTCCGCTGATGGTCTTTCTGTCGAAAGCGGGATTCAGTGTACTGAGGAAGAATGCCAGATCGCTGGCGTTTGTCTGACATTTCTTGAAATTTACGTCTATCAGCAACGATTTCAGATCAGGAAGGCCGGACACACTGGCCGAAAGGTCGAGGAAAGATTTGTGGCTTGTGGTCAGAATCCTCAGTTTGTCGCTCCTGAGATTGTTCATCGCTCCTTCCGCAGTGAAGGCGGCATCCAGCATAAGAGACGATTCCACTCCGGCCAGATGCTCCAAAGTCTTTCCGTCGAAGTGGACATCCTTGACATCCACATCTACCGCCACTTCATTGAAAAAATCGTCAAAAGCAGAAAAGTCATCGAACAGCAAGGCCAGACGGGGCGCTTGGAGATGAGAATCATCGTCCTGATAATATAAGTCACTTACAGACAAACCATTCTTATCCAGCAGGAAGTCTGCTTCCATCTTTCTGAGAGTAAACCCGCTCTTCTCGTTGAAAGAGAATTTGCGTATGGACAGTGAGGCATCGTCAGTATCCCTGTATTTGATGTTCCTGATGTCAAGATTGAGATTTTCAATCTCCAGATCATTTGTATTCAACACATTTGGATTGACCTTCAAAGTATCTGCCGTAGGGGCGAAGGCATTTTTCCGGGATATGTCGAAATTCTCCAGAGCCACCCTCCTGACGGAGAGGCTGCGGAGCAGGGACTCTTCGGACTCGTCGGTATCGCTGCCGGCAAAAGGAGCCAGCAGACGCGAAAGGTTTGTGGTGCTGTCGTTCAGATTGCGGATTCTGACACTGCCATCCTCCAGCCACACCTTGTCCACAATCAGAGAACCGCCCAGAAGCGCGAACAGGCGCGCATCCACAAAAGCCTTTCCCAGGCATATCACGGTGTCCTGCGGTCCCTCACCGGTGATGCATACATTCTTGAGCAGGAAAAGGCGTGGAAACGCTATGGAAACCTTCCCCACGGACACCTGTCCGTCTATGTTCGCGGAGATAATCGCAGTGGCCCTCCGGGCCAGGGAAGTCTGGACCTTTGGAGATTGCAAGGCTATCAGAGCCGCGGACGGAACGCCGAGGGCAATGATGAGTACTCCAAGCAATATTTTTCTCCAGTTTCCCATGATCACACTATCATACAAAGTTAACGAATTATTACTAATTTTGCACAAAATTCAAGCTATGAGCGTAACTATTTTAGGAATTGAATCCTCCTGCGACGACACTTCGGCCGCCATCATCCGCGACGAGTATCTTCTTTCAAACGTGATGGCTTCCCAGGAGGTCCACCGCCGCTACGGGGGTGTCATTCCCGAACTGGCTTCCAGAGCCCACCAGCTCAACATCGTGCCGGTGGTGTCGGAAGCGCTCAAAGGAGCAGGAGTGAAGATGGAAGACGTTGACGCAATAGCCTTCACCAGAGGCCCAGGCCTGCTCGGGTCACTCCTTGTCGGCACCTCCTTTGCCAAGGGGTTGGCCGCCGCATCCAGAAAAAAAATCATTGAAGTGAACCACCTGCAGGGCCACATCCTCTCCCATTTCGTAAAAGTCGAAGGACGTGAGAACCGCTGTCCTCAGTTCCCATTCCTATGTCTGCTCGTGTCGGGAGGCCATACACAGATAGTCAGGATGGACGACCCTCTTCATTTCGAGATTCTCGGTCACACGATAGATGACGCCGTTGGCGAAGCATTCGACAAATGCGCCAAACATATGGGTCTGGGATATCCAGGAGGCCCTATCGTCGACCGACTAGCCAAAGAAGGAGACGAAAACCGTTTCACTTTCGCCAAGCCCAATATGCCCGGACTGGACTACAGTTTCAGCGGCATCAAGACTTCCCTGCTCTACTTCCTTCGCGACGCTCTCAAGGAGAATCCGCTCTTTATGGAAGAGAACAAGGCCGATATCTGCGCCTCATTCCAGAAGCATCTGATAGATATTCTTCTGAAGAAACTCATTCTTGCCGTAAAGCAGACAGGCATACGTCAAGTGGCGGTTTCAGGCGGAGTGTCCGCCAACAGCGGCCTGCGCAACCGCATCGAGGAGGAGGGGCGAAAGAGGGGCTGGACCACATTCCTGCCGGAATTGAGATTCACCACCGACAATGCGGCCATGATTGCCATCACAGGCTATTTCAAATACAGGGAGGGACTCTTTGCACCTATGGACATCGCACCGCTTTCACGCGCTGCCGAATATGGGGATTGACGCTATGGTGAAACTTGAGAAGATGAAATTCCACTCGTTTCACGGCTGCCTCCCCGAGGAGCGCCGCGACGGAAACACGTTTTACGTCACTCTCGAATACGAATACGACATGAAGCCTGCCGCCGAAAGCGACGACCTCTCACTTGCTATAGATTACTCTGTGATTTACAAGATTGTGGCCCGGCAGATGGAGCATCCGTCACTGCTGCTTGAAAATGTGGCGCTGCGGATAGCCGGAGCCGTGAAGGAAGCGTTTCCCTGCATCTGCAAAGGCCGCGTGACCGTAGTGAAGATGAATCCTCCGTTGGGAGGCCCCTGCGAAAACTCTTCCGTGACAATGGATTTTTAGGATGGACAGGACAGTCGCATATCTGACGCTGGGCTGCAAGCTCAATTTTTCCGAGACTTCTACTCTCGAAAGGGAGTTCGAAGCGGAAGGATACCGTACCGTGCCCGCTTCAGGCCCTGCGGACATTTATATTATCAACACCTGCTCGGTCACCGAACACGCCGACAAGAAATGCCGCAACATAATCCGCCGTCTGCACAAGATTTCTCCCGACGCCATAATAGCCGTTACCGGCTGCTACGCCCAGCTCAAGCCTCAAGAAATACTTGATATCGAAGGAGTCGATCTGGTGCTTGGCGCGCACTTCAAAGGGAGGATGCGAGAGATGGTCCACTCTCAGGAGGCAAACCGCTCGAAAAGGGCATATTCCTGCCGAACAAATGAGATTGCAAGCATCTTTCCGGCATATTCCTCAGGCGAGCGCACACGCTCTTTCCTGAAAGTGCAGGATGGTTGCGACTACTACTGCTCCTACTGCACCGTACCTTTCGCGCGTGGCCACAGCCGCAATATCCCCATTGCCGATCTAACAAGACAGGCCGGTGAGATTGCAGCTTCCGGCATACGCGAGATAGTCCTTACGGGTGTCAATACAGGAGACTTCGGAAAAACCACAGGCGAAAGTTTTCTCGACCTTCTCAAGGCATTGAACCGGGTGGAGGGCATAGAACGTTACCGCATCTCCTCCATAGAGCCAAATCTTCTTACAGAGGAAACCGTGGACTGGATAGCCTCCGGCACCAAGTTCCTGCCCCACTTCCACATTCCCATCCAGGCCGGATGCGACAAGGTGCTCAGGGATATGCACCGCCGCTACACCACGGCCATGTTCGAAGATAAGATAAACTATATCCGGCAGAGGATGGAATCCCCTGCCGAGCGCTATACAAAAGTATTCTTCGGAATCGACGTGATTGTCGGGTTTCCGGGAGAGACAGACGAAGACTTCGAGCAGACTTTTTCCCTGCTCGAAAGGTTGCGGCCGGCTTTCCTACACATATTTCCATACTCCAGAAGAAACGGAACCATAGCCGCGCAAAGGAGTGACCAGATACAGGACTCCGTCAAGAGCGCGCGAGAAGCAAGGCTTATGGAACTTTGCGGGAAGCTCCACGGAGAATTTGTCGCCGCAAACCGCGGACGCCGCGCCAGGGTGCTTTTCGAAAGCACTGAAAAGGGCGGGCTCATGTACGGCTATACGGAAAACTATATCAAGGTCGAACGTCCCTTCGACCGCAATCTGATAGGAACAATAGCGGAAGTGGAGATTTGACTATGAACAGAATCACTTTTCTTGGTACGGGAACTTCCCAGGGCATACCGATGATAGGCTGCCGCTGCCCTGTCTGCAGCAGCAACGATCCTCACGACAAAAGACTCCGTTCTTCGGCTCTTGTGGAGTATGAAGGGCTGCGCATTCTGATAGATGCCGGGCCCGACTTCCGTCAGCAGATGCTTCGCGCCGGTTCCCCTCTCCTTGATGGTATCCTGCTCACCCACTCCCACGTTGACCATACGGGCGGGCTTGACGATGTAAGGGCGATGAACTATCTGGAAAACAGGGCATTCCCTATCTATTGCGAAGCCTCGGTCGAAGAATCGCTTCGCAAGCAGTTCTACTATGCCTTTTCCGACATCAAATATCCGGGAGCTCCGCAATACGACATACGACGGATAACCAGCCTGCCGTTCAAAATCAACGGCGTGGAGATAATCCCCATCAGGGCGATGCACTACAAGTTGCCTGTTCTGGGCTTCCGGTTCGGAGACTGTGCCTACGTGACTGATGCAAACTACATTCCCGAGTCTGAATTCGTAAAACTTGAAGGGCTCAAGATATTTGTTGTCAATACCGTAAAAAGAGGTCCGCACATCTCCCACTTCTCTCTTCAGGAAGCCATCGACCTCTGCCGCAAAGTGGGCGCCGGGAACTCTTTCCTCACTCACCTCTCCCATCTCCTGCCTCGCTGCGCCGACCTGGCCGCCGAACTTCCTTCCGGCATAATGCCCGCCTGGGACGGTCTGGAAGTTGAATTCTAGTCTCCTCGCAACTGGCGGAAATTTGTCCGCCAGGCCTTCAAAAAGCCTCGGTGAGGATTATCTTTTTCTACCATAGCCAAATTTTCACTACCCTTGTTGTTCGGCCGTCACAGTTGATTGCCACAATCAAATCCAAGGTCCGCACAAATATGCTTTCAGCCGACAAACAAGTGGGCGCACAGTCTCAAATCAAGTCATACAGGACTCCTGAGGTCAAGGCTCTGGAGTTCAAAGCCCGTTCCGTCATTTGCACAAGCACCGGCGGAGGCAATGACAGTTTGTCCGAGCAGGATTTTGGTGATGGCGGATTTGTCCAGCCGTAACTTTGCCAGCAAAAAACACCTGAAGATGAATAAGATATTATCTGCAACAGCTCTGCTTTCCGCTGCAATCCTTGCGGTATCCTGCCAGAAGGAGAACTGCCTGAAAGACTCGTCTTACACTCCCCTGACCATCAGCGAGGTGACTGAGGGGATAAACCTTTCTTCCACCAAGGCGAGTACGGCATATAAGTATGATGTCCTTTGGGGATCGGGAGATAAAATAATTGTCAAAAGGCCAGGGAGGAAGTGACACCTTTACTCTTACAGGTGGAGCGGGAACGACGGAAAATATGACAATCTCAAGCTGACGTTCTTCACGAATGACGACAAGGGAGCAGCAATGATGATATTACATCGCCATTCCGCCATCGACCTGAATCACCTGGCCGGAGACATATGATGCGAGATCGGAGGCCAGGAAACAGCATACTTTAGCCACCTCTTCAGGCCGACCGCCGCGACGCAAAGGAATCTTGCTCTCCCACTCCTTGAGCTTTTCTGCAGGAAGTTTGCTGGTCATATCGGTGAGTATGAAGCCCGGAGCCACAACATTGGCCCTGACTCCCCTGCTTCCGAGTTCCTGCGCAACGCTCTTGGCAAGACCTATCATCCCGGCCTTTGAAGCGGAGTAATTACACTGTCCGGCATTGCCGTGAACACCTACCACGGAACTGATATTGATAATCGAACCGCCTTTCTGCGAAAGCATAACAGGCGTTGCGGCGTGAACGAAGTTGAACGCACTTTTGAGATTGACTGTCAGAACGGCATCCCACTGGGCCTCGGACATTCTGAGCATAAAGCCGTCCTTTGTGATGCCGGCATTGTTGACAAGAATGTCCAAGCGTCCGAAAGTATCGGTAACCTGCTTCACAGCCTGATGGGCCTGTTCGAAATCAGCCGCATTGGATGCAATGAAAAGAGATCTGACACCGAATGCTTCTATCTCCTGCCGGGCAGTTTCCGCATTCTCGTCGAATGCAAGATCCGTAAATGCCACATCAGCCCCCTCTGAAGCGAATTTGAGTGCTATTTGTCTGCCTATTCCACGCGCCGCACCTGTAATGAGCGCAACTTTACCTTTAAGTAGTTCCATAAAATACCAAATTATATGAGTTCTGCCAGCAAGTCATATTCGCCGGCACTTTTTATCTTTACGTCAGCAAATTTTCCAACAAGGGCGGCAGGGACAAAACCTCCGGAAAGGTTTTCACCGCCTATCAGAATCTCACCGTCAACCTGTGGAGATTCACCCTGTGAACGCGCCACTAGCACCCCGTCGGAAAAACTGTCCACCAGGACTCTCTCATTAGAGCCGATGCGTGCCACGTTGAACTTCTCCGATATGGCACTCTGAACCTCCATCAGGCGGTCGTAGCGTTCCTGCTTAACATCAGGAGGAATCTCATCGCGCAAGTGAGCAGCACCCCAGGTACCGTCTTCCTCTGAATATTTGAAAGCTCCCAGACGGTCGAAAGGATATTCCCTGACAAACTGAAGCAGGTCTTCGAACTCAGCTTCGCCTTCGCCCGGATGGCCCACCATCATTGTTGTGCGAAGCACCACTCCCGGCACCATCCTGCGCATTCTGTCCACCAGTCTCCTCGTCTGCCGCCCGTCAACGCTGCGGCGCATGGCTTCAAGTACCTTGTCGGCGGAATGTTGGAGCGGAATGTCAATGTATTTGCAGATTTTCGGATTTTCAGCCATAATGCGAAGAACATCTTCGGGAAATCCGTCCGGATAGCTGTAGTGAAGCCGTATCCACTCGATACCCCGGATCAGTGACAGCCTCTCGAGCAAATCTGCCAGACGGCGCTTGCCGTAGAGGTCCAGCCCATAGAAAGTAGTATCCTGGGCAACTACTATCAACTCTTTTACTCCCTGACAGGCAAGAAGTTCCGCCTCCTCTACCAGTTTCTCCACAGGCACTGAGACGTGCGGCCCCCTGATATGCGGTATGGCGCAGTATGAGCAGCGCCTGTCGCAGCCTTCCGATATCTTTAGATATGCATAGTGTGAGGGAGTGGTCAGCAGACGTTCAGTGTTGTCGAACGTCAGAATCCCTTCGAAAACGTCCACTTCCGGAATCTCCTGGCGAAGTTCCTTCATATAGCGCTGCGAGAGGCATCCGAAAACGCGAATCCGCTTTATATAGCCCTGTTTCTTGGCCTCCACTGCTTCCAGAATTGCTGCAATGGACTCTTCCTTGGCATCGTTGATAAAGCCGCAGGTGTTGATAATCACCTCATCCACTCCTCCGCGTACAAGGTCTTCACCCTCAGGCGAAATCTCACAGCCCCTGTGTTGCAACTGCCTGAGAAGATGCTCCGAATCCACGCGGTTTTTGGAGCAGCCCATAGTTATGAGCTGTACCCTGCTCACCTGGCCTCTTCCTCCACTTTATCTTCCTCTTCTTCGGCAAACTCGAGAGTTGCATACTGCTGAAGGCAATTGTACCAGTCGAGTACCTTCTTCATATGCGAGAAATAGAAGCGGTCCGCATCATATTCCGGAATCACCTGCGAAAAGAAAGCCTTGATATCCTTTTCGGCAGCCTTTGAAGAGAGTGCGGCTCCTCCGGAAAGTTTTGCAGCCATATCTTCCAGCACTTTGCGAAGAGTCACTTCGCTGGAAGTGGTGAAGATGGATATATCGGAGAGAGAACTGACCCTTGCACTCGGGCCGAACGATTTGCGCTGACGGGTTATGAGAGACTCGGCTATCATCCCGTTGCGGGACTGTGCTACGTATCTGTACAAACCGTGTTCTCCACCTATGGAGAGAATTTTCTTAAGATCTGTTTTTTCCATTTTTCAAACGTTCTACAATATTTATCAATTCAGGCAAAACCGGATGCCTGTCGTCCGTTACAATAATGAAGTCCGCGCGCTCTTCACGCCGGCAGTCTGTCCACTGACGGGACATCCTCTCCAACACGCTTTCACGCGTGGCGCCGTCGCGCGCCATTGTACGCTCAACTCTGACGTTTTCAGGAGCGCTGACAGCTGCGGCATAGTCGTACAGCGAATCGAACGCTCTGTTTTCCAATAGTATGGCAGATTCTATGACACAGTGCTGAGCTCCGCAGGAGTTCCGCCACTGCCTGAAATCGCGTATGACGGCAGGATGCACAAGCGCCTCAATGCGCGAGAGAAGGCCTTCGTCGGCAAAAATCCTGGCAGCAAGGGCACTGCGGTCAAGTTTTCCGCCCTTGATAATTTCATTTCCGGCAACTTGCGCCACCTGGGCCAGCAGCGCGGCATCTGTGTCGTAGAGACGCTTTGCAGCTGCATCACAATCGTATGAAGGCAGACCGAGGGAATTCAAAGCCTTGACAATATTGCTTTTTCCGCTTCCAATGCCGCCTGTGACGAGTACTGTTGCCATTTTATTCTGAAACCGAGATGCATTCCACCATACGCGGCTCTATCTCATAGGAGAGAATGCCGCGGCCCCCTACCATTTTCGGAATCACCTTCGACCCGGAGGAACGCAGATAGGTTTTGTAATCCACCTCGAAGGTGAAATCCCGGACGGCACCCCGGACCGGAGTCCTGTAGGTGACTGTGACCGAAGATGGAAGTACCATGAAATTCCTGCCCTTAGGAGCATTTCTCACAGTGACCGGCACCACCTTGGTGTTCTCAACATATCGCTGTACGTCAAACGAATAATACACCTGTTCAGCATCTATCCTGAAGCCGTCCAAACGTTCCAGATCCACAATTCCCTGAACCGACTTGTCGATGTCTTCCAGCACTACGGAGCGTGTGGTGACCTTGGAAACCCCATCGAGATCCTTTGCATTGCCGTAAACCACAACTGAATCGGGACGAAGTTCTATTTCACCCACAATCATATACTGGGGATGGCAGCGGATATCGGAGGCCAACGCCACAGGTACCTTCTTGAAAGACTGCTTCTCCAGATTGAACGTAAGAGTCTCAGTTTCGAAAAAATCCACCGTTATCCCTTCGGCCGCCTCATCTATTTTCTCTGCCATATCACTGATTTTCACGGAGAAAACCCCATCTTTGCCTTTCACCCGCGTGAGATATTTGCTGCTCATGCTGATGTTTATTTCCGGAAAGTCGCGTTTGTAGCTGCGGTTCTTGAGGATGTAGAAACCCGAACCTCTGCCCTTGAGGATGAGAACCTCATTGGACAGAGCCGAAGACTCATAGCCCTCAATGTCGGTACTCAATCTGACCCTGTACTGCAGATACGACGAGTAGTCGAATGAAAGATTGTGCAGAAGCCAGAAGAGAAACGCAAGGACCAGTGCCAGGGCAAAATGCCAAATCCTGCCTGTACTGTCTTTCATCAAGACTGCTGGGCGTCAGAAAAATCTTTCACAAGGGATGCCTTGTCAACTTTCAGCTTGACGTCCTTGTCCACTTCGATTAGAACCTGAGCCGAACCTTCCTTTACTTCGGCGATGGTGCCGTAGATGCCGCCGACAGTGACAACCTTGTCACCCTTCTTCAGGGAATCACGGAATTTGTTGAGTTCTTTCTGTTTCTTCTGCTGCGGACGTATCATAAAGAGCCACATCACAACGAAGATCAGGACAATCATAATCAGGAACGACATTCCGCTGCCCTGTGGGGCTCCTGCGGCAGCCTGCAGAAAAGTAAGTGATTTCATATCTGTAATATTTTAATTGTTGTTCTTTGATTCTCAGTGGTCCAGCAGGCCTCTTCCCCGCTTCACTATTTCGCCGGATGCGAGCTTCTCCTGAATTGCCATATCGAGCATTCCGTTCACGAAAACGCGACTGTTCGGCGTGCTGTAGTATTTTGAAATCTCCACAAATTCATTTATGGTGACCTTCACGGGAATGGTAGGGAAATTCGACGCTTCGGCTATGCCGAGGACTATCAGAGTGGTGTCGGCAGGGACAAGGCGCTCGACCTCCCAGTTCGAAAGTTTGGAAGCCACGTATTCCTTTATTTCATCGTAGTGGATGATGGCCTCGTCAAGCAGGCGGATTGCATATTCCTTGTCTTCCTCTTTCTGGAAGAGGTCCGGATGGAAGACGGTATGACGGCGCTTCGAAGTCTCTATGCCGGCAATGATGGCATTGAGCACGTAAGCCACGTCGTCAATCCAGTGTATCGAAATGTCTTCAAGGATAGAGAGCAGTTCCCCGTTATCCTCAAACTCGTCCTGGAAAATGCAGGAGACAAGGTCACAGTCCTCCTCGAAGGAGTCCTTCCCCGAATTCATATAGTTTATATAGTAATCCTTCGTGACCATACTGTTGTAAACCCTCTTGACGAAAGCGTCATATTCAGCCCAGACAAGTCCCTTCTTCTGGCAATAGCGGCCGAACTCCGGGTCGTCCTCAAGCATTTTCACGAAACGGTTGTTCACGAACTTCATATTCGGATTGGCCTCCTGCTCGGTAGGATGGAACTTGCGCAAACCGGTCGCAATCCTCTCCGAAGCAACCTCCACGATGGAAGAAGAGATTTTCAGAAGAAAATAATAGAGATCCCTCACCTTTTCGCAGGAGTGAATCAGTTCTTTCTCGGCCACCGCCACGTTGTCGGAGCCTGAGCCTTCGTATGCAAAGAGACATTTGAATGCTTTGATACGTATAAGCCTTCTGGATATCATAATGAACTTTAGAATTTTTTCAAATCTTTTGCAAAGATAGCCTTTCATTTCAAAATATAATTTATCTTTGTAAGAGAATTTTAAAATAATTTATATGTATTACGAGGAATTCGAAAATGCCGGAGCGCAGGAGCGTGGCGGCGACGATGTATTTTCCAAACCGGTCAGAGCCGGTAAAAGAACTTATTTCTTTGATGTGAAGGCGACAAAGGGCAACGACTATTACCTCACCATCACCGAAAGCAAGCGTCGCATCGAGCGCGATGGCAGATATGTTTACGACAAGCACAAAATTTTCCTTTACAAGGAGGATTTTGACAAATTCGCGGAAGGTCTTCAGGAAGTTGTCTCCTATATAAAGGAAAGATGCCCTGTCTCCGATTTCACCGCGCCGGCTGCCAGGGAAAACAGCGAAGAGGACGCCCCTTTCTCCAATGTAAATTTTGAAGAATTGTAGATTATCCGATAAAATAATTAAAAAAGCCGGCTATTTGCCGACTTTTTTTGTTTATTGACAAAATTGTTAATAATTTTGTAACAAATTTGTTAAAATCGGAAATTTTGAGGGAGCATCCTTTTGCATATGAGAAGATTGCGGCGGGCAAGAGCATAATCGGAAGAGACGCCGAAGTAGCCGCTCTGGTCAATTCCATCCGCAACAAGGGAAAGGGCGCCGCCATTTACGAACCGCCTCAGAGCGGCAAGGAGATGGTTGTACGCGAAGCTCTCGATGTGCTGACTGCCGGAGGCTACAACTACATCCTCTGTGAAATCAACCTTTTCAACGTCTATACGGCAGAAGGGTTCATAGAACTTCTGCAGGACAAACTGTCAGAATCCCTGACAGAGGCCGGAATCGATGACTCTATTCTCCGCTCCGGGGCAGACATATCGGCTCCGACAGCAAAAACGGTTCTCGAATTGCCTCAGGAGGCTGCAACGGAGTCTCACAGACAGATGATTGTCTACATAAAGGAATTCCAGAACATTCTTCTGTTCGAAAGAAGGGATTTCAAGGCAGAATTGTTGAGCAAACTGTGGTCCAAACAGACGGACGTGCACTATATCCTGACCGGATCCATGGTGAATGCAATGGAGAGCATATTTGAAGAGCGCAGGCTTTTCTCATCGATGACCACCATAATCAAATTCGCTCCCATAGAGCGCAGCGTTGTGGCAAAATACATCAATGACTCTTTCCTCAACTTCGGAAGGGTCATCGAAAATGCCGAGGTTCTTGAAATATGCGCCATCACCCACTGTAAAATCAGTCTGGTGAACCAGTTCTGCGCAATCTGCTTCGGCCAGCCGGCCGGTTACATAAACCGAAACATTGTCAACGGAGCGCGTGACCGCATCATATCCCGAAGCGAGCCTTTTTTCAGGCATATAATGTCGGAGCTTACGCCCAATCAGATAAGCTTCCTCAAAGCCGTCCTCGACGATGTCAGGAAATTCAGCAGAGCCGACATACTGGAATCCTACAAGCTCAACTCCTCAGCCAATGTCTTCCGCATAAAGGATGCCCTCAAGAAAAAAGAGGTCATATCCTTCGACTCGGACGAAGTGCCGTCCATCATTGATCCGCTGTTCGAATATTGGCTGAAATATTACTATTTTACCTAGAAGCTATATGAAAAAACTGCTTGTACTTTCAGGGGCCGGAGTGAGCGCTGAAAGCGGAATCCGGACTTTCCGTGACAGTGACGGCCTTTGGGAGAACTATAACGTCCGAGACGTCGCTGACATCGAAGGATGGACAAGGAACAAAAAGCTGATGCTCACCTTCTACAATGAAAGGCGCCGGCAATTGGCCGGCTGTGAGCCCAATCAAGCTCACAGGCTCATCGCAGCACTTGAGAGGTATTTCGAAGTGACTGTCGTTACACAGAACATCGACAATCTTCACGAAAGGGCCGGTTCCACCAACATCATCCATCTGCACGGCGAACTCACCAAGGTCAGGCCTGAAGACCGCGAGCAGAGCGGCGTTTCCGACATCGGCTACCGCGACGTCAATCTCGGCGACACCGACAGCAGGGGCGTACAACTCAGACCGCATATCGTGTGGTTCGGCGAAGCCGTCCCTATGATGGACAAAGCCTCACGCGCAGTACAGGAAGCGGACATAATGCTCATCATCGGCACGTCCCTGAACGTATATCCGGCCGCAGGCCTCTTCAGATACCTGCCCTACGGCCGCCCGATATTCCTCATAGACCCCAAACCCATCAGTCTGGATTACCCGCTGTTCCGTCAGATACAGGCTCCAGCCACGAAAGGGATGGAAATCCTGACTGAAATCCTGAAGAAAGAATACATATAAATCATTATGAAAAAGACCATACTTTCACTAATTGCCCTGTCGGCGGCTTTCTGCCTCGGCGCACAGACATCACCCATCAGATTCGCTTACCTGTCGGACGTCCACATCACCTTCGACAGCCAGCACAACGTCAATCTCGAAAAGTGCGTCGCGGACATAAACTCCCGCGATGACATCCAGTTCACAATGTTCGGAGGAGACATCACCGAATTCGGCAACGACGAAGAGATTGCGCTTGCAAAAAGCATTATCGACAAACTTGAAAAACCATATTACATCGTTGCCGGAAATCACGACGCAAAGTGGTCCGAGAGCGGATGCAACACTTTCGCAAAGGTGTTCGGATACGAACAGTTCGAGTTCGAGAAAGAAGGTATCAAATTCATAGGCTGCAACTCCGGCCCGAATATGCGTATGGCCCCCGCACTTCTTCCCCACGAAACTCTAGTGTGGCTCGACTCGATAGCACGCGCCACTCCTCCTGAGAAACCTGTCATCCTCGTGAACCATTTCCCGCAGGATACATCCATGCTCAATTATTTTCAGGTTCTCAACGCAGTTAAACAGTGCAACGTACAACTGATAATCGGCGGTCACTGGCACAGAAACACCATCCTCGATTATGACGGAGTTCCAGGCGTTCTCGGTCGTGCTCCGGACCACGGCAAGCAGATAGGTTACAACATTTTCAACATAGCCGACGGTAAAATTTCCGTCAGCGAGCGTATCATTGCCAATAAGGACGGGCAGCCCGTATCCATAGTCAAAGAGCCTTGGTTCACAATGGAAATCAGCGGCAAGCCTTTATACGAGCCGGACAGGAAAGCCCTCGAAGACAACAAATTCGGCCTGCCGGAGAACTATCCTTTCATCAACTTCTCCGTAAACGGCCGGTACCCTCAGGTCAAAACCGTTTGGGAACATCAGGATGAAGGTGACATTGGATGCGGAGCGGTGTATGCAGGAAAATATGTCCTCTATGACAATACGAAGGGGGTAATAAAAGCATTGGATTCCTCCACCGGTGAAGAACTGTGGCGCTACGCTACCGAAGGCAAGACATTCTCCACCCCTGCCGTAAGCGGCAGAAACGTGGTTGTAGGCTCTTCCGACGGCAATATCTACTGTCTGAACCTGCGCAACGGAGAACTTCGCTGGAAGTACAGATGCAATAAATCCGTACTCGCATCCCCTGCCATCCTCGACGGCATAGCATACTGCGGCACTTCTGACCATATTTTCAGGGCCATCCGCGTAAAGGACGGCAAACTTGTCTGGCAGTTCGACGGTGTCAAAGGCTTCGTGGAGAGCAAACCTTATGTCGATGAGCAGCAGGTTGTGTTCGGCGACTGGGGCAACACCCTCTACTCTCTGGATCCCAAGACAGGCGCCCTTCAGTGGAAGTGGACGGTCAAAGGCTCAAGAATGTTCTCTCCGGCAGCTGTCTATCCGGTAAAGACCGGAGGCCGCATCTTCTTTGTCACCCCTGAGCGCAAGACCTATGCTCTTGACGCACGTACAGGAAAAGAGATATGGAGCGGCAAGGGCGGGCGCGAAAGCATTGCTCTCTCGCCTGACGGTTCAAAGATTTACGTAAAAAACATGTTCGGGCGTATGCACGCCTTCTCCACTGCAGCTGACGAGTGTCAGACAGTATGGGAAGCCGCAATTCCGGGAATGGGCTACGAAATCGGTCCTACGCCTTGCGCCTGCGAGGGGGACAACCTGTTTATGCCTACCGACAAGGGCAACCTCTTCTGCCTCGATGCAGCGGACGGTTCAGTCAAATGGGTGCACAAAATAAGCGTGGCACTTCTCAACAGCATAGTCCCGCTTCCAGACAACAAGCTGCTTATCAGCACGATGGATGGAATAGTGACGATTCTGCAGTACTGATAACTATTCCGGGGAAGTAGCCATTATGACTTTGTAGTGGGCCTTTTTGGCGATATTCATCAGAGCCACCACTTCCTTTACGGGCACCGTTTCGTCCGCATAGATTGAGAAAGTGGGATCGTCTTCATCCTGAAGCATTTCACCAAGTGCCGGTTCGATTTCGCTGAAACGGACCGGCATCTGATTGCCGTTGATATGATATGAAACGGTTCCCTGCTCCGGATAGTGCTTTATGGAGACACTGACCGTAGCTTTGGCTGCCACCTGACCGGTACTCTTCGGAAGCAGGAGTTTCAAAGCGTTAGGGTTGACCAGAGTGCTTGTTACAAGGAAAAAGATGAGCAGCAGAAATACGATGTCCGTCATCGACGACATCGAAAATGCAGCGTCAGTCCGGGTACTTCTCTTGATTTTCATATCTGTTCCACAACCTTTTTATCGTCTTTGGTCTGAACTATATCCAGAAAAATGACGGAAGCCGTTTCCAGCCGGGAGACCACACTTGACACGCGTGCTGTCAGATAGTTGTAGCCGAAATATGCCAGAATGCCTACTATCAGGCCTCCTACAGTGGTTATCATCGCCTCGTATATTCCCGAAGAGAGAAGCGTGATGTCAATATTGTTTCCGGCCTGTGCCATATTGAAGAAAGCCTTTATCATACCGCTCACCGTACCGAGAAAACCAATCATAGGGGCTCCGCCGGCTATTGTGGCAAGAAACGGAAGTCTCCGCTCAAGCTTGGCAACCTCCAACGTAGCCACATTTTCCATCGCCTTCTCGATTTCCGCCGAAGGGCGGTCAATCTTGTCCACTCCGCGGCTTATCATCCTGGCCACCGGAGTGCCGTCTCTCTTGCAGAGAGCCTTTGCACTGCGCACCTTCCCCGCATAGATATAGTCTTTGATGTCTTTCATAAAGGATTTGTCCGTTTTGAAAACCTTGTTGATGACATAAAGCCTTTCAGCGAAGATGTAGATTGCCACCACCGAAAGAAGCGCCAGAACAATCATGAGCCAGCCGCCTTTTGCGGCCATTCCAATCAATGAGAATGAATTTTCCATATAGTTAATCTTTAATTGCTTCCAGTTTGTAAGGATATTTTACATCAGAGAGAAAAAGCGCTTCTCCTGCCACGGACTGCCCGGCGCTGGCGCGATCCCGCTTGGAAAGCACTTCCGCCACCCATTGAGGGGGCCGCTTCCCGCCACCAACCTCAAGAAGTGTACCCACTATGGCGCGTACCATATTGCGAAGGAAGCGGTTGGCAGTTATCGTGAATACAAAGTGAGTGTCATCCAAAGGCTTCCAGAAGGCTTCCGTCACGGTGCAGAGTGACGTGGCGCTTGATCCTCCCACCTTTTCGAAACTCGAAAAGTCGTGCTCTCCCATCAGAC
The DNA here is from genome assembly GCA_018065695.1 of Candidatus Cacconaster caballi. Classification (GTDB taxonomy): domain Bacteria; phylum Bacteroidota; class Bacteroidia; order Bacteroidales; family UBA932; genus Cacconaster; species Cacconaster caballi. Next base: position 10,330 of record JAGHST010000006.1, on the reverse strand, counting down.
ACTCTGCGGCACGGTTCATCGCAGCTATGTCCAGACCGTATTTGAAATGGAGCGAACGCACTGCAAACGGATCTTTCGCAGTATGCACGTAGTAGCGGTATGTCCGGCTCACCGCATCAAAGCGGGCGTGTGCATCAGGCATCACGGAAAAAAGGTTGAAAACGCATATTTCCGGAGGAAGAATGGCATTTAATTTGCAGCATATTTTATCCGCTCCGGCAACAGTGTCTGCAGTGAGGTCAAAATGAGCATAGTAGAGCGAGGCGTTTACACCGGTATCGGTGCGGCCTGCTCCCGTGACGGAGATTTTTTCACTGAAGACTATGGAAAGGGCTCTTTCGAGTTCTTCCTGAACTGAAGGGGCATCGGGCTGCGACTGCCAGCCACAGAACCGGCCTCCGTTGTAGGAGAGGGAAACAAACAGTCGCATTGCTTGACAAGGAATTGTTGACGACACAAAAATACAAAACTTTTAAATATTATTTATGGATAGCGTAAATATCAAAGAGCTCAACGACCGCATCGAAAAGGAAAGCGCGTTCGTGGACATCATCGGGATGGAGATGAACAAAGTCATCGTCGGCCAGAAATCGCTCGTCGAAAATCTCCTTATCGGACTGCTCGCCAACGGACACATCCTGCTTGAAGGTATGCCTGGCCTTGCCAAGACACTTGCCATCAACACTCTCGCCAAAATCGTGGATGCCAAGTTCAGCCGCATTCAGTTCACTCCGGACCTGCTGCCTGCAGATGTCATAGGTACAATGATCTACAGCCAGAAGAGCGAAGAATTCACCATCAGAAAAGGTCCTGTTTTCGCGAATTTCGTTCTCGCCGATGAAATCAACAGAAGCCCTGCAAAGGTGCAGTCGGCCCTTCTCGAAGCGATGCAGGAGCGTCAGGTTACTATCGGTGAAGAGACATTCAGTCTCCCCGAGCCGTTCCTCGTGATGGCGACACAGAATCCTATCGAGCAGGAAGGAACCTATCCTCTCCCTGAGGCACAGGTGGACCGTTTTATGCTTAAGGTGAAGGTCTCATATCCGAAGAAGGAGGAAGAAAAGCTCATCATCCGTATGAACAACCACGGTGAATTCCCTTCACCTGCAACCTCCCTCAAAAAGGAGGACATAGTCCGCGCACGCGAAGTCGTCCGCGACGTGTATATGGATGAAAAGATTGAGAAATACATAGTTGACATAGTGTTCGCCACAAGGACACCCGAAGAGTACGGACTCGGCAAACTCAAGGATATGATCTCATTCGGAGGCTCCCCTCGCGCCAGCATCTCGCTCTCCATGGCGGCAAAGGCATATGCATTCATCCGCCGCCGCGGATACGTAATCCCGGAAGACGTTCGCGCAGTATGCTACGAAGTACTCCGTCACCGTATCGGTCTGACCTACGAGGCAGAGGCCGAAAACGTTACCACTGAAGACATTATCACAGACATCCTCAACGCTGTTGAAGTTCCATAATGGAAAACGATCTGTTAAAAAAGGTAAGGAAAATCGAGATTCGCACAAAGGCGCTCTCGCACCAGATTTTCGCCGGAGAATACCATTCGGCCTTCAAGGGACGCGGTATGGCTTTCAGCGAAGTGCGTGAATACCAGTACGGCGACGATGTGCGCAGTATGGACTGGAACGTCACCGCACGTCTCCGTTCACCTTACATCAAGGTGTTCGAAGAGGAGCGCGAACTGACGGTGATGCTGCTTATTGACATAAGCGGCTCCAGATTTTTCGGCACAAGAGGCCGCTCGAAACGCGACCTTCTCTCCGAAATAGCCGCAGTGCTCTCTTTTTCCGCATCCATCAACAATGACAAGGTCGGAGCACTGTTCTTCAGCAGCAGGGTCGAGAAATTCATTCCGCCTAAGAAGGGACGTTCACACCTTCTTCACATCATTCGCGAGCTGGTAGAATTCGAGCCTCAGGAGAAAGGCACCGACATAGGGATGGCTCTCGAATACCTCACCAATGCACTCAAGAAGCGTTGCACGGCATTCCTGCTCTCCGATTTGATGGATGCCTCCGCTGACGGTGTCCCGCGCTACGAAGGCGCTCTCAGAATTGCTGCAGGACGGCACGACATGTCCGTCATCCGCATCTACGACAATCGCGAGATGGAGATTCCGGACGTAGGACTGGTGAAAGTGCAGGATGCCGAGACAGGCCGCAGCGTATGGGTGGACACATCCTCCGCGAAAGTCCGCAGCGACTACCGTGTGTGGAATTCACAAGCCCTCTCCCTTGCCACCTCGATGCTTCGCAAATACAGCATCGACTTTGTCAGCATCAGCACAGAGCAGGACTATGTCAAACAGTTGATTTCGTTCTTCAAAAGCAGAGCGTAAAAAATGAAGAGATTATTTGCAACCATATTGGCTCTGGCTCTCTGCACTGCGGCTACGTACGCGCAGGAAGGGCAGCCGGCCACACGGCTGAGCCGCGACACCATACTCATCGGCGATCAGATAGAATGGATACTCGATCTCAAACTCAAGCAGGGAGAAGAATTCTACGTAGAAAAGCCCGAATCCGAACCCGCTCCGGGAGTAGAGACGATATCGCCTTTTCACTTCGACACCATTTCCGTCAAGAAAGGAATTATGAACGTCCGCGGAAGCAGCGTCCTGACCTGTTTCGACAGCGGGAGCTTTTTCCTTCCGCCTGTAATCGTAGCATTGCAGAGGGAAAACGGCAGTGTCGATACCATCTTCTATGACGGTCCCGTCCTGGAGGTCAACACCATCCCAGTCGATACGGCAGGTTTTGAACCGGGAGACATAAAGGGGCAGATAAAATATCCATTGACATTCAAGGAAATAGCGCCTTGGCTCGGCCTTCTTGTGCTGGTTTCGGCCATTGTTTTTGTCGTCGTCCGCTGGATAAGGCTCCGACGCGAGAATCTCTCATTCTTCGGCAAGCCGGTTGTTAAGGACCCTCCTCACATTGCGGCTCTCCGCGCCCTTGAGAAGATACGCGCCCAGAAACTCTGGCAGAACGGCAGGCAGAAGCAGTTCTATACCGGCATCACCGACACGCTCAGGCAGTATATGGCCGAACGCTACGGCATCGCAGCACTTGAGAAGACTTCAAATGAAATTTTCGCAGACCTTGAGGGCAGGGACATCAGTCCCGAACTTCTGATGAAGGTCAAGGAACTCTTCTCCACGGCGGACTTCGTCAAGTTTGCAAAGCACGACGCCTCCGCCGAGGAAAACGAAAATGCCATCCCTACGGCCGTCCGTTTTGTCAACGAAACGTTTATGCAACAAATGGAAACTGAAAACAAGGAGGGTTAGACAGTGTTTTTCGAATATCCATATCTTCTCTGGCTCGAACTGCTCCTGATTCCGCTCGCAGCGCTCTACATCTGGAGGGAACTGCGCGGCAGGACTCCGTATCTGAGAGTATCGAACGCCACGCCTTGGACAAACAAGGCAGGTGCGGCAAAACGCATCGCACGACACATCCCTTTCATACTTAGAATGGTGGCTGTGGCTGCTATCATAGTTGCGACAGCCCGTCCGAGAAGTTCCGAGCAGTTTGAAAAGACAGACACCGAAGGCATAGACATCGTTCTTGCAATGGACGTCTCCACCTCAATGCTTGCGAGGGATTTCAATCCTGACCGCATCGGGGCGGCAAAGGACATTGCCATCGAATTCGTTGCAAGCAGGCCTTCGGACCGCATCGGCATAGTGGTGTTCGCAGGGGAAAGTTATACTCAGTCGCCTCTGACCACAGACCGCGTCACCCTCATCAACCTGATGAAGGAGATAGAAACAGGCCTCATAGATGACGGCACAGCCATCGGCAATGGTCTCGCCACTGCAGTTGCCAGACTCAAGGACTCAGATGCCAAGAGCAAGGTGGTGATACTTCTCACCGACGGTGTCAACAATTGCGGCGAGATTGCGCCAGTCACCGCAGCAGAGATTGCAAAGACCTACGACATAAGGGTTTATACTATAGGTGTAGGTGCAATGGGAGAGGCTCCGTATCCGGTAATGACTCCTTGGGGCATACAACTGCAGAATATGAAGGTGGAAATAGACGAGCCCCTTCTGCAGGAGATAGCCTCCGACACCGGGGGCAAGTACTTCCGCGCCACCGACAACACGAAACTTATGGAGATATACTCCGAGATAAACGAAATGGAGAAGACAAGGACTTCGGTGGACAGTTTCCCTGTCTATTCGGAGCTTTTCATGAGGTACGCTCTCATTGCCCTTGCCGCACTGATTCTCGAACTTGTAATGAGATTTGCAATAAGGAGGTTGCCGTAATATGATCCAGCTTGCACAGGGAGATTACCTCCTTCTTCTACTGATAATTCCGCTTCTGTTTGTCTTCTATGCGCTCTATTTGAAAGCGCGCAGGCGCAGGATAGCACGTCTGGGAGACCCGCAGCTCATAGCGGAACTGATGCCTGCGGCCTCTACCGGCAAAGGATGGCTGAAGATAAGCCTTCTCTCCGCAGCCTGGCTGTTTTTCGTAATAGGTCTATGCAGGCCTCAGATGGGAGCCCGGCTAAAAGAGCACGAGAGTCGCGGCATTGAAGTGATGATTGCACTAGACGTTTCCAATTCGATGCTGGCGGAAGACTACTCCCCTAACCGTCTGGAGCGGTCCAAACTTGCCATTGCACGGCTCGTGGACAAGCTTCACGGAGACAGGATAGGCCTGATAGTTTTTGCGGGCCAATCGTTTGTCCAACTGCCGATTACGGCTGACTATGTATCGGCAAAGATATTCCTTAACAGCATAAACACAGGCTCCGTGCCGGTACAGGGCACAGCTCTGGCCGATGCCCTCACTTCTGCGGCACGCAGTTTCAGCCTGCAAAGCGAACGCTCAAGGGCAATCATTCTGATAACGGACGGTGAAGACCACGAAGGCGACGTGATTGAAGCGGCCAGAAACGTAGCTCAGGCCGGCATCCGCATCTACACGATTGGCGTGGGCTCGCCACAAGGCAAACCGATTCCTCTCGGCGGAGAACTTATGAAGGACTCCAATGGAGAAATAGTGGTGAGCCGCCTTGACGAAGGCATCCTTGGGGAGATAGCAGGCATAGGCAACGGCAAATATGTAAGGGCCGGCAACAGTGAATTCGGACTGAACCCTATCATCGACGACATACGCCAACTCGACAAGGAGCAGTTCCAGTCTGTCGTATTCGAAGACTTTGACGAACAGTATATGTACTTTTTTGCAATCGCTCTTTTCTTCCTGATACTTGAAGCGGCAGTTCCTGAGACAAGAGCGAAAAGGAGACTTTTCAAGGATTGAGTATGAAGAGATTTCTTTTTACAACCATATTGATACTTTGTACCTGCGCTGTTTGCCTTGCGCAAAGCGAGCGCAAAAATGTGCGCCGGGGCAACCGTGATTTCCGCAAGTCGCGCTACGAACAGGCCGAAATAGACTACAAGAAAGCCCTGCTTGCAGACAGTACTTCCGCTGCAGCTGCATACAATCTGGGCAACACCTACTACAGATTGGAGAATTTCACCGAAGCGGACAAATATTTCAAACAGGCCTCGGATTCCCTTGCATCAACGAAGTACGGGGCTGACAGCTATCACAATGCAGGAAACTCGATGCTCAGGCAGCGCAACTGGCAAGGGGCGATAGATGCATACAAGAACGCTCTGCGCCGCAATCCTGACGATATGGACACCAAAACCAATCTGGCCTACGCCCAGAAGATGCTCGAAAATGAGCAGCAGAATCAGAATCAGGATCAGAATCAGGATCAGAATCAGAATCAGAATCAGGACCAGAACCAGGACCAGGACCAGAACAAAGACCAGAACAAAGACGACAATCAAAACGACAAGGACCAGCAGGATCAGCAGAACCAGCAGAACCAGCAGGACCGGAAGGACGGAGGACAGCAGCCGAAGATAAGCCCTCAGGCAGCCCAGCAGATGTTGCAGGCTATTCAGGCCCAGGAGAAGGAGACTCAGGACAAAGTAAACAGGGAGAAGGCCCTCAAACTCCAGTCAAAACAGAAAGAAAAGAATTGGTAAAAGACCGCAACGAACATATATGAAACGTTTTCTCTCATTCCTAATGCTATTGGGCGCATATGTTTGCACCGCTCAGAACTCACTTTCAGTGGATGCACCGAGAGTGGTTTCCCAGGATGAAACTTTCCGTGTCGTATTTACCGCAGACGGCAAGATGACGGATTTCAACTGGCCTGGAACCGCAGACTTCGACATTGTGTGGGGTCCGCAGACAGGTTATATGTCAAGCACCAGTATAGTCAACGGCAAACGCACTTCAGTCCACCAGGAAACGGTAACTTACCTTCTCCAGCCGAAAGGAGAAGGCACTTTTTCGCTTCCGGGAGCCTCGGCAAAAATAGAAAAGAAGGAATGCCGCTCCGACGGTTTCTCGATTGAAGTGGTCAAATCGCAGCAGCAGGCCGCAGTCTCAGCCGGGCAGCAGGGAGGAAACCGAAGCGCAGGCAGTTCCGGCTCACAGTCCGCAGCGCAGAACGGGAATCAGAGCGATCCGTCGGTCACCGGCACCGTATCCGGCAGCGATATATTTCTCAAGATGTCGGTAAGCAAGACCAACGTGGTAAAAGGCGAGCCGGTACTGGCTACCCTCAAAATCTACACACGAGTCGATATTTCGGCTTTCGAAGATATCCGCTTCCCTACCTTCAACGGATTTTGGAGCAAAGAGACCGTATCGGTGCAGAATCTCGAATTCAACCGCGAGAACGTAGACGGCACAATCTACAACAGCGCTCTTCTTCGCCAGTATATGTTGACTCCGCAACAGAGCGGAGATTTGACTATAGACCCTGCGGAAATGGTCTGCCAACTCCGCATCAGAGGTGCAGGCAACGGAATGCGCTCGATTTTCGACGATTTCTTCGATTCATACCAGACAGTCCGCAAGCGTATCGCCACGTCACCTGTGACAATCCACGTCAGGGAACTGCCTTCAGGCGCACCGGCATCTTTCGGAGGCGGTGTGGGCAATTTCTCGCTTACCGCCAAACCGAGCAAAAACAGCCTGAAGTCCAATGAAGCCGCTTCCCTTGTCATCACCATCTCGGGAAAGGGCAACATAGCGATGCTTGAGGCTCCGACGGTGGAATTTCCGTCCGACTTCGAGGTTTACGACGTCAAGAGCACCGACAAAGTCTCATCCGACGGGACAACAGGCTCCAAGACTTTCGAATTCCCATTCATACCGCGAAGCCACGGAGAATTCACGATACCTTCCATCCAGTATTCTTTCTACAATATTTCTACCGGCAGATATGAAACCGTATCGAGCGGTGAGATAAAATTCAATATTGAAAAAGGAGAGGAAGTGGATAACGGAGGAGTGGTCAGCAGCGGTATCAACCGTCAGGGCGTCAAGAATCTGGCGGAAGACATACGATATATCTCCCTGAATGCTCCGGATTTGAAGGAAAACGGAAAATTCTTCGCCGGCTCAGGCAGATTCTACCTGCTTGCCGCACTTCTGGCCTTGCTGTTCTTAGTTGCTGACTACCTGGTGAAGATGTTCGGCGCCCGTCGCGCGGACGTGGAAGGCAGCCGCAACCGCCGGGCCAACAAGATGGCACGCGGCCGTCTGAAACTTGCCGAAGAGTATCTCCACAAAAACTTGAGCGGAGCATATTACGAGGAGCTTCACAAAGCGCTGCTTTCATACGTCTCCTCCAAACTGTTCATAGCCTCAGCCGACTTGTCGAAAGATTCCATCCGCGAGGCTCTATGCGGCAACAATGTATCGGAAAACACCGCAGAAGCCTTCCTGTCACTTGTCGATAAATGTGAGTTCGCACGCTATTCTCCTGACAGTGAGCAGATACAGATGGAAAATGAATACAACGAAGCAATACGCGTAATATCTCAAATCGAAAATCAGGTGAAAAGCAGAAATCCACGTAAATCCGCGAGAAAAGAGGTTGCGACACTCATTGCTCTTCTTCTGACCATATCCTCTTTCGCCGGGGACAATGCAGGAGTCGAAGGCCTTTGGGACAAAGGCAACGAAGCTTTCGGACAGGGCCAGTGGCAGAGTGCCATCTCCCTCTACAAGACTATAGCCGACAGCGGCCTTGTCAGTGCAGACCTTTTCTACAATACCGGATGTGCCTACTTCAAGAGCGGAGATACACCTCACGCCATCCTCTACTTCGAGAAGGCCCTCAAGATTGACCCGTCACACGAAGACGCCGCCAACAACCTCGCAATAGCCCGACAGCTGACTCTCGACAAGATAGAGAGCGTCCCCGAATTTGTGCTCGCAGGATGGCTCAGCAAAGTCCGCCACGGGGTTTCTGCAGACGGTTGGGCGTGGATTTCAATCGGACTGCTCGCTGTGGTTCTCGTTCTGCTTCTGATATTGCGCAGGGCAGACTCCGTAACTCTCAGAAAAGTGTCATTCATAACGGCTTGTGTAGCCGCAGTACTGGTCATCAGCACATTCTGCTTCTCTCTGGCCGGCCGCAAGGATCTGACACGCACCGACCGCGCTGTAGTGACGGCTCCGGTGTCTTCCGTCAAGAGTTCACCGGCCGAAAACGGCAAATCCATCTTCGTGCTTCACGAAGGCACTGCTGTCCGCATACTTGACAATGTCGGAGAATGGACGAAGATCGAGATTGCCGACGGAAGGCAGGGATGGCTTCAGGCCACCGGGATAGAAGTCATATAGTCACTCTCTGCGCAAGGCTTCTATCGGGTCGAGGGCAGCCGCCCTACGGGAGGGCACAACTCCGGAAAGAACACTGACACACAGACATATAACAACTGATAGGGCCACCCAGTTCCACGGGATTGTCAGGCGGCCCTCCATCACTATTGCCACAAGATTGCCCAGCAGTATGCCAAGAACCGTTCCGGCAACTCCGCCTATCTGGCCTATGACTACGGCTTCAGAGAGGAACTGGCGGTTAATGACGGAGTGCCTTGCCCCAAGAGCTTTGCGTATTCCTATCTCACGTGTGCGTTCCTTCACTGCAACAAGCATAATATTCATAAGGCCAACCGACGAGCCCAGAAGTGTGATAAGACCTATCACCAGTGCAGCCAGGGAGAGTTTCGACTTGACGGAATCCAGATTGTCCTGAAGCGAATCGGCCTTCGTTATAAGAAAATCGTCCGCTGCAGCGGCAGGTGTGCGGCGCACAGCCCGCATCAGCGACCTGGCAGCAGCGGCCGCGTGAGATGCACCTCCTTCATCCGTCTGAGGCAGACGGACAGTCAGACAGAAGTCTCCGTCAGCGCTTATCGGGATAATGATACTGTTGTCCAAACCGGTGCCAAGCAGGGAGCCCTGCTTCGCAATCCGGCCCACAACCCTGTAATGTCCTCCTCCGGCCGTCACGGTCCGGCCCACGGGATTGCCATCCGGAAACAACTTTCTGCAGATGTTGTCACCTATGACGGCTGTCGCAGAACGGGATTCAAACTCGCTGCGGCTGAACAGCCTTCCCTCTCCCATCTCGCCCGAATTGCATAGGAGATAGTTTTCATCAGCTTCCACAATTGAAACCAGAGGGTCTGTAACACGGGCGCCGTACTTGGCCTGCACGGCCACCCTGCGAACGACGCTGACCGAGACGGATGCCAGAGGTTCTGCCTTAAGCATTTCCTCCTTGAAACGTCGGGCCTCGCGCAGGGATATCGGTGCACACTCTTCCTTTGACGAGACTGTGAACATTGCTGCGCCCATTCGGGAATAACTTCCAACAACTTTGTCTGTCATAATTTCTAGCGCTGTCTGAATTGATACCAGAGACATAATGCCCACGGCTATGATAGCCACTGTCAACGATGTCCTCACCCTGTTCGTTGCAAGTGCCCTGAGTGCAATCTCAAAATTTCCGGTCTCCATTGTTTTTTCTGCAAAAATATCTCGTCCGGACCGGATCGATGTGTCGTTTAAAGCAAAATATTCGCTATCTCTGAAAATTGAACAATCTTGCAGCCTGCGTGGCCACCTTTTCGGGAGCCAATGCGCGTTTCCTTATTGTCGACTATGCACAAAAAAAGCCCCGGCCCTGTATACCCCCCGCGGCTCCTTGCTCCCGTATGTTGCTGACGCAACATAAAGGCGGCTTCTGCCGCCCGTCGCAAAGCGACGCGGGGTTTGGGGCAGAGCCCCATCATAAATAAGCGGCGGCCCTGCCGCCAGCTTTGAGCCCTTTTATGGGATAAAAAAAGCCCCAGGCTATTTTTAGCCCAGGGCTCAAAGGTGGCGGCAACCTACTCTTCCACTTGGTGTAGCAGTACCATCGGCGCTGGTGAGCTTAACTTCTCTGTTCGGAATGGTAA